>NZ_JAHPTU010000010.1:0-135663 GCF_025514355.1 Acinetobacter sp. WU_MDCI_Abxe161
TGGGCGCTGACGGGATCGAACCGCCGACATTCTGCTTGTAAGGCAGACGCTCTACCAACTGAGCTAAGCGCCCTTAACGTCTTCATCGTTTGTGAGGTGCATTATAGAGAATCTTTAACAGGTGTCAAACGCTTTTCGATAACTTTTCAAAAAAATGCGAATGAATGATTAAAAATAAGTCATTATTAAGTAAAAAACAATTTTTTGTATTTTATTTAAACACTTATTTCATTTTTTTCGACATTTGCATAGCTAATCAATAATAGATAAAACTCGCTTTCAGGTTAAAGATTGCTCAGATAAATAAACCAATGCATCTTCAGCCACTAAATCAAATAACTCAATGATTTCTTCATTACGCATTCGGACACAGCCATGCGACATTGGCACACCCATTGGTTGAGTGTCTGGAGTCCCATGAATATAGATGTAACGCTGCATGGTGTCGTGGCCTTCGCCTTTATTAAAGCCTTCTTCTAAGCCGTCTAACCAAAGAATGCGGGACAGTATCCAATCTCGCTCAGGGAATTGTGCTGCTAGTTCAGCGTTATAAACCTCCCCTGTTGGCTTACGCGCAATAAAAACTGCATTTTGAGGAGATTCGGCACCAATTTTTTTTGCAACTCTATGCCATCCACGTGGAGTTTTACCCGTGTTTTCTTGCTCACCAATTCCGTTCTTTCCAGTAGAGATGACATAAAACTTATTATGTTTAGGCAAAGTTAAGGTTTGGTTTGCCAAATCGATGAGGACATCGGCATCTTCGAGCTTAAATTGAGACATTGAACTTACTCTCTTATATCAACTCAAATATTTGAGTTTAAGTAAAAATTTATAGGAAGAGGTTGTCTTGCACCAAAAATAAAAGGTTCCCAATCTTCTTTTATCTACGCGCAGTTTCACTTTTTGGCTCAGGTCGTAACCATAACCAAACTGCAACGATGAACATGGTAGTATCAGTAAAAACCTTGACCCAAAGCGGTGCTGAAGTAAATAGCATTAACAGGCCACTGATTGCCATCATTATGCTTGCAATCCACTTCGCTTTACGTGGCACTGTACCATTGGCTCGCCAATCACGTAATGTTGGGCCATATTTAGGATGATTTAATAACCAAGCATCCATTTGTGGCCATCCTTTTGAAGCCGCCCAAGCAGCCAGAATCAAAAACACTGTTGTTGGCATACCTGGTAAAATTGCTCCAATAATGCCTAGCGTGATAAAAATCACGACCAAAGAGCGCCAGAACAATGTTCGCATATATAAACCTTAACCTGCTGTTAGCGTTAGTATAAAGTGTTTTTCTTATATTGTTTGTTGATCCCTTATGAAATTAGGATGAATTACTTCGAGTATTGAATATATGAATATTGCCTCAGTTAAAACTTCCTATTTCGAACCATGGCTTCAATTTCAACATCCTATAGTGCGGCAGTTGGCTTTTTGTATCGCTAGCCCCAATTTACTTTGCAAATTACCAAGAAGTTTTTCTATACAACACGACTTTAAATTGCATCCAAGCGAAGTATGGGAAAGACACTTTCAAAATTATTTACCACGTTTAAAAGAACTTGATCAGTCCCCAGAACCATTAATCCAGTTTTTATCTCAACTTAAAAGTACGCGCTTAGGTTTACGCTTTGAAAATTTACTTTGGTTCTGGCTGCAAGAAGATGGTTATCATCCGTATCAATTATTGGGCCATAGTATTCAAAAAATTGAAGGAGCAATAACTTTAGGCGAGTTAGATTTCTTAATTTTAAATAAAGAAACTCAACAAGTTGAACATTGGGAAGTCGCGCTAAAATACTATTTAGGTGAAGCAGATTTATATTTAGAACAATGGATTGGGTTGAATCGTCAGGATACTCTGAGCAAAAAGCTTTATCATTTTACTAACAAACAATTTCAGTTTACTGAAGCATTAGATTTTAAGATCGAACAACGTTTTGCCGTTCTAAAAGGACAGCTCTATCTTCCTTTACAGTTAAATTTGCAACAATCATTGCCAGACTGGATAAATTTAAAGCGTCGATTAGGATATTGGGGTACTACCATTCCACACTCTTGCTTTTATCGATTAGAAAGGCACGAATGGTTGTGTCCAAATCAAAAACCTAGTTCGGTTTCAGCGCATTGGTGGACAGATGGTTTATATTGTAAAAGTAGTGAAGAGGTCATGTTTTATATGTATAGATGCCCTGCATACTTAAACTTTAAGTCAAACCCATACTAATTGGTAAAAATTAAAAGAATTAACAATAACTTTTTAAGCTTCTAGAAACATTTAATAACGTTTTTACTATTAAACAGTCATGTTTCTTTTTCCGTTTGTTTTTTAATCTAAATTTACTTCATTATTAAATTTAAACGGAGAAAATGATGAAAAAAGTTTTAGCTGCTTCTGTAATGATTGCTGTTGTTTTAACAGGCTGTAATACGTTTAAAGGTTTTGGTAAAGATGTTTCTAAAGCAGGTGATGCTGTAACGAATACTGCTGAAAAAACACAAGATAAAATGTAAGTTAGAGTCATCACTTAAAAAACCTTATCTTCCCGATAAGGTTTTTTTATTTTTACATACCCATCCCGTAGAGATTCCCCTATTATATCGGACTATATTTCACCTGATCAGCACGCAATTTTCGGTATGAACCATTCAGATACTCTCTCGCTTAGCTTAGAACTGTTACAACAACCTTCTGTTACTCCTATTGATCACACCTGCCAAACCATCATGGCCGACCGTTTAGCTAAAATCGGTTTCCATATTGAACCAATGCGTTTTGGTGAAGTTGATAATCTCTGGGCACGCCGCGGAACTGAAAAACCCGTATTCTGCTTTGCGGGTCATACTGATGTAGTACCGACAGGTAAATTAGAAGCATGGAATTCAGATCCATTTGCACCGGAAATCCGCGATGGCAAATTATATGGTCGTGGTTCCGCCGATATGAAAACAGCTCTTGCAGCGATGGTCGTCGCATCTGAACGTTTTGTAGCAAAGCATCCTGATCACAAAGGTTCAATTGCCTTTTTAATTACTTCTGATGAAGAAGGCCCTGCTGTTAATGGTACGGTTAAAGTTATTGAGACGCTTGAAAAACGTAATGAAAAAATGACGTGGTGTTTGGTTGGTGAACCTTCAAGTACTCATAAACTGGGTGATATTGTTAAGAATGGCCGTCGTGGCTCACTTAATGCCGTATTAAAGGTTCAAGGTAAGCAAGGACATGTAGCTTATCCACATTTAGCGCGTAATCCAATTCATGAAGCGTCACCAGCTTTGGAAGAACTATGCGAAACGGTTTGGGACAATGGAAATGAATATTTTCCTGCAACCTCATTTCAGATTTCAAATATCCATGCAGGAACTGGCGCAACAAATGTTATTCCTGGAACATTAGAAGTTACTTTTAACTTCCGTTATTCAACAGAAGTGACAGCAGAGCAACTTAAACAACGTGTACACGAAATTTTAGATAAACATGGTTTACAGTATGAAATCGTGTGGAATCTTTCTGGTTTACCGTTCCTAACACCAGTCGGTGAACTCGTTAATGCAGCACAAACAGCTATTTTGAACGTAACAGGTACTGAAACTGAGCTTTCAACAAGCGGTGGTACCTCTGATGGCCGTTTTATTGCTCCAACAGGCGCACAGGTATTAGAATTAGGTGTCCTTAACGCAACAATTCATCAAATTAATGAACATGTTGACGTACATGACCTTGATCCATTAACTGATATTTATGAGCAAATTTTAGAAAATTTATTAGCTAAGTAAAAATTTAAAAGGAACTCAAAATGAGTTCCTTTTTTTATAAATGAAGAGAATTTTGAATATATTGCAGGTTAGGCACATGGTAGCGTTGATTGTCCATACGTACATATTTAAATACAGTTGAATGCTTCAAAGACTCTTGTATATCTTCATTCTCATCTACGACTTCAGAAATACGCAAACGGACTGAAACTGGCATTGATTTACACATCAATGCAAAACGCTGGCTAATATCTTCACTTTCAATGACTAGTGCTACTGCTCGCGAATCAATTTCATTGTGAACCGAATAAACAGGGAGTTTTACATCATGCCATTCAATGTGCTTTATGCCATTTTTAACATCCATAGCAGATAACACTATATTTTGTGGCAATAGCATCGGCACTTGCTGATGACACTCGATAATATATGCATCAATAAAACCAGTTGAGACAGTAATTAAATGCTGGAGCTCTTGCTGGTCCATTTCATTAATTAAGGATGTACTTATATTACTTTTCATTAGGCAAGTCCCCCTTCAAATGCCATGAATAACGCATCAATATTATGAAGTAAGTCTTCTTCTTGGAAAGGTTTACCCATGTACTGATTAACCCCTAAAGCAAATGCTCGTTCACGGTGTTTTTCGCCAGTTCTTGAGGTAATCATGATAACTGGCATATCTTGATGTAGATCATGATGACGAACAAGATTGAGAACCTCAAAGCCATCCATTCGTGGCATTTCAATATCAAGCAGCATCAGATCTGGTTTAATATTTTCCAATTGCTCAATTGCATCGACCCCATCTTTAGCGGTGATTACATCATAGCCCTGACGTTCAAGTAATCGAGACGTGACCTTACGCACAGTTACCGAGTCATCTACAATCATGATGAGACGGCGTTCATCAGACTCACGTTGTCTATAGATAGCTTCATTAAGCGACTTATGCCGTTGGGTAGATTGAATTTGGCGAGCAATATTTTGTCCATCTAAAATTAGACAAACTTGGCCATCACCTAAAATAGTTGCTCCCGCAATTGCCCCAATACTAGAGAATTGCTGTCCGACTGGTTTAACTACAATCTGCGCACGTGAGCCAATCAGTTGGTCGACTAATAATGCAACAGTTTGTCCATTATTTGCTTTAATCATTAATACTGGTAATGAATACATCATTCCACTTAAACGCGGAATGGGTTGATTACCAACAAATTCAGATAAATAACGTAATAGATAGCGCTTATTTTCAAATTCAAAGAACTCTTGTGCACTTCCGAAATATTGTTCTAATGAGGCTGGTGAAACCCGCACAATTCGATCAATTTGAGCCAATGGGATTGCAAATTGCTGATCAGCAACTTTAACCATTAAGGCATCACTAACAGCTACCGTAGTTGGAACACGTATGGTAAAGACAGTGCCCTGCCCATAGACAGAGTCGACACTCACGTGGCCACCTAAGGCCTTAATATCACTTTGTACTACATCTAGTCCTACACCACGACCTGAAATCTGAGTGACTTGATCGGCTGTACTTAAACCAGGATGGAAAATCAGCTGTAAAATATCTTGATGTTCTAATACTTGTTCCGAGTTAATCAAACCAGACACTAATGCCTTTTGACGAACCTTCTCGATATCAATACCTTGTCCATCGTCCTTAAATGTAACGACAACCTCTGTACCTTGACGATGAATATTCAGTTCAATGCGTCCAGTTTCTGGTTTTTGCGCTTGCTCACGTTGCGCACGGTCTTCTAAACCATGGTCAATTGCATTTCTAAGCATGTGCTCAAGTGGTGTGACCAAACGCTCTAACATTGTCCGGTCCAACTCACCTTCAGTATTATTCACGAAAAGCTCTGCTGGTCGATTTAACGCAGTAGAAGTCTGTCTCACAATTCTTTGTAAACGAGGCAGCAACCGAGAGAATGGTACTAAGCGTGTTCGCATGAGACCTTCTTGAATCTCAGCCTGAATACGTGATTGTTGAACCAATAAACCTTCAGTGTCTCTGATCTTTTCCGACAATGTATTTTTAAAATCCACTAAATCTGATGCAGATTCGGCAAGAGATTTTGACAACTGATTTAATGAAGAATATTGATCCATCTCTAAAGGGTCAAATTCCGTATACCGAGAGTTTTCAATACCGTGTTTTGCAATAATTTGAGTTTCTAACTCACCTTCCATTCGGCGCAACTGATCTGCAAGTCGTTGAATAGCCAATTCCATTTCTGCAAGCGTATGGCCAAATTGGCTTAAATCCATTTCAATTCGCGAACGGTTAATTGAATTTTCGCCAGACAGGTCAATCATTTTTTCAATTAAATCTGCCGAGACTCGAATCATCTCATTATTTTGATCAAGACGTTGTGTTTGTTCCCACGCACCCATCATTGCCGGTGGCTCTGTACCGTCACCTTGCACAAAACTTATGACAGGTTCTGTGCTGAATAGATCAGTTCGAGTTAACTTATTAGGAATTTGAATTGCTGTTTCAATGAACTGAATATTTTCCAGACTTTGTTGTAAACCATCGAAGTGTTGATAATTTTGTTTAAAAATTGCCTCTTTTAACCAGAAAATAGCACTCTCTAATAAGTTGTCATAAATATTTGAGCTGAAATGATGAAGTGCAAATTGTTCAAAAGCATTCTCAAGCTGATAAGCAATCGCTTGCACGGTTTCAAGTCCCAGCATACGGGAACCGCCTTTCAAGCTATGCACAGCCCTTTGTAGCTGAAGCAAGATACTACGGTTAGTACGCTGCTCGAACCATTGTTTTAATAGATGATCGGCCGTTTCTAATAGTTCAGCCGCTTCCTCCATGAATGTCTGCTCAACAACAGAGCTAATATCCTGATCTTGAAGATTTTCCGTATAGCCTTGGTCAGCATTGAGAACTTGTAAGTCGGTTTGCTCAACAAGTTGATTATTAGACTCAGCAATCTGCTCAGACTCAGAAGTTAACTCACTGAAGATTAACGCTGTATTATTTATCGTTTCTTGTGGTAATTCTGCAAAATTTACTTCAGGTATAACATAGGTTTCAGATTCTGCTTGCACTTCTTTAATACGAGAATCAAATACTTGGCCTGCATTTTTAAGCGCTTGAATAGTATGAGAAGCAGCATAATCTAGATGCTGTTCACGTACTATTTGAAGACGGTCAGCCAAGTCATCTTGAACTAGTCGAATAACATCAATGAGAGCAGACGAAGCTATCAACTGTTTTTGAATTAAGCGCTCATAAATACTTTCTAACTCATGTGCAATTAAACCAATATAGCTTGCCTGAATCATATTTGCCCCACCTTTTAAGGTATGCAAATAACGCATCAGATTATTAAGAGCTGCAAAGTTTTCTTGATCATTAACCCAAATATTAAGATCTGTATCCATTCCTTCAAGCAACTCATCAGCTTCTTCAAGAAAAATATCTAATAGATCTGGATCAAAATTACGGTTTACCTGTTCAGTCGAAATGAACTGTCGATCTAATTGTACACTTTGACTTATTAAGATCTGATCAGTGAATACATTTTCTGCTGATACTAGAGGTTCATTCGTTGTTTGTTCAACTTCAGTATTAAAGGTTGATTCAATAATTTCCTGATGAGTTTCTAATGGTTCAACATTAAGACTCGGAATATGTTGAGTATATAGTTTTAGTTCTTCCAAGACATTTTGATGTTGCTCAATAATACTTACTCTTTGTCCCGCAGCTAAGGCATCAAATAACTGAATTAATTGTTGGTGTGCTTTTTGATAAATTTCAAAAACATAATCCAATTGCAATAAATCAGGTCGTTCAAGCAATACCTTATAGCTGTCTTTGAGCTGGTTAGTATATTCATATAAACCCACCATTGCCTGCGACTGAGTATGTTGCAACAACACATCTGCTTGTTCACTTAAGCGTTCAAGATAATGAGGAAACTCGGTTCGTATTCCCTTCTCAAAATCTAATTCTGCATCAAGCAATTCTGAAACATCTAACTGCAATAGCTGAGACACTAAACCATGTGGAGGCATGAGCGGGCTTGGATGCTCACCATGCTGCTCCATATAAGCATCCCAAATCTGATTAAATTTTTGTAGATCAGATTCCAATTGCTCAGTAGAACAATGGCTAGCCAATGAATCTAAACAATTTCGAATAAACTCGCGGTAATCGCGAAGTAATGAAATTTCTTCTGAATGAGAAGAAAGCTCTTCTTGTAATAGTATTTTAAATAAATGCTCAACTTTGGTACTGGCATCAAATATTGGTTCTACATGAGCCATAGCAGAGCTGCCACGTAACGTATGTAGCGCACGTATTAAAGCATTATAACTTTCATGCTGATGTATTTCTTGTTCTAAAAATTGGTCAATCGTCGCTAAGTGCTCTTCTGCCTCTTCCATAAATAAAATTAAGGTTTCAGCAAGAGTCTGTTCAGTTTCTATAACACTCTCTGGAGTGGCAATAGTTAAAACATTAGTTGACTCTGGTTCGAAGTCATTCGTTTCTAAACCAGTTTGAGTTTCAGCAGTAAGAGTATCTGATAATAATAAAAGTTCATCTAATGCGGGTTCTATACTTTGCTGTTGTTGTAATTGTTGTCCTAATAAAATAAGAGGCCTAAAGTCTAAGGTATGATCTTTTTTAGATTTAAAGTCATCTACTAACTTAAAGAAATAGAACTTAAATACCAACTGAACATATTGTTGGATGTTAGGAGTTAATCCGAGACTCTGATTGATTACGCGATTCAGCGTATCTTCTACAGTCCAAGCAAGCTCAGCAGATGATTTTGCACCAATCATCCGGCCAGAACCTTTCAATGTATGAAAATAACGGCGGATTTCGGTAAGCGTAGCAATATTTTCAGATTGCATCCATTCGTCAATCAAAGATTGTAATTCAACAAAAATTTCCTCAATCTCTTCGACAAAAATTTCAAGGAATTCATCATCTTGTTGAGAATAGCTATCTTCCGGTAGCATCATTGCTTCAGTTAAAGTTTTTAATATTTCTTTCATAGCAAAGGCTTCTTTTGCTTGTCTCCAAAATGGAGAAAAACGACAGAGTCAACACCAGAAAAATAGCTGTTTTCCCCAATATTTATCTGGTGTTGTAATACTTTTTAGAAGAATAGCGATTATAGGAACAGCTATTCTCATCCCCAATTTAATCAGGTAATTTAAAGTCCGTTACCGATTCACGTAATGACTCTGCCATGTTTGCTAATTCAGAAACAGAGCGCGCTGTATCGAAAGTTGCAGTGGTCGTTTGTGAAGTAATTTCTTGTACGACTGTCATGGTGGTGGCAATGTGGCTGGCAGATGCAGATTGAAGTTTTGCTGCATCAGAAATGCTAGCAATTAAGTTAGCCAAGTCGCCCGATACTTTTTGAATTTCATCCAAAGCAATACCCGCATCTTTTGCCAAGTTCGCTCCACGCACAACCTCAGTAGTGGTTTGTTCCATCGAAATAACAGCTTCATTTGTATCTGTCTGAATCGTTTTAACCAGTGTTTCGATCTGTTTTGTTGCGGAAGCTGAACGTTCTGCAAGACGCTGTACTTCGTCGGCAACCACGGCGAAACCACGGCCTGCTTCACCCGCCATAGATGCTTGAATTGCTGCGTTTAATGCAAGAATGTTTGTTTGGTCGGCAATGTCGTTAATGAGCGATACAATGTTACCAATTTCTTGTGACGACTCACCTAATCGCTTAATACGTTTAGACGTTTCTTGAATCTGTTCACGGATTGTATCCATACCTTCAATTGAACGGTTTACCACTTGCGCACCATTAGAGGCAATTTGTACCGAACGTTCTGCTACCTCAGCAGATTCAGATGCATTTGAAGATACTTGGTCAATCGATTGCGCCATTTCATTCATTGCTGTTGATGCACCAGCAATTTCTTGAGCCTGATGTTCAGACGCTTCTGCCAATTGGTTAGTAATACTTTGCGTATCTTGCGTATAGCGAGCAACCTCTTGAGAGGTTTCATGAATACGAGATACAAGGTCACGTAGTTGGTCAATCGCGAAGTTAATCGAGTCGGCAATCGCTCCCGTAAAATCCTCAGATACGGTTGCATATGAACGTAAGTCACCATCTGCAAGATCGGCGATTTCATCAAGTAAACGTAAAATCGCGTTTTGGTTACGGTCATATTCGTCTTGTAATCGAGTAACACGTTGTTTATCCATCACACTACGTAATGTGATCAATTTAAATACAGAGAAGATTAAGCCTGCTAAAGAACTGATTAGCACCGCGCCTAACAATAAAGTAAGCCAGTTCTTTCTTGCTACATCAGATAAATGCCCCAAGTTATCTAACATCACATCTGATTTAGAGAAGATCTGAGAAGATGCCTGACGAACATTGACAATCTGGTTACCATTTTTTAATACCGTGGCAGCAGCAGATTTTAAGACTTTGTCATATTCAGATTTAATACTTTCTAATGATTCACGTAAAGCCGGATCTGCAATACGATCAACACCCAATTCAGCATTACCATTAAGTTCAGCATTTAGATACGTACCAAACGTATCAATGTCTACACCAAAATCGCTAGTCGATACATTACCATCAGTACCACTTAATACCGAGTTAATAGAACGTAAAATACGTTCAGCGATAAATACCTGGTTTTTAGCAATAATTACCTGACTACTTGGCAAACCTTGACGCGCCATTTGGTCAACCATCAAGTTATATTCTGCCTGAATCTCAGGAACGGTTTCGCTAATAGAGATGTTGGTGTCATATAGCTGGTTAAGGACTTTTTGATGTGCTGAAATCAAATCGATGTTTTTTGAAAGTTCAGTCCACATAACTTGAACTTTTTGATATTCATCAGTCGACTTACCGTGAATATTTTCAATCTCAAGTAAGTTTTCGTTAAAGTCTTTTTGAGACTGCTGTAGCTTGGTGATTGCCTCTTGAGAGCCAGACTCAGTTGCTTCAGTTGCTTGCTTAGAAATCGTTTGAGATAACAAACGTAACTCCCCAAGACTTCGAATTAACTGGTTATGACGTGGAACGTTATAGAACAAATAGGCTAGAGAAACTAATGCAAGAACAAAACATAAAATTGCTGCATATAGGATTGGCTTGGACTTTTCACTTTCCCCAAATAAACCGGCAAACTGCTCAATTCTTGACTGGATTGTTGCAATAAAATTAACATCCGATTTTTCGGACGCAACCCGACTGCTGCCTTTCTTTTTAAGCTTAAAGCCCATAGCTTTTCCCCAGAAAAATACTCTGTTTTCACAGCGTAAAAATTAGTTTATAAATTTTGTCGATGCATTCATGTAATGCGGGTTTTGCAATAAACGACTAAATAAAAAAACATGCCAGTGTTGGTTATGTTGATGAAAATAACCTTGGCAATATTCTTTTAGATTTTCCTCTAAGTCTAAACTTTGAGAAAAAAAGCTTTTTTTATTAAAGTGCTGAATCCCCAAAACCTGATCTACGACCAACCCCACATACTGGTCGCGATGGCTAATACACAATACTTTTTGAGTTGACGAAAATGAACTTCGTTGCCCTAAAATAAAATGCGCCAAATCAGACACTGAAAGTAATCTGCCCCGAATATTTGCCAATCCCCTTACCCAACTTTGGGTATTTGGAACCGGTGTATATTTTGGTGGATAGATAACTTCTGACACTTCCCCAAGTGGTGCGACGAAGTATTGCCCTCTCATTTCAAAAGCAATTCCTGACCATCGCTGTGCTTCATTTTGAACTGAAGCGTAATTCTTATTACCCCGTTTAGACAAACGAAGTAACTCGATAAATCCATTCGCTGCCATACTCGATCCTATAAAACGGGTACAAAATGCCCGTTATTTATGTTTTTATGGATGGATGAGTTAATTTAGAAATTGTTTAATTACATCAATCAATTGCTTTTCTTCGATTGGTTTAATCAAATAGTCGATTGCACCTTGACGCTTGCCCCATACACGGTCAGTTGCCTGATCTTTAGTACTGACAATAACAACAGGAATATGCTTAGTGTCTTCATCACGGGTAATCTGACGTGTTGCCTGAAAGCCATTTACACCCGGCATAACAACATCCATCAATACAAGATCTGGTTGCTCTGCTTTTGCAAGAGTTACACCATCTGCCCCATTTGATGCTTCAAGTACGTCATAACCATGTTTTGTTAGGATTTCTTTAAAACGAAAAGTTTCTGTTGGTGAGTCATCTACAATGAGAATACGTGCCATTTTTTTGCCCTCAAATTACTGGTTATGAACTTACATGATTACGAATCGCGTTTAACAATTCATCTTTGCTAAAAGGTTTCGTCAAGTATTCATCTGAACCTACCACACGCCCTTTTGCCTGATCAAATAAACCATCTTTACTAGAGAGCATAATAACGGGAATGTTCTGATAATTTTGAGAGTTTTTTATCAAAGCACAAGTTTGATAACCATCTAAACGAGGCATCATGATATCGACAAAAACAATATCCGGATTTGCTTCTGCTATTTTGGACAAAGCTTCAAATCCATCCACAGCAGTAATGACTTCACAGCCTTCGCGCTGCAATAAAGTTTCTGCTGTACGGCGAATGGTTTTTGAGTCATCAATAACCATTACTTTCAGATTTTGGAACGCATCTTCCATTTAATCTTCCATCCCCATAAATATAAAATATAAATGCAATTTAACTTAAATTTGTTTTTACACATTTATACGCATTTTTAACATATCTCACCTTCTATTTTCAACGAGGCATTTTTGTCTACTTTCTCATTTATAAACAATAACTTTTAACCCCATCACACTTTAATTAAAATTATCATTTTTTTTATAATGACTATATTTTTATTCAACTAAATAATAATTAATATAATGAAGATTAAATATTTAAAAATAAGTGACTTAGCTATCTTTTTTGGGGATTTTCAATGAATGTTAGGATGAAATATGCCTTTTATAGGAACTGCTTGTCTGTATCTATAGGCATTATTTCCTTCGGATCACTTTTTTTCTTAGCTTCTACACTTGCTATTGCCGATACGCCTAAAGCGGTTTGGTATCGTTATTATGATCAACATGGTATTGCCAATATTAGTACATCAGTTACTCCAGCCCATATTCGTTATGGTTATGAAGCGCTTGATCGCAATATGCAAGTGATAAAAAGAAACCATTCTTATAATGCTGAAGCCGATTTAAATCAATCGAGTCAACGAGCATTATTGGCACGACATAAAGAACAAGATATTAAATTAAAAAAAGCTTATAGCAATAGTAAGATAGCGTTGATTAAAAGAGATCAGGCATTAGTGTCTATAAAAAAACAAATTAATTATCAGCAGGAACAACTTAATCAATTACAACAAGACAAAATTTTATTTAAACGTCAGGAAATGGAGTATTTCAGAAAAGGAGAAATAACTCCTGAGCACCATAAGGCATTGATTGAAAACAATCTAAATAATATTAATCGGGTTAAACAAACGCTTCAAACACTTTCCAAGACCTATAACCGAACCAACAGTGAGTATGAAAATATTATCGAACGTTTAAAAAAGCTTGAATAACTGCAAAGGTTTATCAAGAATAGGGGCAAAATAAAATTTGAATTATAGGATGATGCTGTATGCACACAATGCATCCCACCCCTTCTACTTTTTTTAAACTGAGTATTATTAGTTTATGTTTAATTTTAGCTGCATGTAATCAGCAAGAAACAACCAAAACCACTGTATCAACTCCTGCCAAAATTGAGCTTATTCCTCAAGATCTTATTGCAGTTAAACAAGGAGCACTTGACTCTCAAACTGCATTTACAGGAACTGTTCGTGCGGTTCAGCAAAGTTCCATTCAGGCACAAGTGAGTGCAACGGCGACAAATGTCACTGCAAATGTCGGCCAACAGGTACAAAAAGGTCAAGTTCTGGTGAGATTGAATAATCAGGACAATGTTGCACGATTAGCGCAAGCACGCGCCAACCTCGCATCGGCTCAATCACAAGCTGAACTTGCACGTAATTTGATGAACCGAAAACAAAGATTATTCAATCAAGGTTTTATTGCTCGTGTCGAGTTTGAACAAAGTCAGGTGGACTATAAAGGGCAACTTGAAAGTGTAAAAGCACAACAAGCCAATGTTGATATTGCAAAAAAAGCGGATCAGGATGGAATTATTACCAGTCCAATTTCAGGTGTGATTACTAAACGGCAAGTTGAACCCGGTCAAACCGTATCAGTTGGACAGACACTATTTGAAATCGTAAATCCAGATCAACTTGAAATACAGGCGAAGTTACCCATTGAACAGCAATCTGCGCTTAAGGTAGGTAGCAACATCCAATATCAGATTCAAGGTAATTCTAAACAATTAAATGCAACGCTTACTCGCATTTCACCTGTCGCCGATCAAGACAGTCGACAAATTGAGTTCTTTGCTGCTCCTAAAGAAAAAATTGATTCGTTAAGTATCGGAGCTTTCATTAATGGAAACATTTTGCGCAATGACACTCATCAAGGCCAAACTATTCCTTTAGATAGTATTCAAAATATGCAACATGACCCATTTGTATGGGTGATACGCAATCACACCATTCAAAAAGTTAAAATTCGGGTGATTGAACAGCGCTATAACGAGAATATTGCTTTAGTCGAAGGTTTACAAAGCTCAGATCTGGTCAGCCGTATTCAATTTGAAGATTCCGACATTAATAAAAAAGTGACGGTTACAACCGACAAAAATAAATAAGGTAGCAAATAGCGTATGTGGTTTACTCGAATCAGTGTGAAATACCCCGTTTTTACCATTATGATGATGCTCAGCTTAATGGTACTCGGGTTAGCTTCTTGGAAACGCATGACTGTCGAAGAGTTTCCAAATATAGATTTCCCATTCGTAGTGGTCACTACGCAATATGCGGGTGCGTCGCCTGAAGCGGTTGAATCAGATATTACAAAAAAACTTGAAGATCAAATCAATACAATTTCAGGAATTAAACAAATTACTTCACGCTCAAGTGAAGGCTTTTCGATGGTGATTGCTGAGTTTAATCTCGATACATCTTCAGCAATTGCAGCTCAAGATGTTCGTGACAAAATTGCACCTGTCACAGCACAGTTCCGTGATGAAATTGATACACCGATTGTACAACGCTATGACCCCTCCTCTAGCCCAATCATGTCGGTTGTATTTGAATCAAACAGCATGAGTCTGGCGCAATTAAGTTCGTATGTAGATAAAAAAATTGTGCCTCAACTTAAAACTGTTTCAGGTGTCGGTAATGTAAATTTATTGGGTGATGCAAAGCGGCAAATTCGAATAAAAGTTATTCCTGCACAATTACAAAGCTACGGCATTGGTATTGATCAGGTCATTAACACCTTAAAAAATGAAAATATTGAAGTCCCTGCCGGAACCTTACAACAAAACAATTCTGAACTGGTCGTACAGATTCAATCGAAAGTTATCCATCCCCTTGCATTTGGCGATTTGGTGATTGCCAATAAAAATGGTTCGCCCATTTTTTTAAAGCAAGTGGCAACTGTTGAAGACACACAAGCCGAACTACAATCGAGTGCCTTTTATAATGGAAGAACCGCTGTCTCTGTCGATATTTTAAAAAGCTCCGATGCCAATGTCATTAAAGTTGTCGATCAGACTTATGAAATGTTAGAGAAATTAAAAGATCAAATGCCTGCGGGCTTAAATTACAAAGTGGTAGCTGATAGCTCTAAAGGTATTCGTGCCTCAATTAAAGATGTCGCTCGAACCATTATTGAAGGTGCGGCCTTAGCAGTTCTCATTGTTTTACTCTTTTTAGGCTCTTTCCGTTCTACCGTTATTACAGGTTTAACCTTACCGATTACTTTGCTCGGAACCTTAACTTTCATTTGGGCTTTTGGTTTCAGCATTAACATGATGACACTGTTAGCGCTATCGCTCAGTATTGGTTTACTTATTGATGATGCAATTGTAGTGCGGGAAAACATTGTCAGACATACTGAACTTGGCAAAGACCACGTAACTGCAGCTCTTGAAGGGACAAAAGAAATTGGTTTAGCCGTACTCGCAACTACACTTACCATTGTGGCAGTATTTCTACCTGTAGCCTTCATGGGTGGTCTGATTGGACGTTTCTTTTATCAATTTGGTGTAACGGTCAGTACCGCTGTTTTAATTTCAATGTTTATTAGTTTTACACTCGATCCAATGCTATCAGCTCACTGGAAAGATCCTGTAAAGAAAAAAGATAATTGGCTACAACGGTTTTTTGACCATATTTCTAATTTGCTAGATCGGCTTGCTCATGTTTATGAAAAGCTATTAAAACTTGCTCTACGCTTCCGTTTCATTACAGTCATTATTGCAATCGCCTCATTATTTGCTGCATTAGGACTATCTAAACTGATTGGGACCGAATTTGTACCTACACCAGATAAAGGTGAAGTGCGTATCCAGTTCGAAACTCCTGTAGATGCTTCTTTGGAATATACTCAAGCAAAATTACATCAGGTCGATCAAATTATTAGACAATTCCCCGATGTGGTTTCTACTTACGGCGTAGTCAACAGTGAAGTAGACTCTGGTAAAAACCATGCAGGTTTAGGGGTGACCTTAAAACCAAAACAAGAACGTAGCTCAGATCTTAATACACTCAACAACGAGTTCCGTGATCGTTTGCAAACAGTAGCAGGTATTCGAGTAACTTCTATTGCCGCAGCACAAGACTCTGTCTCTGGCGGCCAAAAGCCAATCATGATTTCTATTAAAGGATCTGACCTAAATGAACTACAGAAAATTTCAGATCGCTTTATTGCTGAAATGGAAAAAATTCAAGGCGTAGTTGATTTAGAAAGTTCATTGAAAGAACCTAAACCGACTTTGGGTGTCCATATTAATCGTGTATTGGCAAGTGATTTAGGTTTATCTGTATCCCAAATTGCGAATGCCATTCGACCATTAATTGCGGGTGACAATGTCACCACGTGGGAAGATCGTGACGGCGAAACTTATGATGTAAATTTACGTTTAAATGAAAATAAACGTATGCTTCCACAAGATGTGCAAAATTTATATATCAACTCTAATAAAACCAATGCAGCTGGACAAAACATATTAGTTCCATTGAGTGCCGTTGCAACGACCGAAGAAAAGCTCGGCGCTTCACAAATTAACCGGCGTGATCTTGAGCGCGAGGTTCTGATTGAGGCAAATACTTCAGGACGTCCTAGTGGCGATATTGGTCAAGACATCGATAAAATGCAAAAGGCGTTTAAGCTGCCTGCGGGCTATACATTTGATACTCAAGGTGCCAATGCCGATATGGCTGAATCTGCAGGGTACGCATTAACAGCCATTACCCTATCGATTGTATTTATCTATATTGTGTTAGGTTCTCAGTTCAATAGCTTTATTCATCCAGCGGCTATTATGGCGTCTTTACCTTTATCATTAATTGGTGTTTTTCTTGCCTTATTCTTATTCCAAAGCACCCTAAATCTGTTTTCGATTATTGGTATTATCATGCTGATGGGGCTTGTCACTAAAAATGCGATTTTGCTGATCGATTTTATTAAGAAAGCGATGGATCAGGGCGTCAGCCGTTATGATGCTATTTTACAAGCGGGGAAAACCCGTTTACGTCCAATCTTAATGACCACAAGTGCTATGGTGATGGGGATGGTCCCTTTAGCTTTGGGTCTTGGCGAAGGCGGTGAGCAAAGTGCACCAATGGCTCATGCTGTGATTGGTGGTGTAGTTACCTCTACCCTGTTGACACTTGTAGTTGTACCCGTCATTTTCACTTATCTGGATGACTTGAAAAACTTTATGCTGCGTCAAACTCGACGATTCATGTCATAATGCAGCGATTATCGTATAATCTGCGTTTTTATAACGCTTAACTTTTAGGACTTTTTCCATGCGCGCAAGCCGCTTTTTATTTGCAACGTTGAGAGAAACCCCAAATGATGCTGAAGTGATTTCACACCAGCTCATGTTACGTGCGGGGATGATTCGTAAATTGGCATCTGGTTTATATACATGGCTGCCGATGGGAACACGTGTGCTTAAAAAAGTAGATGCGATTGTTCGTGAAGAAATGAACCGTTCAGGCGCTATGGAAGTATTCATGCCCGTGACTCAACCCGCAAGTCTTTGGGAAGAATCAGGTCGATATGAACAATACGGTCCTGAATTATTACGTTTTAAAGATCGTCATACGAACCCATTTGTACTTGGGCCAACGCATGAAGAAGTTATTACGGATATGGCGCGTAACGAATTAAAAAGTTATAAGCAGCTTCCTGTAAACTTCTATCAAATTCAAACTAAATTCCGTGATGAAATCCGTCCACGTTTTGGTGTAATGCGTTCACGTGAGTTCATCATGAAAGATGCTTATTCTTTCCATGCAAATCAAGAATCATTACAAGAAACTTATGACGTAATGTACGACACTTATAGCCGTATTTTTACTCGCTTAGGTTTAGATTTCCGTCCAGTTCAAGCTGATACAGGCTCTATTGGTGGTTCAGCTTCACACGAATTCCACGTATTGGCTGCTAGTGGTGAAGATGACATCGCATTTTCAACTGAATCTGATTATGCAGCAAACGTTGAAATGGCTGAGGCTGTTTTAGTTGGTGAACGTGCAGCACCGACACAAGAACTAAAATTGGTTGAAACACCAAACCAAAAAACAATTGATGATGTTTGCCAATTCTTAAATGCTGATCCAAAGCAATCTGTTAAAGCATTATTGGTTCAAGGTGTTGCAGACGAGAAAGGGAATGTTCCTGTCGTTGCTCTATTTATACGTGGCGACCACGAACTGAATGAGATTAAAGCTGAGAAGCATCCTTTAGTTGCGGCTCCTCTTACTTTTGCAACTGAAGAACAACTTCAAGCATTTGGTTTAACTGCTGGCTTTACTGGTCCACAAGGTTTAGTCGAAAAAGGCTTAACTGTCATTGTTGACCGTTCTGCATCTGTTCTTTCAGACTTCGTTGCTGGTGCAAACGAAGCAGACAAACATGCAGTTGGCGTAAACTGGGAACGTGATGCGCAAATTAGCGAAGTTTTTGATTTACGTAATGTGGTTGAAGGCGATCCATCTCCAGATGGCAAAGGCACATTACAAATTAAACGTGGTATTGAAGTAGGTCATATTTTCCAGCTTGGTACTAAATACTCTGAAGCTTTAGGCTGTAAAGTTCTAGGTGAAGATGGCAAACCATTTACAGTAACCATGGGATGTTACGGTATTGGTGTAACACGTGTTGTTGCAGCTGCAATTGAACAAAACTACGATGACAAAGGTATTATCTGGCCTCAAGCCATTGCACCTTTTGAAATTGCCATTGTTCCAATGAATGCGCACAAATCACCACGTACTCTTGAAGCAGCAGAATCACTTTATGCAGAACTTCAAGCTCAAGGTTTCGACGTATTACTTGACGATCGTAATGAACGCCCAGGCGTTAAATTCTCTGACCTTGAATTAATGGGTATTCCACACCGTATTGTGATTGGTGAAAAAGGTCTTGATGCGGGTACTTTTGAATATAAAGGCCGCCGAGATGCTGAAGCGAGCAATTTAACGAAAGAAGAGCTTTTAGCTAAGTTAGCGCGTTAATAAATACTAAATAAAAAAGCAGCTTTTAGAAGCTGCTTTTTTTAACTCAACTTTATGCCTGCACCGTTAAGTCTTTGATATTGGTTGATGAACCATTGTTTTTAACCGACTCAATTCCTTTATCTCGTGAAGCTTCACTTGCATAGAACTGACTCGTGCCAATAATTTGATGATTTGCAGCTTTTAAATTGAAGTAAGGTTTCCCATTCTTTGCAGTTAAACGCTCATATCGGGCATCATCACCACTATTTTTCTGAATTGATTCAATACCATTTACAGCAGAGGCTTTTGCCTTATATAGCTCGCTATTTAAAATAGGTTCACCATTACCTGCCTTTAGGATAAAGCGATATTGTCCATCACTCGCTTGTGAAATTTCGTACCATCCTGCCATAAAAACCTCATTTTTTTGTTGGTGTGGGTATGACTTTCGTTATTATTCTGGACGAAAGTTTTTTGTTATTAATAACAATATAAAGCCGCAAACATTGCTTGAATAGCCCATTTTTTATACTTTTTCGTAATAAAATTAGAATGATGTTAGAAATTTAAAAAGCAGAGATATAAACATCTATCTCTGCTGAAATGTAATAATAATTAACAGTTTAAGCTTTTTTTACAAATTCAGATTTTAATTTCATCTGACCAATGCCATCAATTTTGCAATCAATATTATGGCCATCACTTGCATCTGGAACTAAACGAATCGTTTTTACCTTTGTACCGACTTTAACGACTGAAGATGAACCTTTAATTTTTAAGTCTTTAATTACAGTGACGCTGTCGCCATCAGCTAATACATTTCCATTCGCATCTTTAATAATTTCTTGTTCTTCGGTAAGTGATGCTTCCCCTTCTTTCCACTCATGTGAACATTCAGGACAAATCAATAAGTCGCCATCTTGGTAAGTATATTCTGATTGGCATTTTGGGCAGTTTGGCAAAGACATGAAAAAAATCTCAAAAAGTATATTATGCGAGATACAACTCATTTTTTAAAGTTTTAAATAAAAGACTTTTACCAAAAAAAAATTTATATATTCATTTTAAGTTTTTACTTAATAAATATTCTTTCAAAATAATTGCATGGTTATTTTCAACATCTTTTGCTGAATATAAAAGCGTAACTGTATGCTCAGCTACAATCTTTTGCAGTTCTTCAACTGCGGAGTTGGTTTCAAGCTCTTTTAAATAACGCTGCTTAAATTCTTCCCAATGATCTGGCGTAGCAGCATGGAACCACTTTCTCAGTTCAGTTGAAGGAGCCACTTCTTTTAGCCACAAATCTAAATGAGCATTCTCTTTACTAATTCCCCTGCTCCATAAGCGATCAACCAAAATTCGCTTACCGTCACTAGGGTCGGCCTTTTCATAAATTCTTTTAATATGTATATCCATCGTTTTTCTCTGCATATTGTTCATATTTTAAAGTTATAAAATTATTCTATATTTTATTCATTTAGAATAAAGCTCAAAATGAAAAGTGAGCAGAAATAAATCTACTCACTTTTCTATGCGGCTCTAAAAATAACTTTTTATTGATCTGGAATTTCAGCTTCAACTAATAATGTGAGTAAAGATAGTGATTCTTGCCATCCTAAATAGCAGGCTTCGACAGGAATAACTTCAGGTATTCCTTCTTGTGTAATGTGCACTTCTGTACCCACCATTACCGTTTTTAATGTAATGGTGACTTGCATAGTTCCTGGTAAATTTGGATCATCGAATTGATCGTTGTAGCGAATTAATTCATTTGGAATTAATTCCACATATGTTCCACCAAAAGCATGTGTTGAACCTGTTGAAAAATTGGTAAAGCTCATTTTGTATGAGCCACCAACATTTGCATCAAAACTATGAACCTTGGCAGTAAAACCGTGAGGTGGCAACCACTTTACTAAAGCATCTGGATCTAAAAATGCACGATAGACTCGCTCGACTGGAGCCTTAAACACACGATGAAATTTTACTGTTCCTGTTGTCATCGTATTCTCCTTATTTTAATTTTCCTAAAATTATTGAAATTATCGTTATTAGCTTAAACCTTCCAATTTATCCAAACGTATATTTTTGGTGTTTTTTTAAACTAAAAACCGATATGCAGAACAAAATCAAATTACGAAAACTATGGCTGATTTTTTAGTAAAAATGGAGCAAAATAGTCAGCAATCATAAAGAAACATATTGAATTTGAGATTAATCATGAGTCTGCTCGCTTTCTCCTCATATGCTTTAAACGGTGTAGATGCACAAAAGTTTTTACAAGGCCAAGTTACTGTAGATACTGAACGTTTAGCTGAAAATACAACTCGCTATACAGCTATTTGTGATCTTAAAGGTCGTATTCACTTTGGCTTATGGCTAAAGAAGATTAATGCTGAAAGTTTTGAAATTGTAGTTACTCAAGATCAAGCTGAAGAGTTTGCCAAGCACATTAAAAAATATGGCACCTTTTCAAAAATGACCTTAAGTGAACAAGGCATTGTGTTCCCAAAAGTAGTGAATCATCAAACTGAGTTCACTACTGCTGAAACTGATATTTCTGAATGGCAAAAACAAGCCATTATGACTGGTCAAGCTTGGATTACACAGACAACTGAACATGAATTCCAACCACAGGAATTACGTTTACATCAACGTGAAGGCGTCAATTATGACAAGGGCTGTTACTTAGGCCAGGAAATTGTGGCACGCCTTTGGTTTAAAGCAAAACCAAAACACTGGTTACATCTTGTGCAAGGTACAGGTGAAGCACCAGCTTCAGCAACTCAATTAAATAACGATGTAGAAGTCGTTAATAGTATTGCAAATGATGAAGGCTATCTTGCTTTAGTTGTAGCTAAACCTGCTGCTCTTCAAGAGTTAGGGCTTCAAGTTCTTGAGTTACCAGAAGCTTTAAGTGGCGACGTAGCAAGACCACAATAATAACTTTTATTAGTTCAAACTGCCCACTGCTAAATTAGTGGGCTTTTTTATAGATACAAAACACTAATGATTTCATTATATTAGAACGTCAATTTTTTAAGCTTTATATGCCATCATTAGCCCTGTTGTAATTCAAGAGAAAAAAGATGAAAACTAAACTTGCTACACTCATGTTGGGTCTGGCTATTTTCGGTTCTGCTCACGCTGATGTTAAAACACTTGAACAAAATCTTAAGACGAATTATCCCGATTTACCTGTAAAAGGTGTTTATCAATCTCCTGTACAAGGCATTTATGAAGTGTATACAAGTGGCCGCATTGTCTATACAAACCAAGATGCGAAGTACTTCTTTGTTGGTAATTTAGTCGACATCAAACAACAAAAAAATATGACTGAAGAACGAATTGCCGAATTGGGTAAGATTGACGTTAAAAGTTTGCCATTAAATCAGGCTATTAAATATGTAAAAGGTAAAGGCGAACGTACGATCTATATCTTTAGTGACCCTGATTGCCCATATTGCCAGCGTCTAGAACAAAATATGGCTAGGGTTGATAATGTAACGGTATATGTATTCCTTTATCCTCTCACCAGTTTGCATCCAAATGCTGAAAAAGTTTCAAATCAAATCTGGTGTTCAAAAAATCCGGCAGAAGCTTGGACAAACTACATGCTTAATCGCAAATTGCCGACTAGTAGCAAGAGTTGCTCAAGCCCAATTCAGAAAAATATCGCTTTAGGTCAAAAATTAAATATCGATGGAACACCTACTCTGTTCTTGCAAGATGGCCAAAGACTCTCTGGTGTACCAACTGATGCCAAGCAAATTGAAGCATTACTTCAGTCAGCAAAATAACAATATTACCCACTCCATTTTATGAATGTGGGTGGGTATTTTTCTCCACAATTTGCCCAAAGTGCAGTGCTTTATATACAAATCGGCTGTTTACTTTCATCAATCAATATTTATGATGAGAAATTGAAACTCTTTAATGCATCAATGGATTGATGTAGCTACGAAGTAAAAGGTTAAAAAGAAATGAAGAAATTACTAATCGCAAGCCTAATCACCCTTTCAAGTGCATCAATTTTTGCAGCTGATAACACAGCGACTGCTGCGAAAACCGATGTTTTCAAACAAGCTGAACAACTCTATGCAGCAAAAAATTATTCTGCTGCATTTCAGGAAATGCAACGCTTAGCCCAATCAGGTAATGCCCAAGCTATCTATAACTTAGGCTATATGACTCAAATGGGCCAAGGTACAGCAAAAGATTCTTCTAAAGCTCTTAAATACTATGAAGACGCTTCAAATAAAGGCTATGCCCAAGCAAGTTATACGCTTGCACAAATTTATGAGACTGGTGAATTAGGCGTTGCTAAAGATAGCAATAAATTCAGTCAATATGTTCAAAAGGCATCGGCTCAAGGTTCTGATGATGCAACTGTGAAAATTGCAACGATTTTATTTGCTCAGAAAAAACCGCAGTCACATCAAATTGCCCTGCAAAAATTGGCACCTTTAATTCGAAAAGGCAACTACCCTGCGATTCAGGTCAAAGCACTTTACGATATTAGCCAAGGGGTTGAAAATAAAAATCCTTTAATGAAACGCCAAGGCATTGAGGCTTTACAATCAATTGCACAAAAAGGTTATGCACCTGCTTCTATGGCTTTAGCAACCATGATGGCAAATGGCAATATCATTCCGCAAAATCTACCGCAAGCAAAAAAGATTTTTACTGAACTTGCCAATCAAAATGTTCCAAATGCTAAAGAATCGTTAGCTTCGGTTGATAAGATTATTGCAGAAAAGAGCAAACAGGCTGCCAATGCTCCAACACAGCCAGCACTGAAAAAATAATGAATGATGAGCCCCTCATGGGGGCTTTTCTTTTACCACCACAAAGCAATCAGCCCGCTAACACCAATAAAACCAACAATCGTACTAATCATAAGCGGTGTTAATGCTTTTTCATTTAAGCCATAGGCTTGTCCAAAAATTCCAAAAGCAATCGGCATTGGTAAAGCAGCAATTAATGTTCCTGCATAAAGCATTTCACGACTTACATTAGGAGTGATCAAAAAGAGTGAAAAAATCACAGATGGCATGAGGATAACTTTCAATATCGCCAACAAAACACTTTCTGTATTTACTGTTGTAATTCCAATACCGACTAGACTTCCGCCAATGGCAAACAAAGCCAAAGGTGAAGCTGTACGCCCAAGTAACTCTAGTGATTGATCAAGCGTTGTAGGAAGGTTAACATCTAAAAGAATGCATCCCATCCCAACCAAAATAGCAATAATTACAGGATTCTTGAGTAAATTTAAAAAAGTTTGTTTTAGAAGCGGTAAAAGATTTTGTTGTTGATGTAAACCCGCTTCGGCCAAAATCAGCATGAGCGCCACAATCAATAAATTTTCAATAATAAGTGTTAAAGAAATATAGATCGCAGCATGATTACCTATCAGCATGGTCAAAATAGCCGTTCCCATAAATCCAGTATTGGACATAGATGCGCCCATCGAGATGACAGCGCTGTGGGTTAAGCTATTTTTAAAATATTTTCGATAGAGAACAAAAGCTAAGAAAAATAAAATTAAGGACCCTCCGCCATAAGCAATAAAATAAGCGGGATGCCAAATATCTTGTAAATTTTTATTCGCCAATGAGTGAATTAAAAATGCGGGTAAGGAGATTTTAATTACGAATGCGCTAAGTGCCCTGATTTGTTCAGGTGTTACCAATTTGATGAGAACACAAACATAGCCCATCAATAGCAATATCAAGATAGGTAAAATAACCTGAAAAACCACTGACCGTCCTCACTTAGCGAAAGAAAAATGGGCAAAGATGACTTTGCCCAATACAATTAAAAAGAGTTAAAAAGCTGTTTTAATCCATGAGGTTGGCAACGCAAATACTGAGGTGCAATTTTAACTTCTGCACCTAAAGCGGCTGCTGCATGCCAAGGCCATCTTGGGTCATATAACATTGCACGGGCAAGGCCAATGGCATCGGCTTGCTGGTTTTCTAAAATTTGTTCAGCGTGCTCTGGCTCAGTAATTAGCCCTACAGCAATGACTGGAATAGACACATGCTTTTTAACCTGTTCAGCAAAAGGAACTTGATAACCCGCCCCAATCGTAATTGATTGATGTTCGTGCAAACCACCACTAGACACATGCACGTAGGCTGCGCCCAATTGCTCTAAAGCTTTTGATAAACCCACTGTAGATTCAATATCCCAGTGCTCAATACTTTCTAACCAATCGGTCGCAGATAATCTAACACCCACAGGATAGCCTTCTGGTACAGCGAGTTTAATTGCCTGAAGAACCTCAAGGGTCATGCGCATGCGGTTTTCTAAAGAACCGCCGTATTCATCAGTTCGCTGATTCGCAATTGGCGATAAGAATTGGTGTAGTAAGTAACCATGCGCAGCATGAATTTCAATCAATTCAAAGCCAGCTTCTACCGCACGTTTTGCAGCTGCTGCAAAGTCTTGTTGAACTTGTTTAATCTCAGCAATGGTCAAAGCATGAGGGGCTGCATCATGCACTGAAAAGGTACTTTCACTTGGAGCAACCGTTTGCCAACCATGAGGCTGATCTTTTGCGATCTGACCTTTACCTAACCACGGTTTTTCAGTAGATGCTTTACGGCCTGCATGTGCTAACTGAATTCCAAATGGCATTGGTGAAAGTGTATGAACCTTAGCTAACAACGCTTTGATTTGGTCACGTTGCTGATCATTCCATAGTCCAAGGTCAGCATAGCTAATTCGACCTTCAGGCTGTACAGCAGTCGCCTCCACAATACAGAGCCCTGCACCAGACAATGCATAGTTTGCCCATTGCTGTTCATGCCAATAGGTAATTTCGCCATCATCTGTTGCCGAATATTGGCACATCGGAGCAATTACAATTCTATTGACCAGTTGTAGTGAACCAAAGTTAACCGTTTCAAATAATTTTGCCATTTTTAATTCCTAGAATTGCTTAATTACACGTAAACCTGCACTCCAGTTACGTCCATTCGCTGGTTCAAAGTAGCGTCCATTACCATCATTTACGATCACTGAACCTGCATAGTTTTTATCAAATAGGTTATCGACACGGGCAAAGCTATTCACTTTCCAATCGCCCATTACCCATGCATAACCAACATTAGCTGAGGTTACACTGTAGCTCGGTGCTGCGTCACTGTTGGTATCATTCACGTATACTTTATCCATATACTGTACATCTACACCACCATATAGACCGTGCGATGGCTGCCAAGCCAAAGAGGCATAAGCTTGATTTTTGGCAATTCCAGGAATGGCATTGCCTGATGGAATTTGAGCAATATTCCCTAAAGCTGGAATATCAGCATCAAAAGTTGCCTCTAAATATGTATAGCTTGCAGTCGCTGTTAAATCTCTCCACAACTTTTTATTCCATGCAAACTCTACCCCCTCACGCAAGGTTTTATCTGCATTGCGGAAGGTTGATCGGCCATTTGAACTACCTGCAGAAACGATGTCATCTTTGGTTTTAGTCTGGAATACTGCCAAAGTAAAATCACCTAAATAGTTTTGTGATTTTAAGCCCGTTTCATAGGTATCGCTTGTTGATGCCGTTAAATCAAAATTAAAACCACTTTTGCCGTCTGGTCGATATGCCATTTCAGTAAAAGTTGGTGTTTCAAAGCCTTTGGCATAACTTACATAGGCCATAAGCTCAGGTATAATTTGCCAGCTTAAAGCAGTAGAAGGCAAAACTTTATTGTAATCGGTCTTGCCGCTATCATCGCCATTGCTTAAATAGCTATCTTCTGACTTATAGTGGACATTGCTATAGCGTACACCTGTATCTAAACGCCATGTTGGTAAGAACTGCCATGAAGCTTGTAAATATGGATCGATATTCCACAAAGTATTGTCTTCATCACGGCGCAAATTACCTTTGACGCCATAAGAAGGCTGCCCGTTTACTAAATTAAAGTTTTCAAAACCTTTACGATCTTCATCCATTGCATCGAGTGCAACACCAACACTGAGAGTAGTATTTTGAAGTAACTCTTTGCCCGTCCAACGGAAATCAGCACCATAATAATCACGCTCAAAATCAATTACCCCGCCTGCATGATTGATGCTGGCATCTTGTGTTGATTTAGGTATAGATTGATATTGAGTGACTTGGCGATTACCTAAATATGCCATGGCATAGAGTTCATTTTTATCATTAATCGGTTTAGACCAAGTCACACCCGTTTGAGTCTGCTCAATATCTTTACGGACATTAAATTGCTTTAAAAATGGGACTTGTTGCTTCGGATTGGCGTTCCACTGATCACGGGTCAAGCCCTGCGGATCATCCGCATGGATTTTGACATAATTGGTTACCCAGTTGATTTTACTACCATCATCAAGATTCCAACTGAGCTTTGCATTGTTTAATACTTTTTCTGCACCGCTATGTTCTCGGTAACCATCCGTATCGAAATATGATGAACTAATAACATAGCTTGGTTCATTCGCGTCCTTTGCCCCACCTTGTAGCACGAGTCCTGCTCTGCTTTTATCGTGGCTGCCTCCCGAATAGCTCAGCTCAATTGAGTCCTTCCCTTGCCCTTCTTTAGTAGTCGTTAAAATTGTCCCGCCCGATGAGTTTCCATAAAGTGAAGAAAAAGGTCCTGTTAGAACTTCAACATGATCCAAACTACTTAAATCGATATTAGACGTTTGGCCTTGCCCATCTGGCATTGTCGCAGGGATACCATCCACATATAGACGAATACCACGGACACCAAAAGTAGAACGTGCACCAAAACCACGCATAGACAGTTGTAAATCTTGAGCATAATTTTCACGATTGCGAAGCTGTAAACTCGGTACACCCTTCACAACTTCAGTTAAATTTACTTGTGAAGAAGTATCGACTTGAGGTGCATCTATTCGAAAAACCGAAGCTGGTGTTTGCAAATAGGTTGTATCGGTACGTGTCGCTTCCACATGTAAAGTTGGCAATTTGGCCACGTCAGAATTTAAGTCTTCTGCCCACACAATCGGGCTAGAAATACAGCCCATACTCATCAAAATACAGTAATGAAGTCGGTCTAAGCGTAATAATGACATGCTTATTTCCTTTGTTTATATTGTAGTTATGATAACAAAAGCAGTGTCTTGTCTGGCTATTGAATTCGGTCTGTATTGTTGTAAATCTGGAACAATCCTCATCAATATCCAAAAATTTACTTCCAGATTAAAATTATCGACTCAAAGATGGATGATCTTTCCAGCAATATCGTTCAGGCCAATCTTTTGCCTCTTCGGCATAATCAATTCCAATACGTGGCGTCAATACCACTTCTGGCTGTGTTGATGCTGCTTCCACCCACAAACCAGATTCTTCACCCAAAGTCTGGCCTTTTAAAGATCGATCAATGCCTAAATAACGTGTCAATTTGCCCGGTCCAGCCAAAAGCTTATAATCTTTTTTGGTTGAAGCACCACTTAAAAATGCAGAACGAATCATTACCCCTTCAGGAATACCTTCTGTCTGAGTAATAAGATTAAGCATTTCATACATGCCATAAATTAAATAGATATAAATCGTACCACCAGGGCGATACATTACATCTGTTCGTGCTGTCCGTTTATCATTGTAGCTATGGCAAGCTTTATCGCGAACACCCAAATAAGCTTCTGTTTCACTAATTGTAGAGCGGATGACTTGACCATCAGGTTGCCGCTTACACAATACGCAACCGATTAAATCATAAGCCACTTCTGAGGTTTCACGTTGAAACCAGCTTAATGGTAAGATATCTGACATAGTAATCTCTGAAATATTACATACCACACGTTATACTTGATTAATCCAGTATATCTGTTAATTCTGCGAGTTGGCATGCCTGAGTTACCCGAAGTCGAAACAACCAAAACCAGTTTATTTCCGCTATTGAATCAAAAAGTTCAAAGTATAGAGGTACGTAACCCAAGTTTACGTTGGCCTATACCAGATGATGTTCAAAAACTTGTTGGACAACGTCTGATTGGCTTAAATCGACGTTCAAAATATATTTTGGCAGAATTTGAACAAGATCAAATGCTTTGGCATTTAGGAATGTCAGGTAGCTTTCGCCTGTGTCAACCAAACGATGAACTGAGAAAACATGATCATCTGATTATTCAATTTGAAGATCAACAGTTACGCTATCATGACCCACGTCGTTTTGGCTGTATTCTTTGGCTTAACCCAGAAACTCAAGGCAAACTTATAGATACTTTAGGGCCTGAACCTTTAAGTAACGACTTTCATGCAGAATATCTAGCTTCCAAACTTAAAAACAAAGCTGTCGGCATAAAAATTGCACTTATGGATAACCATGTTGTAGTCGGTGTAGGCAATATCTATGCAACCGAAAGCTTGTTTAATGTGGGTATTCACCCAGCCCAGCCCGCTGGTGACTTAAGCATGCAACAAATTGAGAAACTGGTTGTCGAGATTAAACGTATTTTAAAGTCGGCAATTGAGTTAGGTGGCTCGACTTTACGAGACTACAGCAATGCCATGGGAGAAAATGGATATTTCCAGCAAACATTGCTTGCTTATGGTCGTGCTGGAGAAATGTGTGTTAACTGTGAAACCCCATTAGAAAACTTGAAACTTGGTCAGCGTGCCAGCGTATTTTGCCCACAGTGCCAACCGCTTAAAAAGCTGAGAAAGCCTTAATTTTTTGGAGGAAGACAACATGCAAACAGCAATTGTCCGACATATTTTAGTCAAAGATAAAGACTTAGCCGAACAGCTAAAAAAGAAGCTACAAAGTGGTGCTGATTTTGCCAAGCTTGCTAAACAATATTCCACCTGTAACTCGGCAAAGCGTGGTGGTGAACTTGGTGAAGTCAAAAAAGGGCAATTAGTGCCTGTCATTGACAAAGTTGTTTTTACAGCTGCTGAACGTGTGCTACAAGGCCCAATCAAAAGCCAATTTGGCTATCATCTTTTAGAAGTTAAATTCAGGATGGGTAGCTTACGATAGTTTCCTCTCAAGCTCTCTATCAAGATAATTTAACTTAATAAACGATAGCCTAGTTACTTAATAAAAGAGGTCATTATTGACCTCTTTTATCTTTTAAATTTACCACCAATATTCTAGTTGCATGCCAAAATTTGACCCATGTCCTGTGTTATAAAAATCACTATCAGGATATAAACGGTCTCTCAGATTCTGTTCATCTTCGTTCCAAAAGGCATAGGTATAATACAAGCGAAGCTCAGGTCTATCGTAAAATCCTGTCCCTTTTATTGACCACGTGGGTGCAATAGTTAACTTGGTTAGATTTCGATTTTGATCGTTACTGTCTATCTGATCAAAGCCAATTTCGGTCGATATTTTAAAATGATCGTGTACAACATAAGCCAACCTAGAACCTATCGAAAACCATTCACTGTCATGCTGATTTTTATACTTATCTTTTTGATATAGAAATTGAGCTTGTCCATTGAAACGCTTATTTTCAGACTCCCAATCTAAAACTTCAATAAACCTTAAAGAAGAGTTATCTCTATCTAGCTCCGGATTGCCGGTATAACTTAGTCCCATACCCGCTCCTTCGCCATACTGCAAAGCAACTGTATTTTTACCATTTAAGACATTCGACGTTATATTCTGCAAAGTTAAAGCCCACCCCGTATGATCTGCATCAATGATAGATAAGCCCGTATTCAGTTTATTTGTATCATTTAGCTGAATGTCTTTTACGGTAAAATCATGTCTATTAATATAATTTTTCTGAAATACATTATCTTTTCTAGAAAAAACATAGCTCAATGACAGATCATTAATCTTATAATTATCGATACCGAATCCTGTTCCGCTTTGGTTCCAATAGAATAAATCAGAGATATGAATATCATTTCGATTATAAAATCTTCTTCCTAGCCAAATATTTGCGCCATTTAAATAAGAAATATTTTTCCAATCTAGATAGATCTGGTTTAAGCGCGTATACCCATCATCACCACGAAAACTTAGGCTTTGACCATACTGGTTATAAAATTGAAGCATTCCATTAATAGTAATCTCAGAATTATCATTCAGTTTTAGTAGACTCTGTTTAGCAAATAGCTCTGCATATTGTTCACATTCATTTCCAAGACGGTATTTTGAAGGCGCACCAGTAAGTTGAAAACATTCTTGTATTTCTCCACTTTCGGTAGCTCCTATGCCTGTACGTACATATCCTCCAATTTCAGCAGCGAAAGTAAGTTGTGACATGGCATACAGCGTTACTCCAATCATCCAAGGAGACTTCTTCATTTAAAATTCCTTTTTAAGCGTGAGTTTTCCACGCTTACTTATATTCCACGCAAGGTTGGATAAAAGGAGGTTTAGTTATGAGAAATAAATTGGAGAGTATTAGACTAATTTTAAAAGGCTCAAATAGAGCCTTAAATATTTTATTTCCTAAAAATTACATCAAAAAAGTAAAACAATAAATATAAAATAATTTTTTAATTTAAATATTTTTAGCATGAACATTCATTTGATAGGTCCAAGCTTTAATGATTTCTCCTGATTCTAGTTTTACATCTGCGATTACACGCTGATATTGAAAACCTTCAAAATCATCTAGCATCTGCCAGTTTTCGGTAAGTTTTTCTGTGCTAAACACATAACCTTCCACCCAATCTGCTTGCGAATCTAACTCAAGCGCTTTTAAACCTTTATCTGGCCCCCAATCTAAAATATGGATCACTCCTCGTACACTAGCTTTCGTCCAGTTACCACCAATCTGCTTTAAAATATGAACGTTTGCTTGATTTGGACATAAAGTGCCATACACAAAAAGCTGATTCATTCAATTTATATCCTTTTTAAATATACGTAATTAAGCATATCTGTACTTTGATAATTTTAACAATATCTATAGTTCAGCATAAAATACTCATTAATAAAAAACGGTACTCTTGGTACCGTTTTTTATTTCAAATTTTATTAAGCTTGTTTTTTCAACTCATCACGAATTTCACGCAATAACTGAACATCTTCAGGAGTTGCAGCTGGAGCTTCTGGCTCATTCTTATCACGGCGAAGTCTGTTTAATAATTTCACCATCAAGAATACAACCCAAGCTAAAATCAGGAAGTTAATTAGAATGGTGAGGAAGTTACCATAAGTTAATACGTTGATACCTGCTTTTTGTAAGGCATCTAAAGATTGTAAGTTATTAGGATTTGAACCTAACACAATAAACTTTTGAGAGAAATCAACACCACCACCAGTAATTACAGTGATAAGCGGCATGATGATATCTTTAACTAAAGAGTCCACGATTTTGCCAAAAGCACCACCAATAATCACACCAATGGCTAAATCCATCATATTGCCTTTAATGGCAAATTCTTTAAATTCTTGAATAATACTCATCTAAACATCTCCAGATGTCGGGGGTCGAAATACATCATATTTTTCTTTTTCATTGGCATCTTATCGGATTAGATAGTACTCGCCATGATATTGATAATTTAATATTTTTATCAAAAAAAGAAAGCTATTTCACACTTTAACAACATATTCTCTTACAAGAAAAATATGATTTTAAGCCTAATTTAATTTCAAATAAACGATTAAAAAAACCGCTAAATTAATTTAGCGGTTTTTTCTTTTTCAGTTAAGAAAAATTATTTATCACGGTTACGTTTACGTTCATTTTCAGTCAAGTAACGCTTACGGATACGAATTGATTTAGGTGTTACTTCAACTAATTCGTCATCTTCAATGAATTCAAGCGCTTGTTCAAGCGTATATTCAATTGCAGGTACTAAAGTTAAAGCATCATCTGTACCAGATGCACGAACGTTAGTTAATTGTTTCGCCTTAGTCGGGTTTACAACCATATCGTCTGAACGAGAGTTAATACCCACGATCATACCTTCGTAAACTTCCAACTGTGGTTTAGCGAACAAACGACCACGGTCTTGTAAGCTGAACAATGCATAGCCCAAGCAAGTACCTTGAACCATAGAAATCAATACACCGTTTTGACGTTTCGCAACAGTACCTTGTTTAACAGGACCATAATGCGAGAAGCTTGAAGTCATGATCCCTGTACCAGAAGTCATGGTCAAGAATTCAGAACGGAAACCGATCAAACCACGTGAAGGTACAGTTGCTTCAATACGGATACGGCCTTTACCGTCAACTTCCATATTGGTCATCTCGCCTTTACGGTGACCCATTTGTTCCATTACAGCGCCTTGGTGCTGTTCTTCAACGTCAAAAGTTACGTTTTCGTAAGGCTCTTGTCTTTCACCATCAATTTCTTTGATGATTACTTGTGGACGTGATACGCCCATTTCAAAGCCTTCACGACGCATGTTTTCAATTAAAACTGAAAGGTGAAGTTCACCACGGCCAGATACTTTGAAACGGTCTGGGCTGTCAGTGTCTTCAACACGTAACGCTACGTTATGAATTAATTCGCGGTCAAGACGTTCACGGATATTACGTGAAGTTACGAATTTACCTTCTTTACCAGCAAACGGAGAGTTGTTTACTTGGAAAGTCATAGATACTGTAGGTTCATCTACAGATAAAGCTGGTAATGCTTCAACATTTTTCGGATCACAAATCGTGTCAGAAATGTTAAGTGCATCGATACCAGTAATACATACGATATCACCAGCAGATGCTGATTCAACATCGATACGCTCTAAACCATGGTAACCCATGATTTTTAAGATACGACCGTTACGTGTATTGCCTTCTTTGTCAATTACAGTAACAGGAGTATTTAATTTTACTGAACCACGTTGAATACGACCAACACCGATAACACCTACGAAGCTGTTATAGTCAAGTGATGAAATCTGCATTTGGAATGGACCATCAACATCAACTGCTGGTGGTTCAACGATGTCTACAATCGTTTCAAACAATGGAGTCATGTCTTCTGCAAGTTCTTCAGGAGCAGGACCCGCTACACCACGTAAACCTGATGCATAAACGATTGGGAAATCTAATTGCTCGTCAGTTGCACCAAGGTTATCAAATAAATCAAATACTTGATCAATAACCCAATCTGGACGTGCACTTGGTTTGTCTACTTTGTTAATAATAACAATTGGTTTTAAACCACGAGCAAAGGCTTTTTGTGTCACAAAACGAGTTTGTGGCATTGGGCCTTCTTGAGAGTCAACTAAAAGTAATACGCAGTCAACCATCGACATTACACGTTCTACTTCACCACCGAAGTCGGCGTGTCCCGGGGTATCTACGATGTTGATACGGTAAGTTGTATCAGTACGTTTATCTAACCAAGTAATAGAAGTGTTCTTTGCAAGAATGGTAATACCACGTTCACTTTCAAGCGCATTTGAGTCCATGACACGCTCAATCTCGCCTGCTCGTTCACCGAGAGCACCAGATTGCTGAAGTAGTTTATCGACAAGTGTGGTTTTCCCGTGGTCGACGTGCGCAATAATTGCGATATTACGGAGATTTTTGATATCTGACATGAAAATTCGAAACGCCTGAAATTTGAGGGCAAATTATACAGAAAAACACTACTCTTGAGTAGTGACAGTTTATTGACATTGACAAAAAAATTTTCTAATAGCCTGTATTTCGTTTTGTAAAGATAGGTATCTCGATTAGAATAGCGCCAATTTGCGAAATTGCGGCGTACCTACACCCATGTCCAATCAACACTCTCAAGACCATCTTGACCTCGTTTATGGCTTAGATGATCGTCCAAAACCTTTGGTCGCTTTTTTAGCAGCGTTCCAGCATTTACTTGCGATTATTGTACCAATTGTTACACCAGGGCTTTTAATTTGTTTAGCTTTAGGTGTGTCACGTACCGAAACTAACATGATTTTATCGATGTCTTTGGTGATTTCCGGTATTGCTACATTTTTACAATGTAAAAAAGTCGGCCCGTTTGGTGCAGGTCTTTTGATTGTTCAAGGTACAAGTTTTAACTTTATTGGTCCAATTATTGGTATTGGTAGTGCAATGGTTGCCGCAGGAACGCCAGTAAACCAAGTTATGGCTGCAATTTTCGGTGTAGTAATTGCTGGCTCATTCATTGAAATGGGTGTTTCCCAGATTCTTCCATGGGTAAAAAGACTAATTACTCCTTTAGTCACCGGCATTGTTGTTTTATTAATTGGCTTAACACTGATTAAAGAAGGCTTAATTAGTATGGGTGGTGGTTATCAAGCCATGCAAGACCATACTTTTGCAAGTGCAGACAACCTTATTATGTCATGTACCGTACTTGCCATTATTATCATTCTAAATCGTATTCGAGTGGTATGGATTAAAAGTTCGGCAATCTTAATTGCTTTAGTCATTGGTTACATTCTTGCAGGATTTATGGGACACCTGGATTTCTCAGGTATTAAAGATGCCCCTCTTGTACAAATTCCAACACCAATGCACTTTGGGTTAAGCTTTTCTTGGGGCTTATTCATCCCAATGGCTTTTATCTACTTAGTCACTTCTTTAGAAGCGATTGGTGACGTTACTGCAACCAGTAAACTTTCAAACCAACCTGTTAATGGTCCTGAATGGATGAAACGTATTAAAGGTGGTGTTTTAGTAAATGGTGCAAACTCCTTACTCGCAGGTTTATTTAACACCTTCCCTAGTTCTGTTTTTGCTCAAAATAATGGGGTAATCCAACTCACTGGCGTAGCAAGTCGTTATGTAGGTATCTGGATTGCTGCTTTACTTATTTTATTAGGCTTATTCCCCGCAGTAGCTGGTGTAATACAAGCAGTTCCTCAAGCTGTTTTAGGAGGCGCTGTGATGGTCATGTTCGGTGCCGTGGCTGCATCAGGTATTAACATCCTCTCATCTATTCATTTAGATCGCCGAGCACTTTTAATTATCGCAATTTCACTTGCACTAGGTTTGGGTGTTGCTCAAGTTCCTCAAATTTTGGAACACCTACCAGAATTATTTAAAAATATTTTTAGCTCTGGCGTAGCGACAGGCGGTATCGCAGCATTAATTTTAAATGTTGTCCTCCCTGAAACACACAAATAACTATTTTTTAATTTTGATTACTGCCCAGTTTCCACTGGGCATTCTTCTTCATGAGAGATGTACATGGATCCTAGAAGTGAAGTGGTATTGAGACAACAAGACTATTTAAAAGGTAGAGTCTTGTTAATTAATGCACCGAATGATGCCCTAGTCAGTCAATTACCAGCTGAGACTGATGTATCAGTTTGGACGTGGAATCATGCTGACTATCAAGGCTTTATAAATAACGGAACAAATGCGCATTTCTCAGTTGAGTTCCCATTACAAGAATTTGATCAAGCCGTTATTTTTGTTCCTAAATCTAAAGAACTGTTAAATTACATATTGCATGTAGTCATGAGCAATCTGAAAACTGATCAGTCTGTTTTTTTAGTAGGTGAAAAAAAGGGCGGTGTTGAACGCGCTGCCAAACAATTACAAAGCTTCGGTAAAGTCCTTAAACTCGATAGCGCACGCCATTGTCAGCTATGGCACTTAAAGATTGAAAAAATAGAACTACTTAAACCTCTAGAAAGCTGGCTCAAAAGTTACACTGTTCAGGTGAATGAACAAGAGCTTACGATTTGTGCCCTTCCTGGTGTTTTTAGCCAAAATCATCTCGATGTCGGAACTGCTGTTTTACTCCCTTATCTTAATCAGGTGAAATCAGGTAGAATTGCCGACTTCGGGTGTGGTGCGGGAATTATTAGTTGCTATTTGGCAAAAATAAATTCAAGTAATATTATTCATGCCCTAGATATTGATGCTTTCGCTTTACGGTCAACGGAAATGACTTTTAGTCGAAATGGAATAGGTTCAGACCAGTTGAGATTGCAGCCTGTTACAGGTATTGCAGACGCTCCAACAGAACTCGATGCCATTGTCAGTAATCCCCCTTTCCATCAAGGTATTCATACCAACTATGATGCAAGTGAAGGACTCTGCCAAAACGCTAAAAAACATTTAAAGGCATCAGGTGAGCTATGGATTGTAGCAAACCGTTTTTTAAACTATCCGATCTTAATTGAGAAGCACTTTGGTCAGTGCCAGATTAAAACTGATCTTCAAGGCTTTAAGGTGTTATATGCCTGTGCATAACAAACTATGTAAGGAATCTCCATGAGCGAAACACATGCTCCTGAAAAACTCCAGCGTAAGCTTGGGGCTCGTCATCTGAATATGATCGCCATTGGTGGTTCCATTGGTACAGGCCTCTTCCTTGCTTCTGGATCAACCATTGCAAATGCTGGCCCAGGTGGAGCGCTACTCGCCTATTCACTTATTGGCATTATGATTTACTTCTTAATGACCAGCTTAGGTGAGCTTGCAACTCATACGCCAACATCCGGTGCCTTTTTTACTTACGGCAGTCGTTATGTCGAAGAAGGTTTTGGTTTCGCTCTAGGTTGGAACTATTGGTATAACTGGGCCATTACAGTTGCATTCGAACTTGTTGCGGTCCAGTTCATTATGAAGTTCTGGTTCCCTGATATTCCAGGATTTTACTGGAGTGCCCTATTTCTTATCGTTATCTTCATGATTAATGCGATGACGGTTAAGGGCTTCGGGGAAAGCGAATTCTGGTTCTCAATGGTTAAAGTGATTGCGATTGTTGCCTTTATTATTATTGGCTTAGCTATGATCATCAAGATTATGCTAACCCCTGGTGTGGCAACTTTCGGGAACTGGACCTACAAAGAGGCACCTTTTGTTGGCGGTTTACAAGCCATGATTGGTGTAGCAATGATTGCCGGGTTCTCTTTCCAAGGAACCGAAATGGTTGGGGTTGCTGCGGGCGAATCAAAAGATCCAAAGAAGACGATTCCACTGGCAATCAAACAGATTTTCTGGCGAATCTTATTATTCTACATTCTATGTATTTTCATTATCGGTACTCTAATCGCCTATGATGACCCCAACCTACTACAAGCAGCTGCTACTGAAGATATCGCACTATCTCCATTTACATTGCTCTATGAAAGAGTAGGCTTTGCTTTTGCTGCAGGTTTAATGAATGCCGTCATTCTTACTGCTATTTTGTCAGCAGGTAATTCAGGCATGTATTCTTCAACTCGCATGTTATTTAAAATGGCTCAAGAAGGTCGCGCACCAAAGTGGTTTGCAAAACTTGATAGTCGTGGCGTCCCGATGAACGCGCTATATGCCACCACATTTATTGCCGCATTTTGTTTCTTGACGACATTTATTGGAGAGAAGCAAGTATTTAACTGGCTACTCAATATGTCTGGTATGTGCGGTTTTATTGTTTGGTTAGGAATTGCGATTTCACATTATCGTTTCCGTAAAGGATATATTGCTCAAGGCTATAAATTAGAAGATTTAGCATATCGTGCCAAATTTTTCCCATTTGCCCCTTGGTTTGCCTTTATTCTCTGTTCAATCATCATTTTAGGGCAAAACTATCAAGCCATTTTAGGTGGAAAAATTGATTGGTTAGGCTTACTTTCAACCTATATTAGCTTGCCTTTGTTCTTGATCATTTGGTTAGGCTATAAGTGGAAAAATAAAACCAAATTGATCTCTTACGATCAAATGAATGTGAAGCCTGAACAAGACTAAGAATCGGTAATTAAAAGTTAATCAAAGATCAAAAGCTTGATCTTTGATTAAAAAAGCGTAAAATGCCGTTCAGATTTTCAACGGCACTTTTAAATAAGGAGGACATCATGCCAACACTACAAGGTAAAACAGATTAAATAATTTGGCACGATGTCAGCTCACGGACAAGTGTACAAATTCACATCACTTGTCCGAATGCTTAAATTTAAAACCTAGCATTCGCTAGGTTTTTTTATGCCTGCTCGGACAAAAATAAGAGAAAAAATTATGGGCATACAAAAAATATTAAACAAGGAGGCACTCTACGGTGTCCCTGTTAAAATTTTCACTCAAGATATAGATAGTGAAAGTATCGAACAACTCAAGAAAATGGCTCAACTGCAATTTATCTATTCACATATTGCTGTTATGCCAGATGTTCACCTAGGAAAAGGCGCAACTGTAGGTAGTGTTATTCCAACTAAACACGCCATTATCCCTGCTGCTGTAGGAGTAGATATTGGTTGTGGTATGAATGCAATTCGCTTGAGTTTAAAGGCTTCACAATTACCTGATAACTTAAGTCGTTTACGCGATGCAATCGAACGCAAAGTCCCGGTTGGCTTTGCTTTACATAAACAGGTTAAGGCAAAAGCTTCCAGCATTATTCCACTTGAAAAACGCTTAGAGCCAATTATCAAAAAGCATCCTGGCCTTGTTCGTATGCTTCGACAATTTGATGCAACATGGCAAAAGCAGCTTGGGACTTTAGGTGGTGGTAACCACTTTATAGAGTTATGTATTGATGAGAATCAAGATGTCTGGGTGATGCTACATTCGGGTAGCAGAGGGCTTGGCAATGTCATTGGTACTTATTTTATTGAGCTAGCCAAAAAAGAAGCTCAACATCGCTTTGGCCATGTTCCAGATAAAGACTTAAGTTATTTTGCCGAAGGCTCAAACAGTTTTGATGATTATGTAGAAGCTGTAGAGTGGGCGCAAGACTATGCTTTTGAAAATCGTAAGGAAATGATGCGTTTAATTTTAGAAGCGATTCGGCCCCTTCTACCCTCTTTTCAAATGACAAAAGAAGCGATTAATTGTCATCATAATTATGTGAGCCGTGAGACACATTTTGGCGAAAGTTTATTGATTACTCGAAAAGGTGCAATTCGAGCAGGCTTAGATGAATTAGGCATTATTCCTGGCTCAATGGGAGCACGATCTTATATCGTTAAAGGCAAGGCAAATCCTGAATCATTTTGTTCTTGTTCTCATGGTGCAGGTCGCAAGATGAGTCGAAGCAAGGCAAAAGCTCTTTTTAACCAGCAAGATCTTATTGAACAAACCCAAGGTATTGAATGCCGAAAAGACAGTGGTGTCGTCGATGAAATCCCAAGTGCTTATAAAGATATTGATGAAGTCATGGCAAATCAGGTTGACCTAATTGAAGTTATTCACACTCTTAAACAAGTTTTGTGTATTAAAGGTTAAAACATGAAAATTAAAGAAATGTCAAAAATCAAAGTCCGTAATCAAGTAGCTGTATCCCCTTTACTTCATAAAGGTGGGATGCATGAAACGGAAAAACCTCGTGCCCAACATCGCAAAGATAGACAAGATACTAAACAGCAATTGAAGAAAGGTGTTTGGTAATAATTTAACCCAAGATCGAAGTAATTATTAAGGAGACTTAAAAATGACTAAATATTTTAAAAATCGCAATAAAAAAAGCGACTCTAACGAGTCGCTTTTTTACTGTTCAAGAACTCAAATTATTGAGCTGCTGCAGGAGCTGCCGCTTCTTGACCAGGTTGAACAACTACAGTACGGCTACCAGTGATTGTCGCGAATACACGACGGTTCATAGCACGACCTTCTTTAGTTTTGTTGTCAGCAATCGGTTGATCCCAAGCGAAACCTTGAGTAGACAAACGAGATGCATCAACGTTGTATTCGTTTACAAGAGCTGATTTAACAGAGTTAGCACGAGCTAAAGATAAACGTTCGTTCAACTTACGTGGACCAGTGTTATCTGTGTGACCTTCGATACGTGCAGTAGCGTTAGGGTATTCAGTTAACTTCTCAGCAACTTTAGCGATTTCTGGCTTGTATTGGTCTTTGATGTTTGATTTGTTAGTATCAAAGAACACACGAAGTTCCATGTTAAGATCTTCAGTTAACTCTTGTGGTTGTGGAGCAACTGGAGTTGGTTCAACTGGAGCAACTTCTACTACAGGAGCAGCAGGCTTCAAGTGACCACCAAGAACTACGTTTAAACCAGCAAGAGCTGTGTAACGCCAGTATTTTTCGTCAAAATCATAAGTACCACGAGCTTCTGTACGAAGTGATAATGCATCATTCAAACGATAGAAAGCACCTACACCGGCATTACCGATAGTATCTTTCTTGTCTTCATAGATACCATCAAACTCAGTTTTAGTTTGACCTGCACCTAATAATACATACGGCTTGAATTTGCTGTCGTAGTTCTTAGTAATCAAATCAGAAGTTGCGTAGAAGTTACCAGCAATAGTTTTTTGCTTGTATTCAGAACCAGCTACGCCAGTACCTTCAAGATCACCTTTAACTTGGTTATATTCAGCTTCGAAACCTAACCAAGGAGTTAATTCAACACCTAGTGCAGCACCAACGAATAAATCATCTTGTAATTCAGCATGACTTGTTAATTTATCGTTGTTGTGGTCACTATCCTGCCAAGTATAACCTACTAATAAAGGAGTAACAGTTACGCCCGCATTAGCAGCAGCTAATGGAGCAGCGACAAGCATAGCAAGTGCAATACGACTCAATTTCATGGATATCCTCCAGAGATAACAATTGTTGTTCAAGCTCAGCCTAAATTTATTGGCCCCTGAGATATTTTTACCCCAGTATTATTTTTAAGCTATTCACATTTGAATCATACAAACACTTGATAGACTTTCCAAGTGCTTGATAATTTTAATCAAGTAAATTATTGACAAAATTACTTACAATTTCCGTTGTAATTCGGTAATTTTTCACTCAACTAGTAAATATGAACAACTTCTTTCTTTCGCTTACGGTGATTTTACCAGTATTCTAGCATCCTGATAACCTTTATTTAATTTTGTGTTTCCTCACTATAAAAATCATTATAAATCATTGATAGAAAGCATAAAATCAAAATATTTATCCATATATTAAGGAATTTTAATGTTTAAATCTCCCGGTTTTACGCTATTTGAACTCGCTATAACACTCGCAATTCTTATGATTATGGTCATTATAGCTCTACCTTTATACCATCAATTTATGGCTTCTGTAGAATTAAAAAATGTTTCTCGATTACTCACAATTCATATACAAAAAGCCAAATACGACGCAATTCTACGACATAAGAGCGTCGTACTTTGTCCAAGTGTTGATTTGTCTATATGTAATAGTAATTGGGATGCAAGTCTTATTAGCTTTGTAGACACAAATCATAACCTACTGAGAGAAAGCAATGAAGAGATTTTGAGCAATATTGAACTTGCTCACCACTACGGTTCTTTAAAATTTCAAAAGTTTGGAAAAAAATTAAATAGTATTGTATTTCAAGGCGATACTGGCCTTCCACGAGAATCTAACGGCACTTTTACTTATTGTTCTTATAACCAGCTTAAAAACTTTAAATTAGTTCTCAGCAAAATGGGGCACACTCGTTTAGAAGACCTAAAAAATTGTTAGAACTCTACAGTCTAATGCAGAAGATATCTCTCTTTAATTTTTGCAATATACTGCCTAAGTTTTAAATATTTCTTATTTCGAGATTAAGAACAATCGGAGATTACAACAATGACTGACATCGTAATTGTAAATGGTGCTCGTACTGCCATGGGTGGTTTTCAAGGATCATTATCAGGACTTACAGCGCCTGAGTTAGGGGCTGTAACGATTAAAGAAGCAATCGCACGAGCAGGTTTACAACCTACTGATGTCGAAGAAGTCATTATGGGGTGTGTTCTTCCTGCTGGCTTAAAACAAGGCCCTGCTCGTCAAGCCATGCGTAAAGCTGGCTTACCAGACTCTACGGGTGCTGTGACAATTAATAAACTTTGTGGCTCTGGTATGAAGGCAGTCATGCAAGCTGCTGATATGATTAAAGCAGGTAGTGCTGAAGTAGTTGTTGCTGGCGGTATGGAGTCTATGACAAATGCACCTTATGTTTTACCAAAAGCACGAGCTGGCTACCGCATGGGTCATGGTGAAATTAAAGACCATATGTTCTTTGATGGGCTTGAAGATGCTGAAACTGGGCGTTTAATGGGTTCTTTTGCTCAAGATATGGCAAATACTCGTGGCTATACACGTGAACAAATGGATGACTTTGCGATTCGCTCTTTGAAGCGTGCGCAAACAGCAATTACTGAAGGCTATTTCAAAGATGAAATCGTTCCAGTTACCGTACCTAGTCGCAAAGGTGATGTCGTTGTTGATCAGGATGAACAACCTTTAAATGCAAAGATTGACAAAATTCCGTCACTCAAACCAGCTTTTGCAAAAGACGGTACAATTACCGCGGCAAATGCGAGTTCTATTTCGGATGGTGCGTCTGCATTAGTATTAACTTCAAGTGATGTTGCTACACAACGTGGTTTACAACCGCTTGCAAAAATTATCGCGACAGCTTCAAACTCACAGCATCCTTCAGAATTTACGATCGCTCCTGTGGGTGCTATCGAAAAAGTGCTTAAAAAAGCGGGGTGGAATGCTCAGGACGTTGACCTTTGGGAAATTAACGAAGCTTTTGCTATGGTTACCATGTGTCCAATCGATGACTTCAAACTTGATGCAGAAAAAGTGAATATCAATGGTGGTGCTTGTGCCCTAGGTCATCCAGTAGGTTCTACGGGTTCTCGTATTATTCTTACCCTTATTCATGCACTAAAACGTACTGGTGGTAAAAAAGGTATTGCTGCCCTCTGTATTGGTGGTGGTGAGGCAACAGCAGTTGCAATTGAACTCATTTAATCCAAATTCATTATTTTAAAATCCCGCTTCGGCGGGATTTTTTTATGAAAAAACTACAAAAAATGACCCACAAAATCACTTTTAAGTTTTAACTTATTCCTTTAAACGAAAACAACAATGGACAATAACAATGCAACTCAATCACTATCTCAATTTCCAAGGTCAAGCAGAGCAAGCCTTTAATTTTTATAAATCAGTATTTGGTGGTGAATTCGGTATGTTAAGCCGTTATGGTGATATGCCCGCGCCTGAAGGAGTAACTTTATCGGAAGCCGATAAAAATCTGGTTCTTCATGTTTCTCTACCGATTAATGAATACACTGTACTTATGGCATCAGATACAAATGATCAGTTCTGTGCGCCTAACAGTGTTTTTACCCAAGGAAATAATCACTACATCGCAATTAATCTCGAAAAGGACGAGCAAGAAAAAGCAAAACAGCTTTTTGATGCCTTATCTGTTAATGGTCAAATTGAAATGCCTCTAGAAAAAACATTCTGGGGTGCACTATACGGTGCTTTTACCGACCAATTCGGTATAAAGTGGATGGTTAACTGCCAACTTGATAGTTAATATTTTAAATATTTAGCCCTTATAGAAATGCCTATTATTTCTATAAGGGCTTTAAACATCGATATTGGAATATTGTGCAATAATCATTAAACCAACCGTAATGAAGCCGATTCCTACCCACCCTGCAATATCAATATTCTGATCAAGAAAAATCTTTGCTAAAAAAGCCGTCGCTAATACACCTATTCCAGACCAAAGCACATATAAGATTCCAGCTTGCATGTACTTCAAAGCAATAGCAGCACATGCAAAAGAAATAATATACAAAACCAGAGCAATGCCCTGAGCTGTTTTATTAACTAATCCATTCCCCTTAGCAGAATAAAATGTTGAGAGTACATCTGTCGCAATAGCAAAGAGTAGCCACCAAGCACCGGGATTTATTTTTGAAATTAAACCTAACATTATTGTTCTTCAGTTGAGTCATATAAAAATTATTTATAAAAAAAGCTGAACCAGAGTTCAGCCTTTATATTTTAAAGCTATTTAAGCACCAGTTTGATAACTTGCTTGCGGTACGGCGGTTGAAGCTTGATATGGACGAGTAAAGTCTTGCAAACCAGCTGCTGCTTCTTGCACATCTTTACCTTCTTTAATCACAAAACTGTCAAAACCTGAACGTTTTAAGTAGTTTAAGACATCCTTAAATACATCACCTGTTGCACGTAATTCACCTTGGAAACCTTGGCGACGTAATAGTGCAGCAAATGAATAACCACGCCCATCACCAAAACCTGCAAACTCAATAAAGATTGCATCAAGTTCATTTAATGGAAATATATGTTCTTCAGGTGAATCATTCACAGTTACATACAAAGCTTTTTTACCTTGAATGTTTGCCAATTGATCGAGTTGAGCTGTTGTTACAACAACATCACCTTGTGGAACAACACCATCTTCAGCAATGATTTGATAAGTATTATCTGCAATCGTGCCATCTTTATAAAGCACTGGTAGAGCTGTATTAAGCATATGCGCGCTCCTTAAATGGTTGAATTCCTACACGGCGATATGTATCAACAAAACGCTCACCTTCAGTACGTAGATCAAGGTAAGTATTCAATACTTCTTCGATGACATCAGGCACGGCATCTGCTGCAAATGATGGCCCTAAGATGTCACCGATTGATGCATCATGGTCTGAATTACCACCTAATGTAATTTGGTAGAATTCAGCACCTTTTTTATCTACACCTAAAATACCGATGTTACCTACGTGGTGGTGACCACAAGCATTCATACAACCCGAAATATTGAGATCTAAATGACCAAGATCATAAACTTTGTCTAAGTCATCGAAACGGCGTGTAATTGCTTCAGCAATTGGAATTGATTTCGCATTTGCAAGTGAACAGAAATCACCGCCTGGACAACTAATAATATCGGTAATAAAACCAATATGTGCACGAGCCATATTTTGTTGCTCAAGCGCTCGCCATACATCAAACAAATCTTTTTGAGGTACGTCAGCCAAAGCAATGTTTTGTTCGTGAGTAGTACGAAGTTCACCGAAAGTGTATTTATCAGCAAGATCTGCAATAAAATTCATTTCTTCAGTGGTCATATCACCCGGTGCGATACCTGCACGTTTTAGAGAAATCGTAACAATACGATAGCCCTTCACTTTATGCGCATGCGTGTTGATGTTGAACCACTGTTTGAATTTTGGATGCTCAGCAAATAAAGCTGTGAAGTCTTCATCCTCTAAATCTTGATAATCAAACGGTGTGAATTCTTCATCCAGTTTTTTCAAGATTTCTGGCTGAATTTTCAATGCTTCACGTGTATGTTCGAATTCAGCTTCAACTTTCTGTGCAAACACTTCAGGCGTTAATGCTTTAACTAGAATTTTGATACGCGCTTTATATTTGTTATCACGACGGCCATGCAAGTTATAAACACGTAAAACCGCTTCTAAGTAAGCAATTAAATCTTCACGTGGTAAAAACTCACGAATGACGCTACCAATGATTGGGGTACGGCCTAAACCACCACCAGCCATAATTTTATAGCCAATCTCGCCCGCTTCATTACGTACGATATAAACACCAATATCGTGGAATGCAGTCGCCGCACGATCTTTTTCTTCAAGTGCAGAAACAGCAATTTTGAACTTACGTGGTAAGAATGCAAATTCAGGGTGGAATGTACTCCACTGACGAATCAATTCACATGTTGGACGTGGATCTGCAATTTCACCAGCAACCACACCAGCATATTGGTCAGTTGTCGTATTACGAATACAGTTACCACTGGTTTGAATAGCATGCATTTGTACAGTTGCAAGTTCCGCCAAAATGTCTGGCACATCTTCAAGTGCAGGCCAGTTCAACTGAATGTTTTGACGTGTAGATACGTGTGCGTAACCACGGTCATAAGCAGTTGAAACTTCAGCGACTTTACGTAATTGTTTAGAATTCATTAAGCCATACGGCACAGCAATACGCAGCATAGGCGCATAACGTTGCACATATAAACCATTTTGCAAACGTAATGGACGATATTCGTCTTCAGAAAGTTTGCCAGCTAAATAGCGTTCTGTTTGATCACGGAACTGAGCAACTCGTTCATTAACCAGCTGCTGGTCGAAATCGGTATATAAATACATGGCGTATGGCTAGTAGATTCATTATTAAGGCGGATAGCATAGCGAGCTTTTATTCATCAATAAAATGCTTTTTTTGCATATTTAATAACGGTTTTATTGATAAGCTTTAATACAAATCGACATAAAAAAGCCCGGATAAATCCGGGCCCTTTCTATAAAAGCTTTTTATTTGTTATCTGGTAAGGCATAAGCCACTAAATAGTCGCCCATTTTCGTACCAAATGAACCATGACCACCAGCCATGATTACAACATATTGCTTACCATTGATTTCATAAGTCATTGGTGTTGCTTGTCCACCAGCTGGTAAACGTGCTTCCCAAAGTTTCTTACCGTTAGTGACGTTAAACGCACGTATGTAGTTATCTTGAGTTGCACCAACAAACATGACATTACCGGCAGTAGAAATTGAACCGCCTAAACCAGGCACACCAATTTTCACAGCTGGTAACTGGAACAAGTTCGGTAAGCTGTCACGAATTGTACCAATACGTTTTTTCCATACCACTTCATGAGTTTTTAAATCAACACCAGCTACATAACCCCAAGCTGGTTGTTTACAAGGTAAACCAAGCGGAGATAGGAATGCGCTAATTTCTACACCATAAGGTACGCCGTACATCGGTTGTACGCCCTGTTCAGTTCCCGCACCTTTTGCAGTTTGCTCACGATTTGGATCAGCAGGAATTAAACGGCTTACGAATGGCAAACCAATCGGGTTCATTACAGCAACTTGACGGTCAGGGTTAACTGACATACCACCCCATTCAAATACACCTAAGTTACCAGGGAAAACTAAAGTACCGTTTTCAGATGGTGGAGTATAAATACCATCGTAATTTAGACGTTTGAAAGATACACGACACATGAGCTGATCAAGCATAGTGGCACCCCACATATCTTTATCTGTCAATTTGTCTTGTGGTGCCAAGTTCAAGTCAGAGAATGGCTGAGTTTTTGAGTAGAACTCACCTTTAGTTTGTGGTCCACGTTTAACTGTTTGGGGTACTGGTTTTTCAGTCACAGGAACAATTGGTTGACCATTACGGCGATCAAGAACAAAGGCATTACCTGTTTTTGTCAATACATAGATTGCAGGAACAGTTTGGCCAGCTTTATTTTTAATATCAGCTAAAGATGGTTGTGATGGTACGTCCATATCCCATAAATCATGATGGGTTGTCTGGAAGTTCCACACTAATTTACCAGTAGAAGCATTAATCGCTAACATTGAGTTTGCATAACGCTCTTTCAGCTCAGTACGGTCACCGCCCCAGATGTCTGGTGTACCTACACCTGTTGGTACATAAACGATATCAAGTTTCGCATCGTATGCTAAAGGTGCCCACGCATTTGGTGAGTTATGAACAAAATTCGTACCTTCGCCCGGCATTGCATTTGGATCTGCTGCGCCAGTATCAAATACCCAAAGAAGTTTACCAGTGTTAACGTCGTAGCCACGAATTACACCAGATGGTTCTTTATTTGAGTAGTTATCGGTTACCGAACCAGCAATAACAACTGTTGAACCAGTTACGATACCAGGAGATGTCGGGTTGTAACCGCCTGGATAAGCATATGGCATAAACTCTTGCAAGTTCACTTCACCATTTTGACCAAAGTCAGTACATGCTTTACCAGTGTCAGCATTCACAGCCACTAGACGGCCATCATTCACTGGTACAAATACCTTACGCGGACATTGTGTAGAGCTAGATTTCTTGCTTTGGAGACTCTTTGCAAACTCAGTTGTATTGTTTGCATCGTAGTACATCACACCACGACAAGTTAAATGCTGGAACGATTTATCCGTTTTAAGCTTCGGATCAAAGCGCCATTTTTCTTTACCTGTCGCAGGATCAATCGCAATTAATTGCTGGTGAGCCGTACAGATAAACATGTTATTACCGATTTTAATCGGTGTAACCTGATTGGTCGTTTCGCCTGAGTCATTACCCGTTTTGAGATCGCCAGTACGTAAAGTCCAAGCAACTTTCAAGTCTTTTACGTTTTGATCGTTGATCTGTTTCAATGGAGAATAACGTTCACCAGCTTGAGTACGACCATAAGCAGGCCAGTCGCTCTCTGCAACGCCCGGAACGGCTTGAGCAGTTTCAGGCTGAGGAGTTTTAATTTCACCATTAATTTCTTGCGGATCATTGAAGATTGAATAAACCATCAACACGATTGCAATTGCTAAAGTTGAAGATAAAGCAACTTTACTTGATCCAAGGTTGTTGATTCCACGAGTTACAGCCGGAACCAATAACCATAAACCAAGAATACCTAAAATATCTAAACGTGGTGCAAGCGCCCAAAAGTCTGTTCCAACTTCCCAGACACTCCAGATAATAGTTCCTAGCATTAATGCAGCATAAACCCACAAAGCAGTAGAAGCACGCTTGTAGAGTTGCCATGCAACAATGAGGAGCAAGACTCCAGCTATAATGTAGTAAATTGAACCGCCTAATGTAGCGAGCCAAATACCTCCAATTAACAGGAATAACGCTAATAACCCAATAATAATTACGGTAAAAGTCGTTAAACCTGATCTTGAAGTAGGTTGATTCATAAACCACCTCTTATCAATCATCATTTTTATAGGAAAGATATGCCGAGTTTCTAATTAAAAATCGACATTACCCATACATCTAAAACAAAATTCAGGCATAAAGAAAAAAACGGAAGGTCAGGATACTTCAATCAATGAGTTAGCCCTCGACAATCCGTTTTTTCGGAGTAATTACGCTTAGAATGCGGTTGAGAATTTAATGCCGCCTATCCAAGTGTTATCACCATTTTTTAATGCACCAACATGACGAACATATTGCACATTTGGACGAATAGTTAGCCAGTTCGTCGCATGAATACCGTAGTAAAGCTCGGTATTGTATTCGGTGTCATATTCTTTAGTTTGAACATCGTTCCAATCATCATTGATATGGATACGAGCCACACCGAGCGCCAACTCATCTTGAGGACGTTGATTAAGCAAACCTTTATAGACTAAGCCTACATTTTGCATATTATCAATTTTGTTGGTGTCAGAGTCGTGGAAAGTCAGGTTTACAAAACCTGTTAAACCGCGATCTGTTTGATCAGCAGGCTGGAATAATTTTTGTTTTGCAGTTACCCATACACCTTGTTTATGAGAGTTTTTGGTTTCATCTGCAATTTCTTTGGCGTCAGCAGTGCTGTAGTAATAACCTAAACGGTATTCACCCGCCATACTTTGAGCACCTAATTTAGGTGACCAAACCACTTCGGCAGGAATAATTGCACCGTGAGAACCATCAGTACTTAAGTTAAAACCTTTGCCTCGCTCCAGATTTTCCGGGTTGTATTCATATACACCAACTTGGGTATATAAGTCAGGTTGCAAGTTATATTTAACACGCATTGCCCATTGGCTAACTGGCCAGTTATACCACTGATCGCCCACCCAGTTACCGACTTGCGAACCACAAAGCGCCAAGTTCTGGAAATCACAATCAAAACTATTAAAGTCTTCACCTTCACCAAAACGACCGACTTTAACATCTAATTTTTGATCCATGAATTTTTTCTTAATCCACAAATCAGTTAAACGCCAAGTTTGCTCACGCCCCCACACTTCTTGTACTGAGCTTAAGTGCCCTGCTAAAGCTGGTGAATGTTCAGAAAGCGACTGCCCATCACGATAAGTCAACGTGATTTGAGCTTCAGTATCTTGCCAACCTAAAATTTTATTTAGGTCAAAATGAGTTCCTAATGCCAGTTGCCCCGTATAAGCACTACCATGCGTAGATGTATTTTTTGAATCTAAAATACCGGCATATTCGCCGGTATATCCAAAAGAAAAATCATAACCTTGTGCTTGTAACGCAGTGCGTTGACCGTTCCAATCACCCAACATCCAAGGACTATTTGGGTCGAATGCAGCAGCAGCTTGTGCATGCTGTATAAAAAGAGTAATTGATAAAACGGATAAACAAGAAGCCATCAAGGATTTATGTGTTTTCATGTTTACATACCTTTTATGTCTTTGTTTATAAAGGGTACGCTAATTTTATGTAAAGAAATTATTCAAAATGTTAATCGATTGATTAATCTAATAATAATTTTAATACACATTGTATAAGAAACGGCCTTGGCTCTTTACCAGCGTCCTTCACCAAGTTTTTGACCAATAAAGGAATATCTCATTTTCGATCTTGAAAACTTAATTGGACAAGCCAATTGTGATTCTGTATCCGTCGCATTATTTTGCAAAGGTACATCCACAATCCATCCACGTTCTTGTGCTAAAGGCGAGTTTAGGGACTCAGATAGGCTTAAAACAGGTTCTACACATACATCAAGATTTGCGAAAATTTCATGCCATTCTTTAAATGTTTTGCTTTTAATTTTCTCTTGAATTGCTTGTTTAACTTCCTGTCTGTCTTCTACATCCAAAGAAGCACCTTTTTGTAATAATAAAGGTAAATCAAGAGCTACTGACAAACCAGACATAAACTGTGGCTCAAGACTACCTATTGAAAGATAACGCCCATCTTGAGTCATATAATAGTCATAGAAAATGCCACCATTGAGCATGCCATGCTCAGGAACCTGTTCAACTTGTGCCGCAAGTGTAGCGGATGCGGCCATACTATTGAGGCTAGCAACACAGTCAGTCATAGAAATATCAATATATTGCCCCATTCCACTACGTCCGCGTTCGACGACCGCAGCCAAGATCGCAATGACCGCATGAAGTGAACCACCCGCAATATCTGCAACTTGTATACCGAGCGGAGGCGGACCGCTGTCTTGTCGGCCACTATATCCAGCAATACCAGCTAAAGCTAAATAGTTTATGTCATGCCCAGCTCTGTCTTTATAGCTTCCTGTTTGTCCGTATCCTGTAATTGAACAATAAATGAGACGCGGGTTAATTTCGGCAAGTGTCGCGTAGTCTAATCCGAGACGGCGCATGACATCTGGTCGGAACTGCTCTATGACAATATCAAACTCAGAAATTTTGGCTTTAATTAGATCAGTACTCGTCTTATCCTTTAAATCGAGAACAATCGACTGTTTATTTCGGTTTAGATAACTATGTGCCGTTGCTTGACCATTTGCATATGGTGGCATGATTCGGATTAAATCAGGACGTGATGGAGATTCGATATGGATGACTTCGGCTCCCATATCAGCCAGATACATTGTTGCAAAAGGTCCTGGTAAGAGCGTCGAGAAATCGAGAACTTTAAGTCCATTTAATGCTGTCGTCATCGTATTTTTAACCACTATTATTCGAATTTTCTTTTATATTAGTTAAGCAAATATAGTAAAACAATGTCATGTTCAGCCATTTACCTTGATCATTTCGGCAATTTAACATGTAAAAAGTGCTTTTACTCTGTTGTAAATCGCCAATTTATTTTTTTAGACGGTCATTTAGGTCAATTTAAAGTGAACATCAAAGAGACTGAAGGATTCAATATGAGTCGCGATACGATTAGCATCCACTTCGTGAATGCGGCTTTGACAGGCGTAAAACGCCTTGGCATGGATGTTGAAATGCTCCTTTCACATGTGGGTATTGAAGCAGAATTATTACGTCAACCTAAAGCTCGAATCTCACCAGAACAATACACTCGTTTTATAAAAATGTTGTGGATGGTCACACAGGATGAACACGTTGGATTTGACGTACAACCACGTCGTCTGGGCACTTTTGCCATTATGTGTCAGTTGATTATTCACGCAAAAACATTAGGACAAGCCCTTGAACTATCATCTCAATTTTATAAATTATTTGGTGATGAATGGTCGGTAACACTAGAACGAGACAAACACGAAGCACGTCTCGTTCCTCTTATTCCAAAAACTTTAGATCCAGATCATTTCATTACTGAAAGTATGCTCATGATTTGGCACGGTCTAGCCTCATGGTTGATTGAACGCCGTTTACCATTAGAACGTGTTCATTTTAGCTATCCACGTCCTGCACATGCAGATGAATATGATGCATTATTTTTTGCACCAGTCATGCAGTTTGATGCACCGCGTACGGAAATTACCTTTGCAGCTGATTATCTTGATTTGCCAATCCGCCAAGACGAAAAAACGCTAGAAGAGTTCTTAAAAGCAGCACCTGCTCAGCTTTTAGTAAAATTCAAAAATACCAACTCGCTAACTTCTCGTATTCGTGAAGTACTCAAAAGCCAGATTGGTGAAGAAATGCCAACGCTTAATGACGTTGCATCAATGTTGTATCTATCTCCTCAAACCTTACGTCGTCGCTTGGCTGCCGAAGGTAAAAGCTATCAAGGCGTAAAAGACGCCTTACGTCGAGATGCTGCAATTCATTTATTACTCAACCCTGAATTAACACTTGAAGACGTTGCTCAACAAGTTGGTTTTAGTGAAACCAGTACGTTCCACCGCGCATTTAAAAAGTGGACGGGTGTAACCCCTGGCCTATATCGCCAGCTACACGGTTACCATTAATACTTAAATCTATTTAGCTTTACATTTAGCCCAAGTTCAACTTGGGCTTTTTTGTATTTCTATTGGCAAAAATCATCACCTGATGGGTGCGCTTATCGTCATTGCACTCGCTATTAAAACCAGTACACTCAAAACACAACAAAGTTTAAGTAATAAAAAAGGAACTGCTATGAGCGAGGCTTATATTATTGATGCCATTCGCACCCCACGCGGAAAAGGAAAAAAAGATGGCTCTCTTTATGAAGTAAAACCAATCACATTACTGACCACCTTATTAAATGAATTACAGCAGCGCCATCAACTTGATACATCTAAAGTTGACGACATTGTTTTAGGCTGTGTTACACCAATTGGCGACCAGGGTGGTGATATTGCTAAAACAGCAGCGATTGCAGCAGGTTGGAACGATGATGTTGCTGGGGTGCAAATCAATCGTTTTTGTGCATCAGGTTTAGAAGCAGTCAACATGGCAGCAATGAAAGTCCGCTCTGGTTGGGAAGATTTAGTGGTTGCTGGTGGCGTTGAATCAATGTCACGCATTCCAATGGGTTCTGATGGCGGTCCGTGGGCTTTAGACCCAGAAACAAACCTTAAGTCATCATTTGTTCCACAAGGCATCGGCGCCGACCTCATTGCAACGTTAGATGGCTATAGCCGTGAAGATGTCGATAATTTTGCTGTGAAGTCACAACAAAAAGCGGCGGCGGCTCAATCAAATGGTTATTTCAATCACTCAGTTGTGCCAGTAAAAGATCACGCCGGCGTGGTTATTTTAGATAAAGATGAATTTATTAAAGGCAACACCACACTCGAAGGTCTAACGAAGCTCAACCCAAGTTTTGAAATGATGGGACAAATGGGTTTTGATGCAGTTGCTTTACAAAAATATCCAGAAGCACAAAAAATCAATCATGTTCATCACGCAGGTAACTCATCAGGCATTGTTGATGGAGCAGCTCTTGTTTTACTAGCCTCAGAAAAAGCAGTAAAAGAACAAAATTTAAAACCGCGCGCTAAAGTTTTGGCCACTGCACTGGTTGGTACTGACCCAACTATCATGCTAACAGGCCCTGCTCCTGCCGCACGTAAAGCTTTAGAAAAAGCTGGCCTAACAATTGATGATATTGACCTATTTGAAGTCAACGAAGCATTTGCGGCAGTTGTTATGCGTTTTATTAATGAGCTCAACGTTCCTGTTGAAAAAGTCAACGTAAATGGTGGCGCGATTGCTTTAGGCCATCCATTAGGAGCAACAGGTGCCATGATTTTAGGCACACTACTTGATGAGCTTGAACGACAAGATAAAAAGCGCGGTTTAGCAACGCTCTGTGTGGGCGGTGGAATGGGTATTGCCACCATTATTGAACGCGTATAAAAATTAGGGATATAAAAGATGAGTGCAATTCAATACGAAAAAAATGCCGACAATATTGTCATTTTAACGCTTGATTCAACTGGTCAATCTGCAAACACCATGAATGCAGAGTTCCGTAACTCGCTCGATGAAGCGACTCAGAAACTTAAAGCAGAAACAGAACTTTCAGGTGTTATTTTCCGTTCAGCTAAAAAAACTTTCTTTGCAGGCGGTGACCTAGATGAGCTGATTCAAGTTCAGCCTGAACATGCGACTGACTTTTTCAATATGGTTGAAAAGCTAAAAGGTCATTTACGTACAATTGAAACGCTTGGTATTCCAGTCGTTGCAGCATTAAATGGCACAGCACTTGGGGGTGGTTGGGAAATCGCATTAAGTTGCCATCACAGTATTGCAATCAATGACCCGAAAAGTAAATTTGGCCTACCCGAAGTTACCTTAGGTTTGTTACCTGGGGGCGGTGGTATTGTGCGTATGGTACGTCTGCTTGGGCTTCAAAATGCATTTCCTTTCTTAATGGAAGGCAAACAGTTCGGTGTTGATAAAGCAAAATCTTTAGGTTTAATCCATGATACAGTTGAAAATGAACAAGAGCTTTTAGATAAAGCAATTGCTTGGATCAAAGCCAATCCAAAATCTCAACAGCCTTTTGATGTGAAGGGTTATAAAATCCCAGGTGGTGATCCAAAAACTCCAGCAGTTGCACAAGTTCTTGCCATTGCACCAGCCATGTTAAAAGACAAAACCAAAGGCTGCTACCCTGCTCCTGAAGCGATTATAGCTGCCGCAGTTGAAGGTGCTCAAGTTGATGTCGATACCGCCTTACGCATCGAGTCTCGCTACTTTACTCAACTAGCAACAGGCCAAGTCTCTAAAAATATGATCGGCACTTTCTGGCATGGTTTAAATGCAATTAAATCTGGTGCAAGCCGCCCTGCCGACGTTGCAAAATGGCAAGCCACTAAAGTGGGTATATTGGGTGCAGGCATGATGGGTGCCGGTATTGCTTATTCAACAGCTATTAAAGGCATTCCTGTTGTACTTAAAGATGTATCTATTGAAAATGCAGAGAAAGGCAAAGCATATTCTCAGAAATTGCTAGATAAACGTGTTTCACAAGGCCGCATGACCGCAGAAAAACGTGATCAGATTTTATCGCTCATTACGGCTACAGCTTCAGCAGCAGATCTACAAGGCTGTGATTTAATTATTGAAGCGGTATTTGAAAACCAAGAGCTCAAAGCGAAAGTTACTCAAGAAGCTGAACAATACTTAGCTGCAAACGGCGTAATGGCTTCCAACACATCAACCCTACCAATTACGGGTTTAGCTCAAGCAAGTAAGGATGATAAAGCGTTTATCGGCCTACACTTTTTTAGCCCTGTCGACAAAATGCAGTTGGTCGAGATTATTAAAGGCAAAAATACCTCAAGTGAAACTCTTGCCAAAGCCTACGACTTTGTACAACAAATTGGAAAAACACCAATTGTTGTTAATGACAGCCGAGGTTTCTTTACAAGTCGTGTGTTTGGTACTTTTATTCAAGAAGGCATGCGCTTGCTTGCCGAAGGTGTCCACCCAGCGCGCATTGAAATGGCTGCACTGAAAGCTGGTATGCCAGTTGGACCTCTCGCTATTCAAGATGAAGTATCTTTAACATTAACAGAGCATGTTGCCAGTGAAGCACGCAAAGCTCTACAAGCTGAAGGAAAAGATTTACCTAAAACTTCTGTAGATGAAGTGGTTCACACCATGATTCATGAGTTAAACCGTAAAGGTAAAGCTGCTGGTGCTGGTTTCTATGACTATCCTGAAAATGGCAAAAAGCAACTTTGGGAAGGCTTAAACCGTTGGAAAAAAGATCATGATATTTCTGAACAAGATATGATTGATCGCATTCTTTTTGTACAAGCACTAGATACCTTACGTTGTTATGAAGAAGGTGTATTAGAGTCTGTAATTGATGCCAATGTCGGTTCTATTTTTGGAATTGGTTATGCACCTTGGACGGGAGGAGCAATTCAATTCCTAAATCAGTATGGTACTGATAAAGCACAAAAACGTGCCGAAGAATTGGCTGCAAAATATGGTGAACGTTTTACCCCACCTGCATTACTAAAAGCTAAAGCTGAGCAGAAACAAAATATTCAATAACTTAGACGTACTGAATATTCAAAAACTGCATAAACCTTACCCATATAAATATATTTTATTTATATGGGTTTTCTTTATAACCTTTAAGATTTCAGCCCCCACCTAAATATGCTATAAATAGACTTCATTTTTGTGCTTCTACAGCACATTCGAGAAATCCTTATGTCCGATAAAAATTCTTCCGAGTCAGCAATTTTAGGCTGGAAATTTGTTCTGATCGTTGGTGTCTTAAGTGCGATTTTCCTTGGTTTTTTCTATTTAGCGATGAGTAATGAACCTGACTATATGCCAGGTGCACAGCGTAAAGCTCAACAAGAGCAAATGCAGCAAAAGGCTGAACACTCTACTGAGCAACACGCTCAACATAGTGACAATATGCCTGAAATGGATATGCAAGAACACAAGCAATCAACTCAGTAATTAGATATTTTTCAAATGACAGATTTTTCCCGTAATGCACTGGTTGTAGAAGGTGGAGGCATGCGCGGTGCCTTTACCAGTGGTGTACTTGACGCGTTTTTACAACAACAGTTCAACCCTTTCGATTTATATGTTGGTGTATCATCTGGTTCAACCAATGTCGCCAACTACTTAGCAGGCCAGCAAGGCCGCACGCTAACCTTTTATATTGATCATTCACTCCGTCCAGAATTCATTGATTACAAACGCTTTTTTAAAGGCGGCGATTTACTTGATTTAAAATGGATGTGGGAAATTGGTGAGCAAGAGCACCCACTTGATCAACAAAGTCTTTTTGCCAAAAATCCAGATTTTTATATGGTATTGACCCATGCCAAAACGGGTCATGCGGAATATCTTCGTGCAGGTAAAGATAATTTACTCAATGCACTTCGTGCTTCTAGCTCAATTCCAGTTTTAACCCGTCATCCTGTTGATATTATGGGTGAACCATATTTTGATGGTGGTGTTGCAGATGCCTTACCCGTTCGATGGACGGCTCAGCAAAGTGGCGTCAAAAAACTGTTAGTTTTACGCACCCGCCCGAAAAACTACTTCAAGGCAAGTAGTCGAGGTGATCAATTCCTCGCAAAATACGCTTTTAAACATCATTATGGTTTTGCAAATAGTTTGCGTAGCCGCTGTGCTCGTTATAACGCTTCAGTAGATTTTGTTCGTGGTGAAAATCCAGACCAACAAATTTTAGAGGTGTGTCCACCGCGACTTAAAAATATGGCTGGCCGTTTAACGACCAATCCGAAAAAGCTTCGCTACAGTTATGAAGTTGGTTTAGAGACTGGCCTACAAGCTATCGAAAGCTGGAATGCAATGAAATAAATTAAAATTGAGATTTCTAAAAAGAAGTCTCAATTTAATTCTAAAACCATATCAATATGTGGAATGCCACAGTCCTGATAAACCTCGCCTTGTACTTTAAAGCCTAAAGCTTCGTAAAAAGCGGTCACATAGGTTTGCGCCGAAAGCTTTAAGTAAGGCAATTTATGATGACGCGCATATTCAATAATATGCTGCATTAAAATTTTACCTATACCTTGCTTTCGATAAGGCATTAAAACAGCAACACGCCCTACGCTATGCTGCGGTAATAGACGTGCAGTAGCGATAGGCTGTTCTTTGTCATAGACAATAAAATGCAAAACTATGGCATCCAAGTCGTCCCATTCATCTTCAGGTGCGATTCCCTGTTCTTGAATAAAGACTTGCTCACGGATGTATTTCGCATCTTTTTCAAGTTGTTCCCAATCACTCTCTATAATTTTATACATCCGCTCACCGTCCTAGCACTTGCAGCCAATATTTTCGATTGGTAACTGATCTTGTAACAGCAATTCTAGTGTGTGTTTCTTAATACCATACATTTCTTTCAATGCTTGGATTTGAGCCATAATCTTGGCATCAGGTTGTGAAACATTTTTACGCTTTGTTGCCAAAATCATTTTGTTTTTACTGGTATGTTCAAGCGATACAAACTCAAAAACTTTGGTTTCATAGCCATACGCTTTTAAAAGTAACGCACGTAAAGTGTCGGTTAGCATCTCGGCTTGTTGCCCAGCATGAATACCAAACTGTAGCATTGGCTGTAAAACTTCTGGGCTATGTAATTGTGGGCGCAACTCTTTGTGACAACATGGCGCACACATAATCATCGAAGCGTTTAAACGAATTCCCGTGTGAATGGCGAAGTCAGTCGCAATATCACAAGCGTGTAAAGCAATCATGACGTCTAGCTTTTCCGGTTGATAACTGCGTACATCACCTTCAAAAAAGTCTAAGTGGTTAAAATGCACTTTGTCTGCAACATTTTGGCAAAACTCCACCAAATTACGACGTAGCTCTACCCCCGTAATGAGTGGTATTTTCTGTTGTTGTTGCAGATAATCATACAAAGCAAAAGTTAAATAACCTTTCCCCGAACCAAAATCGACAATGCGTAACTCTTGTTGAGATGCATCAATCTGTTCATAAGCACTCGCAAAAATTTCGATAAATTTATTAATCTGTTTCCATTTACGAGCCATGCTTGGAATGACTTGAGCTTTTTCATCAGTAATACCCAGCTCTTTTAAAAATGCATTCCCCTGCTGTACATAGCTCTGCTTTTCACGGTCATGTGACTGAACCGTTTGTGTCGCATTTACCGCCTGCTTTTTACCCATATTCAATAGGGCTTTTTTCTTATTTTTTTTAAGTTGAATTTCTTGAGTAGTAGAAAATAAGTTTGCTTGCTTACACTGAGTGATTAATTGCTCAATCTGTTGTAAGCCTTCTTCAAATGAATAGTTTTTAGTCACATCTTGGGTGGTATAGTGATATAAAGCTGAAAGCTGTTTTTGTCCATGTAGCTCTACAACACGGAAAGTAATTTTTTCCAGCTGCGCCAACTCTCCCTTATATTGGCTCAAGATCAAACGCTCAAAAGCTTGTTGATCAAGCATTTGCTTGATTTCATGAAAGAATTGCTGTTCTTGCTCAAAGGAGAAAACCGACACGGATATACCTGAAAATGAAGACTCATATAAAATAGAAGTTTAAAGGGTCTAGGATTAAAAATAAAATAACTTTACGACTGTTTTGTATTTCTATACAGTTGTATTTTTAATCAAAAAAATTAAAGTTATGAGTAAATCTGTGTTGGAAACTTACGATCCAAAAGAAGAACTATTTAATGCCTATAGTCATGGCGCTGGTGTTGTTATGGCAGTCGTAGCTTCTATCTTCTTAATTATAAAGGGATCTTATCTTTCAACTGCTCAGTGGGTGGGTTTATGGGTATATTCATTTAGTCTTATTTTAGTTTTTACCAGCTCGACACTCTATCATTTTGCTCAAACCCAAAACCTGCGCTACTGGTATAAAAAACTCGACCATACAGCCATTTACTATTTAATTGCCGGTACCTATACCCCGTTCTTGAGCATCGCGATTCCTACACAAAAAGCTCATATTTTGCTTATTGCACTTTGGAGCATTGCTGCAATTGGTACACTTTTCAAGTTAGTTTTCATTCACCGCTTTCAGAAAATTTCTTTACTTGCTTATATTCTTATGGGGTGGCTTGCTGTTTTTGTTATGGATGATATGCGTACTTATTTAAGCAAAGATGCAATGATTTTCTTAATCATTGGCGGATTAGCTTATACGGTTGGAGCATTGTTTTACGCGTTAAAAAAGGTAAGATATACCCATGCGATCTGGCATATTTTTGTGCTTTTAGGTGCAGGGGCACATTTTCTTGCCATCTATTGGTACATAGTTTAATCCATTTTTCACTCATATTCAGTGATCCTGAAAGAGTCATGGATGATGTTCTTTCACGCTATTCTTTGAGAAAAATATGTCTTTAAAAAGAGTAGTAATTAAAAATAAATTTTAACTTACATAAGGACTTATATGGAGTCAACCTCTGCGACTGCTGCTCCTGTAGTAGCCACTAATTCAAAGACACGAGTTTTGTTTGCAAGCTTAGTCGGTACAACCATTGAGTTCTTCGACTTTTATATCTATGCAACAGCTGCCGTGATTATCTTTCCACACCTATTTTTCCCTGCTAGTAGTGGCAGTGCCGCAGTCTTACAATCTCTGGCAACCTTTGCAATTGCCTTTATTGCTCGCCCTATTGGTGCTGCACTATTCGGCCATCTCGGAGACCGTATTGGCCGAAAAGCAACTTTAGTTGCAGCTTTACTGACCATGGGTATTTCGACCGTATGTATTGGTTTGCTTCCAACCTATGCTCAAATCGGAATTGTCGCACCATTACTATTAGCCGTTTGTCGTTTAGGACAAGGTCTAGGCTTAGGCGGTGAATGGAGTGGCGCAGTATTATTAGCGACTGAAAATGCCCCAGAAGGTAAAAGAGCATGGTATGGCATGTTTCCACAGCTAGGTGCTCCAATTGGCTTTATTTTAGCAACAGGTTCTTTCTTATTATTAAGTGCAGCTATTCCTGAGCAAGCATTCATGCAATGGGGCTGGCGCATTCCATTTATTGCCAGTGCTGTATTGGTTATTGTTGGCTTATACATTCGCTTAAAGCTTCATGAAACTCCTGCTTTCCAAAAGGTTTTAGATAAGCAAAAAGAAGTTAATATTCCATTTAAAGAAGTATTAACTAAACATACAGGTAAACTTATTCTTGGCACAGTTGCAGCAATTTGTACCTTTGTCGTGTTCTATCTTACTACCGTATTTGCTTTAAACTGGGGAACCACAAAGCTTGGCTATGCACGTGGTGAATTCTTAGAACTTCAACTCTTTGCTACACTTTGCTTTGCCGCATTCATTCCTTTATCGGCTATTTTTGCAGAAAAATTTGGTCGTAAAACAACTTCTATTGGCGTTTGTATTGCTGCTGCGATTTTCGGCTTGTTCTTCTCTAGTATGTTAGAGTCTGGAAATACTTTAATTGTCTTCCTTTTCTTATGTACTGGCTTGGCAATTATGGGCTTAACCTATGGTCCAATTGGTACAGTTCTTTCTGAACTTTTCCCAACTTCAGTTCGTTATACAGGTTCAGCATTAACTTTTAACTTGGCTGGTATTTTTGGTGCATCTTTTGCCCCACTCATTGCGACTAAGCTTGCTGAAACTTATGGTTTATATGCGGTTGGTTATTATCTTACTGCCGCATCACTTTTATCACTCATCGCGTTCTTACTCATTCGTGAAACAAAAAATGATGATGTAAATAACCAGATTTAAAGTTAAAAAAAACAGCCCATAAAAAAGCCGGTTCAAAATTGAACCGGCTTTTTTATACATATATGTCTTAATTCATTGTTGCTGGATTCGAAGGGGCCATACTATTTGATACAGCTGGAGCTGTAACATTGCTTGCTGCAACAGCTGCTGGTCCTGCTACGGCTGCTTCACCGATTAAAGCCACTTTTGCTTTTTCTTGGCTCTTTGCAGAGAGAGCTGGGTTAGTTGCCACAATACGATTGATGTTTGCTGAGTTTGCTGGAGCAATCGCAGTAGTTTGTAAAATAATTGGACGATTATTTGTGTTCCCCAACGTATAGCGAATACCAGTACGTGGGCTAATCACTGTAGTATTTTCTTGCTTCACTACAGCTTGAGCCGAAGTTGGGCCTTTTGCTGCAAGAACTTTATCAACCGTTGTCGTTTGAGGGGCTGAAGCTGTTTCTGCTGCGAAAACAAAACTAGGCACAGCAAGAACAGTTAAAAATAAAGGTTGTAATACTTTTTTCATTGTCTTTCCAACATACACTCTGGATGAGAAGTAAATATCATTTAATGCTTAAAACTGCAAACATTATTCACAGGCTTACTACAAACATAAAAAAAGCAGAACAATTGTTCTGCTTTTTTTTGCGAAGGCAGATTAGATCTTACCGTGACATTGCTTATATTTTAGTCCTGAACCACATGGACATGGCGCATTGCGACTTTCTGGAACAGGGAAAGTTTGCTGACCATCAGACTCGTTCATAGTTTCTTGAGAAAGTGTAACTTCACCAGTTAAACCATCTACATCATCATGTTCAAAAGAAAGCTTCATTGATTCAGCTTGCTGCTGCTGTTGAGCTTCCATTTCTGCAAGTTCTTCTGGTGTTGGGATATGTACACGAGACAAATCAGTCACAACATCAGTTTTAATAATACCCAACATATTTACAAACAGGTTGAAAGCTTCTTTCTTATATTCCTGTTCAGGATTCTTTTGCGCATAACCACGTAAGTGAATACCTTGACGCAAATAATCCATTGCAGCTAAGTGATCTTTCCAATGGCGATCAAGAGAGTTTAAAACGAAATGACGTTCAAGCATTGCTGCCGATTCGTCACCCATTTGAGCACGGCGCTGACGATAACGCTCAATCACTTCATCGCTAATGCGCTCAACTAAACCTTCTTCATCTAAACGACGATCTTGGTCTAACCATTGTTGAATTGGCAGCTCAATACCTAAATCAATACGTAAAGCATTTTCTAAACCTTCCACATCCCACTGGTCATGAATTGACTCTGGTGGAATAAAGTTAGCAATCATGCCTTGCATCACTTCACGATGCATTTCTTCAACATATTCTTTTAAGGTATTTTCAGCTAATACTTCATCACGTTGTGAATAAATAATCTTACGCTGTTCATTATTCACGTCATCGTATTTCAATAAGTTTTTACGAATATCGAAGTTACGTGCTTCAACTTTACGCTGAGCATTCTCAATCGAACGGCTCACCATTTTATGTTCAATCGCTTCGTCTTCTTTCAAACCCATCGCGCGCATCATACCAACAACACGGTCGCCTGCGAAAATACGCATAAGGTCATCTTCAAGAGACAAATAGAAACGAGAAACACCAGGGTCACCCTGACGACCGGCACGACCACGTAACTGGTTGTCAATACGACGTGATTCATGGCGCTCAGAACCAATGATGTGCAAACCACCCGCTTGCAATACATCTTCGTGGTCCTGCTCCCATTGTGCTTTCAGACGTGCTTCATCTTCTGCAGTTGGGTTCTCTAGTTTGGCAAGCTTAGCTTTCCAGTTACCACCCAAGATAATGTCCGTACCACGACCAGCCATGTTAGTAGCAATCGTTACTGCATTCGGGCTACCCGCCTGAGCAATAATGTCAGCTTCACGCTCATGCTGCTTTGCATTCAACACTTCATGGTGAATACCAGCTTGCATTAACTTAGAAGATAAAATTTCACTGGCTTCAATCGTTGCCGTACCAATCAGAATCGGAGCAACACCCTGCTGACGAATATTCATAATTTCTTGAATAATCGCGTTATATTTGCCGTTACGATTTAAATAAATTAAATCGTTTTGATCGTTACGAATCATTGGACGATGCGTTGGAATAATCACAACATCAAGGCCGTAAATTTCTTTCATTTCCGCAGCTTCAGTATCAGCAGTACCTGTCATACCTGAAAGCTTTTTATATAGACGGAAATAGTTCTGGAATGTTGTTGTCGCTAAAGTTTGGTTTTCAGGCTGAATTTCTAAGCCTTCTTTTGCTTCAACAGCTTGATGTAAACCTTCTGACCAACGACGACCCGGCATCGTACGACCCGTATGTTCATCAACAATAACGACTTCACCATCATGAATAATATAGTGAACATCGCGTTGGAACAGGAAATGTGCACGGATAGCAGCCGATACATGATGGACAAGATTTAGATTTGTTGCTGAATATAAGCTTTCGCCTTCGGCCAACAAGCCCATTTGAATAAGTTCTTGTTCAACAGTTTCATAACCGATTTCGGTCATTTCAACTGAACGCTGCTTTTCATCAATCCAGAAATGCCCACCATCTGCTACTTTTTCTTCTTTTTGCGGATGTAATTTAGGTGGGATCGTATTGATTGCACTGTAAAGGTGTGAAGAGTCTTCACTTTGACCAGAAATAATTAATGGTGTACGTGCCTCATCAATTAAAATGGAGTCAACTTCATCGATAATGGCATAGTGCAAACCACGTTGTTTCTTTTCTGCTAAAGAAAACACCATGTTGTCACGAAGGTAGTCAAAACCAAATTCGTTATTGGTACCGTAAGTAATATCGGCAAGATAAGCTGCCGCTTTTTCTGACGGACCTTGCATTGAATAAATCGTACCAATTGATAGACCCAAAAACTCAAATAATGGGCGGTTCAACTCGGCATCACGCTGTGCCAAATAATCGTTCACAGTAATGACATGTACACCTTGGCCACTCAAAGCGTTTAAATAACATGCCAAAGTACCCATGAGGGTTTTACCTTCACCAGTACGCATCTCGGCAATCTTACCTTCATGTAAGGTAATACCACCAATTAACTGAACGTCATAGTGACGCATACCCATCACACGTTTAGCGGCCTCACGACACACTGCAAATGCTTCTGGAAGTAATTTATCTAAACTTTCGCCATTATTATAACGTTGTTTGAATTCTGGAGTTTTTGCAGATAAGTCTGCATCGCTTAAAGCTGATATCGTCGGCTCGAGCGCATTGATTTGCTCAACAATTTTGCGCATGCGTTTGAGTTCACGCTCATTTTTTGTACCGAAGATACCTCCGATCAGACTTGCCAACATGGATAAACTCTCTAAATCTTGCTTGGTCAAATGAATAAACTTTTTCTCAGTCGTTTATTATGGTGCCAGAAATTTGAAGTACAAGGGGTTTGCACAAAACCCCTAAAAAAAATCTGATAGTTAGATGAACGGTTTTTCATTCATCTAATCTCCCCTTAATGTGCCGAGCACCAAAAACACACCATTAACGCTCATCGATTAAGCATAACTTCCGAGAAATCTAATTTAGCAAATTTACCTTAAAGTTACATTGATTAAGCAGTTAAAATAATGAGTTTTAGTCATATATATTTACACTTATATAAAAAATTCATAATAAAATACAAAAACAATAATTTTAATCATAAAGCAAATGCTGCATATTCTTTTGATCGAATGACAAATTATGAGCAATTGAGGAACGATCATGACACTACGATTAGGAGATACTGCTCCCGATTTTCAACAAGAATCGAGTGAAGGCACAATTAATTTTTATGATTTTTTAGGGGATAGTTGGGGGATTTTATTTTCGCATCCAGCTGACTATACACCCGTATGTACAACTGAGTTAGGTTACACAGCAAAATTAAAAGATGAATTTACGAAGCGTAATGTTAAAGCGATTGCTTTGTCAGTAGACGATGTAGAGTCTCATAAAGGCTGGATCAACGATATTAATGAAACACAAAATACAACTGTCAACTTTCCTATCATTGCGGATAAAGACCGTAAGGTATCTGAGCTCTATGGCTTTATCCACCCTAATGCCAGTGAAACACTGACGGTACGCTCATTAGTGATTATCGATCCTAACAAAAAAGTTCGCTTAATCATTACCTACCCTGCTTCAACTGGCCGAAATTTTAATGAAGTCTTACGTGTTGTAGATTCATTACAATTAACAGATAAGCATAAAGTCGCTACACCAGCGAATTGGCAGCAGGGTGAAGATGTTGTTATTGTGCCATCACTTAAAGATGAAGAAGAAATTAAACAGCGCTTCCCTAAAGGTTATACGGCTGTTAAACCTTATTTACGCCTCACACCACAGCCTGAAAGCAATAAAACCGACTAAAGGTTTTATTGCTTGCAAGACAAACGAAGTGCGTAGGCAGGCTTCTGAAAGACTCCCTGCAAAATAAGCAAAGCGCGTAGGCACAAGAGATTAAATATCACACCTTAAAAAGTCATCCAACGCGCTGGCTTTTTTATTTATGTATTGAATACTCATGGTTTTTATTGTTCAGATCAGTTATAACTCGGACCGATTCGGTAAAAAAATAAAAATCATGATCTATAAAATTCATCATTTAAAGTGTGGCAGCATGTGCCCGGTTTGTGCCCCATTATTTGGACAAAAGGGGTTCCGAGCTGAGGTAATCTGTCATTGCCTTCTGGTTGAAACTGATCGAGGCTTAGTACTTATCGATACGGGCTTTGGCTTGCAAGACTACTTACATATGAAGCAGCGCTTAGGCTCATTAGTTAAACGTCTAGGCAAGATTGAGCATAATCTTGAATTTAGTGCGATCCAGCAAATCCAAAAGCTCGGATTTAGCCCTAAAGATGTACAGCACATCTTTGTTACTCATCTTGATTTTGATCATGCAGGTGGAATCTCAGATTTTCCTCATGCCACAGTCCATGTTTTAGCAGCAGAATATAATGCGGCTCAACTACCGAACTTTAAGGGCAAACTTCGCTATCGAACCAATCAATATAAAGATCATCGATATTGGAACTTTGTTGAATATCAAAAAGGTGAAGCATGGTTCAACCTCGAAAAAGTAAAAGGTTTTCCGCTGTTTCAAGATGAAATTTTAATGGTACCGCTACTAGGTCATTCGGCTGGACATTGCGGTATTGCTATAAAGCAACAAAATCACTGGTTATTATTTTGTGGAGATGCTTACTACTCACACCGAGAGTTAAACCCTAAAAATAAATTAAGATCGCTCAATCTGCTGGAAAAAACATTTGCAGAGGATAATGAAAAACGTATTTTCAACCTCAAACGCTTACAGCATTTGGCTCAACATGAGCCAACAATTGAAATAATTTGTGCTCACGACCCTGATGAGCTGAAACGGTATCAAACATGAAGAAATTATCGCTCCTTACACTTGTGATCTGTATAAATCTACAAGGCTGTATGCAGCACGAAAGTATTGCTCATGAGCATCGACCACAAGATTGGGGAAGCTTAGTTTCTCAAACCCATAACTTTTACCAAATTAGTAATGATGTTTTTCGCAGCGAACAACCAAATGCTGCCATGATTTCAGAATTAAAGAAGAATCAAATTGAAACGATCATTAATTTGAGGGCCAAAGACGCAGATACTTTAGTTTTTAAAAATGAAAATTTTAATCTTGTACACATTCCTATCAACACATGGGCAATTAACCGACAAGATTTATTAGAAGTCATGCAACAAATCAAAAGGGCTAAGCAGAATAATCAACGCGTTTTATTGCATTGTTACCATGGTTCAGATCGTACAGGGGCCAGCGTTGCCATGTATCGCATTATTTTTGAAAACTGGGCAATTGATGATGCAGTTAAAGAAATGAAACACGGGGGTTATGGTTATCATATTATTTGGAAGAACATTGACCGATTATTTACCCCTGAAAATGTAAGATGGATTCAACAACAACTATCGAATTCTAGCAGCTAAAGACTCGAGTGTTTTTGTATACAAACCCAATTATTAGGCATATAAATTGGCTCAATTACCCACTTATTTATCGTTTTCATTTTTATTAAATACATCGAAAAATATACATTTAAAAAGAGATAACTATCAAAAATATGTTTTATTTTTATGATTTTCCCAAAGCGGCGTTGCTAAGCAATATCTTCAAAATCTCAGAATCACCACCATCACTATCTGTTACTAATAAAAAGACTTCGCCATCAGATCTCGACTCAAACCAAGCAATCCCTTCAACCTTGATTGGCAGCGTCTGTCCTTTCGCATCTTGAATCAAATGAGTCGCTAAAGCTTTACCATCAGGTGAAAACACCAAGATAAAACTTCCCACGACAGCACCATCATCATAGGTATTGAGTGTTTGTTCGACCGTAGCTGTAGCAACAATCAAATTTTTATCCGCTAAAAAACAAGCATCTGAAATACCGCTTGTTGAACCATCAAGCTCAGCTAAGCTCAGTTTGAGGGAATGTATAAGTGCATTTGCTAAGGATTCTCCTGCTTGAATTTTGATTAAATCAAAGACTAAAACCCCATGATGGCTATTTATGTTACCACGTTGAAAGATATAGAGATAACGATGGTCCGAACATAGGGCTTCTATATTGAGATCAGCCCCGCCTGTTAACTCAACCTGATGCTGCAAAAAATCATAATCAACCGCATCTAAGAAGATCCTGACCTGATCATTGGCAGGATTATAGAGTAATGCTCGTTTTCGATTTTCTGTTGAACCCGAACCCATTACCAAAAGCTGTGATTGGCCCCTCCAATTTATGGAAGTTAAAGCTTCAAAATCAGGTTTCTGTTCTTTGGTTAATACACTTAACGGTATTTGCTCTGAAGGATCAAATAATGGAATTTTTTCAAAGACCTTTGCATCGGCCATGTTCTGGGTTCGCTTGATTCTTAATAGATAAGGGAGATTATCGCCAACAAAATAAACATCTTCCCCCGCACAAGCAACTCCAGACAGCGCGCTAATCATTGAATCTTGTGCAAAAACAAATTTTTCTAATATTTTAATTGTTGTATTCATCTTCAAAATCCCCTATTGAATGGAACACTCCTCACAAGAATACAGCCTTTGAAGTGTTCCTGATTTGATTTAGGGGATGATCAGCCTTTATCGCTGATCAAGCGGCACCCAGTCAATTACCCAAGCTGATTTCATATTTAAGCTTGAATCAGAAGTAATTTTCTTACGAGCTGCATCTGCTGTATCACGGTCTTTCGCAGGACCAACCATAATACGGATTCCCTTACTGGTTGGGCTTGTAGTTACCTTATAGCCCTTAGCTCGTAATTTAGAAACCACTGCATCTGCATTTGCTTGGTTAGCAGCCAAAGCCACTTGAACCATCCACTTTTTATCACCGTTTTCAAGCAGTTCACGCGCCTTTTCAGCTTCAGCTTTTTTCTCCGCTTCCGCTTTTCGTTTAGCATCAGAAGCTTTTTTATCAGCTTCTGCTTGGCGTTTGGCTTCGGCTGCTTTCTTATCAGCCTCTGCTTGGCGTTTGGCTTCAGCTGCTTTCTTATCAGCCTCTGCTTGGCGCTTAGCATCTGCCGCTTTTTTATCAGCTTCTGCTTGGCGTTTGGCTTCGGCTGCTTTCTTATCAGCTTCCGCTTGGCGTTTGGCTTCAGTTGTTTTCTTGTCCGCTTCTGCTTGACGCTTAGCATCTGCCGCTTTTTTATCTGCTTCTGCTTGACGTTTGGCTTCAGCAGCTTTTTTGTCTGCATCTATTTTTGAAGTAGCAGTTGTTTTATTCACCGTATTGGTTTGCTGGTTTTTAGCTTTCGCCTCACCCACTAACTCTGGTGGAATATTATCTGAACTTTCTTGAGCCGCTGTGCGGCGCGCATTAATTGCAGCGTACTCTGCTGCGGCTTTACGAGCAGCATCAGCTTCAGCCTGCTGCTGCATTGCTAAAAACTCAGCTGCACGTGCTTCTTGTTCGGCAACAGCCTTTTCACGCGCACGACGTTGTTCTTCAAGCAAACGTTTTTCAGTTTCAACATCAACCGCAAGCGGTTGTAGTTGTACCATTTGCCCTTCAGTTGTCTGTTTTGGTTTAGTTTGAGTTTTTGGCGATGTGGATGCGGATGGTTGAACTTCAACCTGTTTTATTTCCTCATTTCCTTTTAGAAGTAATGCTGCCAATAAAACACCACCTCCTAGTAAAACAACGCCACCCATCCAGCGTTGTTTGTTATTCATTGACATTCTTCCAAATACTCCCAAATCGCTTCTAAAGTATGAAACGAACCACAGGCCAAAATCAGCTGATTGTTATTTGTTTGCTCAAGCGCTGATTTAAAAGCCTCTTTGATATTGCCATATTGTTGTACTGTCTGGCCTTGCAAGGCATCATTGAGTTGCTGAATCGATGCAGCACGCGGCACATTCAATTCAGCAATTTTCCAATGTAAAACAGTAGGTTTCAATAAATCGACTACTGATTTTATATCTTTATCTGCCAGCATTGAAAATACTGCGACAACTTCTGTGTACTGTTTATTGTATTCTAAGAAATTTCGCAATTGCTTTAACAAAAATTCAACACCATGAGGATTGTGTCCAGCATCAAAAATTACCGTTTTCCCATCCACTTGGCGCTGTTCAAAACGCCCTGCTAAGCGAGCAGATTGAATACCTTTTTCTAATGCTGACTGAGAAATCTCAAGTCCGCTATTTAAAATGGCAGCAACTGCCCCAGCAATATTTTCAATCGCTAATGTACCTAACGGAAGTTTTAAAGTAGTTCCTTCCGAAGCAAAGTACCAGTTTTGTCCATCATCTGCGAGCTTATAAAAATAATCACGATTAATGGTATATAACTCTGCTTGTGTACTTTGTGCTTTATCTTGAATTGCTTGCGGCAATGGTTGCTCGCCTGCAAAAATAACCGGAATATGTGGACGAATAATACCTGCTTTTTCAAAAGCAATTTTTTCGATGGTATCGCCTAACCAGTCTGTGTGATCTAGGCCAATATTAGTAATTACTGCAATGTCGGGATCAATCACATTGACGACATCTAAACGCCCGCCCAAACCGACTTCGAGCACCCATACATCACATTGTTGTTGTTTAAAAATAACAAAAGCAGCCAAAGTGGTTGCTTCAAAAAAAGATAAGCTTAAATCGCAATCGCGACGAGCCTGATCGACTTGAACAAAAGCATCAATCAGACTTTGATCATCGACTTCGACTCCACCTAATTTGACTCGCTCATTAAAGCGATAGATATGCGGTGACTGATATAGCCCAACTTTATAACCTTGTGCGTTTAATATCGCAGCCAGTGTGGTTGTCGTTGAGCCTTTACCATTCGTTCCGGCTACTGTAAAAACTTTAGCATGGGGCTGAGTTACACCCAGCTTTTCTGCAACAGGAATTACACGTTCCAGACCAAGATCTATCCCTGTAACGTGAACATGGCTCCAATAATTGAGCCATGTATCTAAAGAGTCTATTGAAAGTGGAGCTTGTTGGTTCAAGGTAAGTTCATCAATTTCGATACAAGTCGAGATACAGTATCACGTAAAGCATGACGATGAACAATCTGATCGATTACACCATGATCAAGCAAATATTCAGCACGTTGGAACGGTTCTTCTAGTGTTTCACGTACAGTTTGCTCAATTACACGTTTACCAGCAAAGCCAATCATCGCTTTAGGTTCAGCAATATGAATATCACCCAACATTGCTAATGAAGCTGTTACACCACCATATACAGGATGTGTTAACACCACGATATACGGTAAACCAGCATCTTTTAATTTTTGAATCGCAGCAGAAGTACGCGCCATTTGCATAAGCGATAACATACCTTCTTGCATACGCGCGCCACCAGAAGCTGCGAAACAGATTAATGGTTGACGTTTTTCAATTGCAAGCTCGGCAGCCTGTACAAAGCGATCACCTACAACCGTACCCATTGAGCCGCCCATAAAGTCGAACTCAAAAGCACATGCAATCATATCTACGCCATTTAAGTTACCTTGCATGGCAATTAAAGCTTCCGTTTCACCAGTTTTAGTTTGCGCTTCACGCATACGATCTGGATACGGTTTAGAGTCAACAAACTTTAGTGGATCTTTGGCACTAAATTCTTGACCCAATTCAGTTACAACATTGTCGAAGAACCAGTTCAAGCGGTCACGAGCTTTCATACGTAAATGTTCATCACATTGCGGACAAACATACGCATTGAAAGATATTGCTGTACGTGTCACTAGTGCATGACATTCAGGACATTCAATCGTTGGCTCAGTAAATGTTGCTTTGAGAATTTGTTGCTCATCTGCGACTTCAATACCTGGAACCGGACGTTTTGTCCATGGTGTCGAAGGGCTAAGAACTTTCCCTGGTTTCACTTCTTGATTCATACTAACTCATCGAGCGCTGCTCGAAGCTCCTTGACTTTACTCACCGTCTGTTCAACAGCGTCATCCGCTGCCAACGTTGCAAAATTTTTAACGAAAGCACTACCTACAATCACGGCATCAGCAACGTTACCCATTGCTTTTGCTGAAGCGGCATCACTAATACCAAAACCAACACCTACTGGAATATCAGTAGCATTTTTGATTTTTTGAATACGTGCAGCAGCTTCTGCCGTATCAAGTGTTGCGGCTCCCGTTACACCTTTCAGTGAAACGTAGTAGATAAATCCACTTGCCTGATTTGCCACATGTTGAATGCGTTGATCTGTAGAAGTTGGTGCAAGTAAGAAAATTTGGTCCATATCATGTTGTTTCAACACAGCACCAAATTCTTTTGACTCTTCTGGTGGTAAATCCACAAGTAATAAGCCATCTACACCACATTGTTTCGCATGAGAAACAAACTTCTCGTAACCAATCACTTCAACCGGATTTAGATAACCCATTAAAACAACAGGTGTTTCCTGATCCTGCTCACGGAACTCTTTTACCATGTTAAGTGCATCCAACGTATTGGTCCCTGCTGCAAGCGCACGTTCAGCTGCAAGCGCAATTACCGGACCATCAGCCATTGGATCTGAAAATGGTAAACCAAGCTCAATGACATCTACTCCTGCCGCAACCATTTTATGCAGTAACGGAACCGTTACTTGTGGCTGTGGATCACCCGCCATAACATAAGATACAAGCGCTTTACGTTGTTGGGACTTAAGCTTTTCAAAACGGGTGGCAAGACGTGACATAGGGTTGTGCTTTCCTTGAATTATTTAAAATTGAGGAGTTGTTTGTAGAAATACAAGAACATCGCATTTTAACGCTATTTTTTGTCCATTGAACAGCTCTAACGTTATGGCGATATTCGATTGTATGATTCATACAACCCATGGCGTACATTTATCAATATTTTGAAACTTTTCTCAATGATCAAAGCTTCCTATTTTCGAGCCATTATTAGATCGTCATCTAAATAGAAAACCGCCACAGAAAGGCTATTTTATTGCATTTTTATTTGTTAGCTGTAATTGTCTTTTTCTTGCTAATAGCGTTTGTCCTGTCAAATTTTTATGCGCACGCGCAAGCGCCGACTGGTCCGAATATCCCAACTGTTCAGCAATTACAGTCAGGCTTTCATTTTGTTGAAGTAATATTTCACAGCGTTTCATACGTTCAGTATCTAAAATTAATTTAAATGAAGTGTTTAACGACTTTAGTTGGCGTTGTAAGCTTCGTACTGAGATATTCAACTCAATAGCAATATCCTCTATTTTCGGGGCTTGTTGCTTGTGCTTAAAATATTCATGAACAATCCAATGTATTTGCTGAGCTAAATCTGTATGTATTTTCCGCTGAGCCAATGCCTCTTCTGCCTGTTTCACCAAAAGTTGCATTAGAGTTGGGTCGGCCTGACGAGGGCGAACACTTAATCCTTCACTTGCAAAAGTTAATGCATAGTAAGGTTGCTCAAATGATAATTTGCATTGAAAGAAACGCTGATAATGTACTAATGCTCCACGGGAGCGATGTACAAACTCAACATGCTGCAAGAGGAAATCATGAAAAGGAGCAATTTGTTTAGCAAGTTGTACCATAGCCGCTAATGTTAGCTCACAAAGTATAATATTGCTGGCATCAACCAAAGGCCAATACAAACGGATGCTAGAAGTATCTTGTTCGATTTTCATAGGCACGACTTGCTCACCGTCAATAACGAGACGATGAAATTTCATGACATATTCAAGAACCTCTGCGAAACTGCCGCTTCGAGAAGCCATATAACCCAATACACCAAAATTGGCAGGTGTAATACAAGTTGCCATTTCCAAGGCCAAATTAGAAACTTGTAGACGAGACTCTGTCAGCTCTAAAAGTTCAAGAAAAAAGTGTAAAGAAGATTGAGCATCAATAGACGAAGCTAAAATATTTTGAACTTGGCGGGCCTGAACGTCCGTAAGATTTAATCCCTGCCAATCGATTCCTCTTTCTTTTAAGTAAGTATTCCACAGATAAAAATAGCCATTTGAAATCGTAAAATCCTGCATGGCTCATCCTTTTTTTAATGCCATCTTGTCGCAAACTGTATAAAAATTGGCAATAACTGTCAAAACAAAGCCGACCATTCGCGACATACTAATGAACATGTTAGATGCGAGAAATAAAAATATGAACGCACATGTTTCTTATCAAGTCGAACCCGTGGTTCGTAAAGATCTGGATTTTCATTTAAACGAAGCACCACGCTTTTGGTTTAATAATGATCCTTTTTTGACTCGTATGTTTGATGCACTCAGCTTAACCTTTCCAGATGGAGAGCGTTATTTTATCGAATGTGTTCGTATGTTCCGTGACAAAATTGATGATCCAGAACTACAAAAACGTGTTGCAGACTTTATTAAACAAGAGGCTCAACACGGTATTGCACATGACAAAATGAATCAGCTCATGAAAGAGCAAGGCATGCCTGTTGACCAGTTCACGGCCACACTTAAAAGAATTTTTCGTTTTGAACTCACCAAACGCTCACCGCAATACAATATTGCAATGACAGCGGCAGCTGAACATTTAACAGCGTTAATGGCAGAAACTTTTTATAGCCATAAAAAAACTTTGGAAAATGCTCACCCCTATGTTCGAGCACTGTTTGCGTGGCATGCCATTGAAGAGATGGAACACCGTGATGTTGCTTTTGATGTCATGAAACAAGTAGGTGAAGTACCAGAGTCAACTCGTCGTTTTGTATTAGTTCTTACGACTGTACTCATGTTTGGTTTTACACTCTATCGCACCAATGTCATGTTGAAATGTGATGGCTTTAGTTCTAGAGAAAGACTCTTGATGAGCCTTAAAGGTTTACCTTGGTTCTTCGGCAAAAATGGCACATTGACCGCCATGAAAAGCCAATATCTGGATTGGTTTAAAAAAGATTTTCATCCAAGTCAGCATCCGGTCATTCGTCAATATCCAGTTTGGATCGAAACACTCGAAAAGACACATGACCCGATTGCGGCTGGTGAAGCATTTTGGCAAGCAGGTTTATAACCTGCTTGTTACCATTTTGCATAATGTTGTTCTAGTAAGCCGTATTGTTCATTGCAATTGATTATATCGGTTGCCTCATGTTCAATCGTGCCACTAATTTTAGCTTGCCACTGATTGAACTGGCTGCCGATCATTCTTAAATTAATATTTTCGTATCTGCACCAACCAATATGTACTTTCAGATTAAGCTTTTGATCTAGAGAGCTAATTTGCCAAAGTTCATCATTTACTTTTTCAAATAAAACATCTGTTAGCGGAAATAAAACTCCGTTAATCCATAAGCAGTTTTCATTACCAAAGCTTTCATTAACCCCTGAAGCTAAATTTAAACCAATACGCCGCCCTTGCTCATCCCAAAAGTTACATGAGAGCCAGAACCAAGCCGTTTCAGGTCGCAGAAAACCACAAGTATCATCTAGCGATGCAAATGTCTTTTCATCAAATTGTACAACTTGGTTTTGTTTATTAATAAACATTCCCTCTACAGCAAGCGTGGTCTGCTTTTGAGTATAAGTCCAACCGTTAATGCCAGTTGGTGTACATAAACTTAATATGTCTGTTCCAGCACAAAAAATTCGAGCGCTAAGTTGAATCTCACCATATTTAGTCACTCGAATGTACCGCACGCCATTGGCATGCTGAATATCAAACTGATAAGGAGATTTAGAAAAATAACTTTGATTAAACAACGGCTGTTCATCAAGATAGGTTTTATGCCCCAAAGGCTGAATCGCATTCCACTCAATGACCTGCTGAGTTTCATGATCGTAAATATAGAAAAAACCGTGCCCAACCCAGCCAATATCGGCAATGGCCAGACCAATACTATAGTGTTTATGTTGAATGCCGCAGAATTTGAATTTTTTATATTTTAATTGCTTACGCCAGCCTTTTAAGACCTTACCATACGGCGTTTTATAAATATAATGTTGTACATGAATGGTGGACGGTACAGATTCAAAACGCCCATAACGAGGCTGCCCATTTTCTTGAATTAAATCCATTTACCCACTTCCATATGAATATTAGATTTCAAATGACCTATACCACGGTCAAATACGTATTTTCCCAAGTTGCTGCAGCAAAATCGCCTTTTATTAAATGAATATAGCGCCCTGCTACACAATCTATTGCTAAGCAGTCATCAATATCAATAACTCGATCTGTATGTGCTTTTTGCCACTGCTGATCTATAAATTGTTTACCTAATTGTTTGGCAATGACCGCATTGGGTGCAACCACAAACTCATAACGATGAAGCTCACCGAATTCACGCGCATTATATCCACCCAAATTAATTAAATATAATTTTAAATCATCTGGTTGTGGTGCAGCATCTGTAAAATGAATTTGATAATTTTGCCCTTGAGAGCTAACTCCTGAGAGCTTGGCCCAAGCATCGATATGCAACCCTTGAGCCTCACCAAACCAAGCCTGTTTAAGTTGAGGATAAACTTCTTCCAAAGTAGCTCCTACCGCCATGACTACATCATGAACTTCTGTATTAGCGCGGGCATGGCGCCCGCCCAACATCACCATAAACAAGTTTGGCATTATAGTTCTCTTACATCTCGACCATTTCTACGCCATCAATGCGTGCAACTGTCATTAAATCTTTATCACCACGGCCTGAAACAGTCGCAATAATAATCTGATCTTTAGACATCGTTGGTGCAAGCTTAGAGACGTACGCCATCGCATGTGAGCTTTCAAGTGCAGGAATAATCCCTTCGATTTTGGTTAAATCACGGAAACCTTGCAGAGCTTCTGTATCATTAATCGGCACGTATTCTACGCGCTTCATATCTTTCAAGAAGCTATGTTCAGGACCAACACCCGGATAATCAAGGCCCGCCGAGATACTATGTGTCTCAATAATCTGGCCTTGTTCATCACTCATTAAGTAGGTACGGTTACCGTGTAATACACCCACATGACCCGCATTTAACGGCGCCGAGTGTTTACCAGTTTCAATACCAAAACCTGCTGCTTCAACACCATACATTTTCACGTTGGCATCGTTTAAGAATGGATAGAACAAGCCCATTGCATTTGAACCACCACCAACACATGCAACCAATGCATCTGGTAAGCGACCCGCTTGCTCCAAGATCTGTTTACGTGCTTCGCGGCCAATAATCGACTGGAAGTCACGAACGAGTTGTGGGTAAGGGTGCGGGCCTGCAACTGTACCAATGACATAGTAAGTCGTATCAACATTGGTTACCCAGTCACGCATCGCTTCGTTCATGGCATCTTTCAGCGTTTTAGAGCCACTTTGTACAGGAACAACTGTAGCACCCAGCAAACGCATACGATAAACGTTCATGGCTTGACGCTTAACGTCTTCGGCACCCATATAAACAACACATTCAAGACCCAAACGTGCTGCAATTGTTGCAGTTGCTACACCATGCTGCCCTGCACCAGTCTCAGCAATAATACGTTTTTTACCAGAAAGCTTTGCCAATAACGCCTGACCAATCGTGTTATTTACCTTGTGTGAGCCTGTATGGTTTAAGTCTTCACGTTTAAGATAAATTTGCGCACCACCTAACTCTTTTGACCATCGCTCAGCATAATAAAGTGGACTAGGACGACCTACATAGTAGGCTAGATCGCGGTCGAATTCTGCCAGAAACTGTTCATCATTTTTCATGCGAGAATAGAGATTTTCTAAATCTTCTAATGCCGCCATGAGTGTTTCTGACACAAAACGTCCGCCATGGATACCGAAATGCCCTGCAGCATCTGGGTACTGTGTATAGTCAATCACATTGTTTTGCTGATCCACGTTGGACTCCTTGCATAAATCGTTCAATGAGTTGTTGGTCTTTTATACCTTTTGCGGACTCTACGCCTCCGCTCACATCTACTGCAAAAGCACCGGTAGTATGAATAGCGTCAATGACATTGTCAGGGGTTAAACCACCTGCCAAGATTAAAGGAATATCAAGTTTTGGAAATTTAGACCAGTCAAACTGATGCCCAGTGCCCCCTTTAAGCTCAGGATGCCATGCATCAAGCAATACAGCACTGGCACCAACCGCCTGATATTTTTGAATTTCAGCAATTACATCTAAATCAGGTTTAACCTGAATCGCTTTATACCAGCGACGCTTACAATGGCGAGCTATTTCCTGACATTGTTCAGGAGTTTCATCGCCATGTAGTTGTAATACATCTAGGGGAACACAATCAAGTACATCCTGAATTTCAGTGGCACTTGCATTAACAAACAAACCAACCATTTGTACATAAGGTGGAATTACTTTTGTAAATTCTTCAACCTCTGCAACTGTCACATGTCTTGGACTTGGCGGAAAAAAAACAAAACCTATCGCATCTGCTCCAGCAGCAGCAACTGCTTGAACATCTTCAATGCGTGTAATTCCACAGATTTTTGCGCGTGTACGTTTTTGGTTTGATGGGCTCATGATCTGCCTAAACTATAACCATTTCTTAAAATAAACGCCATTGTAATGCAATTTTTGTCCCTTGCGTAAAAGTTCTCTGGGAATTGGGCTAAATGACATTGTATGAAATAAATCGCCACTTTATACTGCGTAAAATTGGAAGCAAGTGTAAGCAATTAATGCTTTAGGGAAGCTGGTGAAAGTCCGGCACTGCCCCCGCAACGGTAACAATGTAAAGCATATTTTTTAAGTCGATATCGACTTAGACCACTGCAGTAATGTGGGAAGGTGAATATGTCCATAACATAAATATGGCGCTGAAGTCCGGAGACCTACTTGTTTCATCTATCTACCCGATCATTCACGTGGGGTGAATGTATGGAGCATGTTATGTCTAAGTCTTTTCAACCTACTCGTCTGGTAGGGGCTATCGCTATTGCGATGGGGTTTTCACCTGTTATTTTTGCTGAAGATACCACGAACGCAACTCAGCTTGATCCAATTGTAGTCACTGCTTCAAAAAGTGCTGAAAAAGCCAGTGAAGTTCCAGCGCGTATTTCAGTGATTGATGAAAAAACGATTGAGAAGAATCCATTATTAAACGTTTCAGATATTATTCAACGCGATCCTTCTGTTTATATAAAACAAAGCGGTGGTCTAGGTCAGATTTCTGAAATTTCACTTCGTGGCACTAAATCAGTTCATACATTAGTTCTTAAAGATGGTGCTCGCTTAAATAGTCAAAATGAGCTTGGCCCATTATATCCAGCGTTTTTAGATACTACAGATGTTCAACAAATTGAAATTCTAAAAGGCCCTGCATCAGTTCAATATGGTAGTGATGCTATTGGTGGTGTCGTCCAGTTAATTTCTAAAAAACCAGAGAAAACAGGTGCTGAGTTAACGGGCATTTATGGTGAAAATAATACCTATAAGGCTATTGTTAATGCCAATCTCGTGACTGACCAAGGGTTCTATGCACAAGTAGGTGGGCAACGCTTAGAAAGTGATGGGACACGTATTTTTGAAAGCCAGCCAGAAAATGAAAAAGCCGGTTATGATCAAAAAGGCTATCACGCTAAAATAGGCTTCTTCCAAGAAAATTTAATAGATGCTTCTGCTTCAATTAGTGAAAATAAAGGCACGAATGTTTTTAGTAATGACTACATAACCAATACAGCACAACGTCAATTTGAAAATCGAGTTATCAACACAAAAGTTGCTTATAATATTTTGCCTGATTTAATCATTAATGCACACTATGCAAATGTTCAGGATAAACAAAATGTTCCTGCTTATGGTTCATATTACAATACTGAAAATAATGAAAGTGATTTAAATCTGAAATGGAAATTCACTCCGAACCAAAATATTTTAGTTGGTGCCACCTATAACGATGCAAATTATAAAAGCAATACCATCTTAAATTCAGATAAAAGTGTAAATAGCACAGGTTATTATCTACAGCATCAACTCAAAAATGATCTTTTTGATACGCAAGTTGGTGTTCGTTTAGAAGATAATCAACGCTTTGGTACCCATACTGTTGGCCAAGGTGCTATTCGCTATCACTTCCTACCAAATGCTAGCGTATATGCAAATATCGGTAGTGCTTTCAGAGCTCCAACCTTAAATGAACTTTATTCACAATGGGGAGGAAATGAGAACTTAGCGCCAGAAGAAAGTACTTCTTATGAAATGGGTATGAACTATGATCTTACGTCAAATGTGAGTACTAATTTTTCTGTTTATCATACAAAAATTAAAGATCTTATCGCCTACAATGCGGGTACTAATACAAATATAGCCAAAGCAAACTTTACAGGTGGTGAAGCTGGAATAAAGTGGCAACAGAATGATCTATTCTTGTCTACTGAATATGCTTACGTAAAAACAGAAAATGAAAAAGATAATACAGAAATTGCTTACCGTCCTCGCCAGACAATCACTGTAAGTACAGGTTTAGAAAATGCAATTTATGGAATCAGTGCCTCTTTAATTGCAAGATCTAAATCTTATGCAGACTCAGCAAACTCTATGCGAGTACCGGGTTATGCAACTGTAGACTTAAATGCTTATTGGAATATTATTCCTAACGTAAAAGTATTTACCAATATTCAAAACGTAGGTGATGTTCAATATCGTGAAGTATTAAATACGTATCCTTCAAATGATTGGTATGTTAATACAGGCCGCCAAGCTTCTGTGGGGGTCACTTTCCGTTATTAATTTTTCACTCTGATTATAAAAATATTTTCTTAACTCCAGTTTCGGGGTAATGTTCTGACCGACATTATCCCCTTTTTTTATGTTCAGGATATCCAGCATGGGACACCGTTTAAGCAAAATCTATACACGCACAGGCGACTCAGGTACAACAGGTTTAGGCGATGGCTCTCGTGTTGCCAAAGATGATTTACGAATTGCAGCACTTGGTGATGTTGATGAACTCAATGCCATTATTGGGGTACTTCGTGCTCAAATCACCAATAGCCAAGTGTCTAATAAAGCAGATTGGAATAAAAGCTTAAGTTTGATTCAACATTGGCTATTCGACTTAGGTGGAGAAGTTTGTATTCCAAACTACAACCTACTCCAGCCCGTTTGTATTGAATTTCTTGAAAAAGAAATTGACCGTATGAATGAAGATTTGCCTATGTTGAAAGAATTTATTCTACCGTCTGGTTCTTTATCTTGCAGTTACGCTCATCAAGCACGTGCTGTTTGTCGTCGTGCAGAACGATCTCTAATGTCGGTACAAACTCGTGATCAAAATATTCAGACAACTGCCCTTCAGTTAATTAACCGTTTATCTGACTGGTTATTTGTTGCATCACGAGCTTTACAGCGTGCCGAAGGTGGTCAAGAAGTGCTTTGGCAAAAAAATATTAATGAGATTATTTAAAAATAAATTAGATTAAACATGGTCTCTGCTCTTTTTGAAGAGACCATAGGTAAAAGATTTTATAGAAGAAAATTATGCGCATTATTGGTCATCGTGGTGCACGCCGAGAAGCTCCTGAAAATACATTAGGTGGGTTTCAGCACATAAAGAATTTAGGTATTCGCGGTGTCGAATTTGATATTCGTCAACTTCAAGACGAAGAGTTGGTTGTCATTCATGATGACAATTTTTTACGTACAGCTGGAGTCGATCAAATTGTAGAGCATTCGACTTTGGCTCAAGCGTTATCATTTGACCATAGTCAAAACTGGCCTGACTGGCCAAATTCAGAGCCAACACCTACACTTATAGGCGTTTTAAATTTACTTGATAACTTCGATCATATTGAAGTTGAAGTTAAAGCTGTAAGAGATATGGCATTGGCCGAAAAACTCGTTCAAAAGCTCGAGACGGAATTACAGGGCTTTGAGAAAGTCGTCACCATCACAAGTTTTGATCTTCAAATTTTAACTGCTTTACGCGATATTAACTCTCAATTTAAACGCGGATTGTTAGTCGAGCTTCCTGTTGGAGTAACTGCGATAGAACTCGCTCATCAATATGGGTGCTGTCATATTGGTTGGCACGATCAACTTGCCACCGATGAAATGATTCAATTATCGCATCAAGCCGGTTTGAACATTAGTGTGTGGACAGTCAATGATGTAGAAAGAGCAAAAAGGCTACGTGATTTAGATGTTCAGGGCTTAATTACAGATATGCCGACCACGATGTTACAGGTCCTATAAATATAAAAAAGGTGGTAAAAACCACCTTTTATTTCTTTTGTGCCTGAATGAGGCGTTGCCCATTCTGATCAAGTAAATATAGCGTATTACCTACGAGCTGGAAGCGTTGAATACGTTGCAAAGCATCTACCAATTCTGCCTCTTGAGCCAAAGCACCATCACAACTTGAATGGCCTGCATTTACTTGCATATCAAGTTTTTGCTGGCTGAAATTAAATGTATAACGACCAAAAACTCCATTACAGCCAGTATGTCCAGACACTGTTTTGACCGAAGAATTTAAAGATAGAGTCGGCCACTGTGTAAAAAATTTTGCCTTATGACCGCTGATCTGAGTGATCTGCCAATCAATATCTTGAATGCCATCCGGACTCACTCTCTTTTTTACAATAGGGGCTTGAATCTGATGAACTGTTCTTTTTGCTTGAACTTTTTTTGTATTCTGTTCGGGTGCACTTTGACATGCGGCTAATACAAGACTGATTGTGACCAAGACACACTTCAAAGATAATTTTCTTGAAATATCAATGCGGTTCTTTTTTTTCAATCGTTGTACGTTCATTAAACAACTTCTCCTGCTTGAAAAACTCTTTGACATAGTTTAATTCTGTTACGGTTCTTTCAATACATCTGTACAATAATGCTAGTGATTCTCACTAAGCACGTGCTAATATGAAGGATAGAATAGCAATATATCTTGATGATTGGTTTTGCTATGTCGTTTTGTCTTTGTACCTTGTTTCACAAGGATTCTAGGAGCGCTGCCGGATATGACTTCCGCCCCACTCAAAGCCCCAATTAACTGGACCGCTAGCATTACCTTAATTGGTTTACCAATTCTTGCCGCAATCATAATCCCGATTTATGCGTATTATTATGATTTTAGTGTAAGCGCATGGGTAAGCTTATTTTTTCTTTTAGCTCTAAGTAGTATGGGGATTACTGCTGGTTACCATCGCCTTTGGGCTCACCGAGCTTATGAAGCGTCGTTACCGCTTAAAATTCTTTTAATGATCGGTGGTACATTTGCCGTGCAAAATAGTATTTTGTTCTGGGCATCTGGTCACCGTACTCACCATCGACATGTTGATGATGTTGATGAAGATCCATATTCAATTGAGCGTGGTTTTTGGTATGCTCATATGGGTTGGATGATCCGTGATCATTCACCATCTGAGCCAGATTTTAAAAATGCACCAGACCTACTCAACGATAAATTGGTCATGTTCCAACATAAATACTATGGTTTACTGGTAGTTGCAGTTCATGTTGGTATTTTAGGCTTAATCGGTTGGGCGACTGGCGACCTATGGGGTGTAGTACTCTTGGGTGGTTTAGTACGTTTAATCATTAGTCATCAAGTGACTTTCTTTATTAACTCACTTTGCCATATGTTTGGTAAACGTCCTTATACAGACGAAAACTCAGCACGTGACAATTTCTGGTTAGCCATTGCCACTTGGGGCGAGGGTTACCACAACTATCACCATATCTTCCAATACGACTATCGTAATGGTGTTAAATGGTGGCAGTATGACCCAACAAAATGGTTGATCTGGTCATGTTCTAAAATTGGTTTAGCTAAAAATTTACGTCGTATTCCAAGCTTTAATATTAAAAAAGCAGAATTGGCGATGAAATTTAAATATGCTGAACAAGACCTTGCTATTTATGGGCATGATGTAAATGCAGACATTACTCAAATGAAGCAACGTATCGCACAAGAGTACGAAGCATTTACACACACCTTAAATGATTGGGCAAAACTTAAAGAACAAGAGTTACAAGCTAAAAAAGCAGCAATGGCTGAAAAGATTCATAGAATGGATCATAAGCTTAAAGTTGATTTCCAATTGCTTGAACATCGTCTAAGTCATCACCGTGAATGCTTAGAAACACTTATGCGTAGTGTTAAAAAGAATACCAATGTGGTGTCAGACTAAATTAAATTCTGATCTAAAATAGCTCTTTCGGGAGCTATTTTTATGCCTGCTTTTTAACTGTGTTATAGTGAAATCCGCTCTCTTTATTTTGCTAAGCCTATGCAGTTTAATCCGCTCTACCCTTCACTTCCGTCTAAATTATTCCATGTTCAGCAGCCATCACCGTTACGTGGTGCAAAGGCAGGACATTTTAACAGTGCATTGGCTGATGAACTGCAATGGTCAGAAGACGATAAAAATGCATGGGTTGAGATCTGTAGTGGACAACGTACTTTCACTGAATTTCCTCCACTTGCGATGGTTTATGCTGGCCATCAATTCGGACAATGGGCAGGACAACTTGGTGATGGTCGTGGTTTACTGATTGCGCAAATACTCAATACAAAGGGCCAAACCATCGACCTTCATCTCAAAGGTGCAGGCGCTACGCCTTATTCAAGAATGGGAGATGGGCGAGCAGTATTACGTTCTGTGGTCCGTGAATATTTAGCAGGACATTCGCTAAATGCTTTAGGCGTCGCTTCTAGTCACGCAGTCGGTTTTACAACCTCGACTCAAGGTGTACAGCGTGAAAAACTAGAGTTAGGCGCAATGCTACTTAGAACGTCTGAATGTCATATTCGTTTAGGACACTTCGAATGGATTAATCAATATGCGCCTGAGTTGCTGTCAGAATTTACTCAAAAATGTATTGAATGGCACTATCCAGAATGCCTAGAAACTGAAAATCCAATTTTATCTTTTGCCAAAAAGGTAGTTGAGCGTACTGCAATTATGATTGCGAAATGGCAACTGGTTGGATTTGCTCATGGGGTGATGAATACCGATAACTTAAATATTACAGGTTCAACACTCGATTTTGGTCCATACGGCTTTATGGAGCGTTTTCGCCCAAACTGGATCAACAATCACTCGGATTACCAAGGTCGTTATACTTACCAAAATCAACCAAGTATAGGCCATTGGAACTTATGGACGTGGTTAAATAACTTAATTCCTCTTGCTGAACCTGAACAAAAAGATCAGTTCAAAGAAGAATTAGCGCGTTGCCTAGAACAATTTGAACCGATCTTTTTAGAGCACTATGGGCAAGGTTTATGTCAAAAAATGGGACTTCCCCATTTCCATAAAGACAGTCTTGATTGTAGTTTTGCTTTTTTAAGAATCTTACAAACTGAACAACTCGATTACACGCAAAGTTTTATTCGTCTTCAAAATAAAGAATATAAAGTTTTACGAGATGATTGTCTTGATATTCGTCAATTTGATGCGTTTATTAGCCAATATAACAGCATCCGTGAGCATCAAGATATTGATGAACTTGATGCCAATATGCGAAAAGTAAATCCAGTTTATGTTTTACGGAACCACATGGCGCAGCGTGCTATTGAAGCAGCTGACCGAGATGATTTTAGTGAAGTTGACCGTTTATTTAAACTACTCAACCATCCTTACACAAGACAGCCAGATTTGGAAAAACCGGAAGATTTAGGCCCGTTACCAAGCGATATGCCTGATGTGGCAGTGAGTTGTTCGTCTTAATTTTTTATCCACATTTTCTGTGGATAACATTGTGGTTATCCACAGAATAACTTTTGCTAGTGTTTTACTCTTCAGGATATTCGAAGCGGTAACCTACACCATAAACAGCTTGAATCCATTCATGACGGTTACCAGTTTCAGCCGCTTCACTAATTTTTCGGCGCAAGTTTTTGATATGGCTGTCAATCACGCGATCGGCAACATCAAAGCTATCCGGATTAATATGATCCAATAATTGTGCACGCGAATAAACTTGCCCCACATGCTCTAAAAATAGCTCAAGTAAACGAAATTCGGTTGGCGTTAAGCTCAGCGATTTTTGTTGATACCAAATTCGTTGCTGAGCTTTATCAATTCGGAAAGAATCATTTTGTTCAGGCTCTGCCTTACGCTCTAAACGGCGTAAAACAGCTTGTACACGAGCAACTAACTCTTTTGGACTAAATGGCTTACATACATAATCATCAGCGCCCATGTTGAGACCTAGTACACGGTCAATTTCTTCGGTACGGGCAGTGACCATAATAATCGGTAAATCTGACTGCTCACGAACTTTACGGCAAATGGTCAAACCATCCATTCGTGGAACCATTAAGTCCAGAATCATCAAATTTGGTTTACGTTGCTGGAAACTCGCATAGGCATCCTGACCATCATGAAACATACTTACTTCAAAACCGGCAGCTTCAAGATAATCACGTACCAAATGCGCTAATTCGACTTCATCTTCAACCAACATCACATGTTTCATGAGATATTTTTCCTTTTATATTTAACTCTGCTTTTTGAAAGTGAGTACACAACGTAAACCACCTAACGGTGAATGTTCAAAACTAAGTGTACCACCAAGCGCTTGCGCAATTTTACAAGACAAAGCTAAGCCCAGCCCTGTTCCACCTGTACTACGCGTACGCGAATCATCTACACGATAGAAGCGCTCACCTAAACGGGATAATTGCTCATCACTTAAACCAAACGGGCTATCATCGACATATAAAGTCCACTCTTGAGGAGTCTGGCTTGTATGAATATGAATTTTGCCACCTGTTTCTGTATAACGAATACTATTACTAATTAAATTAACAACAATCTGTTTAAACCGATCACGATCTAATAATAGCGGAGAACTTGTTCCTTCAACTTGAATTTCAAGCCCAGCCTGCTCAAGTTTTGGTTTAAAGTTTTCAACTTCCTGTAATACCACTTCCCATGGATTTACAGAGCTTAAATAACACTTAAGCTGCTGAGCATCTGCCTGTGCCAAATCCGCAAGGTCTTGGGTTAATTTTTTCAGACTTGATACCTGACGCATCATCGCATCTAAATGTTCCGGTGTTGCTTTTCGAATCCCGTCTTGCATGGCTTCAATTTGAGCCTGCAATACAGCCAGCGGCGTTTTTAATTCATGAGAAGTGTCTGCCACCCATTGACGTCGTGATTCTTCATGCTGATGTAAAATCTCTGCCAAATGGTTCAATTGAGTGGATAGGTCGCCCAACTCATCATTTCGCTTAATGACTACCTGATGCTGATAATTTCCTTTGGTTAATTCATTGGTTGCATTTAATAAACGCTGAATCGGTTTTTTAAAATAAGTTGCCATTAATAGTGCTGCAACTAAACTTGATAACAAAGTTAAAGCATAAATTAAGAGTAAATAACGCTTTTGATTACTAAAGAAGTTAATACTCAAAGCGTCTTCTTTATCCAAAACGGGTTTTAAACCCAAATATCCTACAACTTGGTTGTTTAAGATAATCGGGCGAAATGACATCTGATCTGAAGAAGGTGGTTCACCTACTACAAACTGGTGCTGCGCGTCATATAGAGATAAACGCGAACTCAATCCTAAGCGGTCTGGCAAAGCGATAAAACGCTTCTTACCATTTTGAGTTTCAATATCTTTTAAGCTTCCCTTCTTTGATTTATTTTTATCATCACTTGGACGAAACTGGTTTGCACTTAAAGGGAAACGCAATCCTTCAAAGGGTTGATATTGAGAAGGTAAATTTTGCTCAAGCGTTCTTAACTCTTCCTCACTAAAAATACTATTTTTATTAGTGGGTGCAACTTGAGGTGAGATATTGATAAGGGCATGTTCATCGAAAGAATGCTGTTGTATCGCAATGTCATATTGACGACGAAGCCACCACTGTGAGAGACGATCGTAGTCATCGGGAGCCGCGGTTCCTTCGATTTGTAAAATCTGTGCCTGAATCGCATTCCCCCAATCATGGTAAACCGTATAGACATCACCCAAATTGGTAATGAGACGGTCAAGCTTCTGCATTTCAACGTCAGCCACATATTTGGCAAAGTTCTTTTGCATTGTCCAGTGCAAAACGCTCAAGCTTGCAGTCGCAATAAGTAATGTGGTGAGCAAGACTGTCAAAAATAACCGTAATGCAATGGGAACACGTAGAACGTTCAAAAGCACTCTCTCATTTTTACGCTATATTTGGCATTGTAACCAACAACGAAAAGAAAAACTCTCCATTGTTTCTACATCTTTATTATCTAATCTTTAAGCCATCTTAAAACACAACATTAAAGGGCTTTAAATATGAAAATGACGGCAAAAATTGCATTATTCAGTGCGGCAATTGTAACAATGGGAAGTTTGGCGGCATGTCAATCGACAACTCAACCACCTAAGCCAGAGCGCGGAATGATGCAAGATGGCCCACGTGAGGGTCACCACCGTATGAAGCACCGTGAATTTACTCCAGAACAAAAAGCAGCATGGGAACAACATCGTGCAGAACGCAAAGCGCGTTTTGAACAAATCCAAAAGGCTTGTGATGGCAAGGCCAATGGACAAACAGTAAATGTTCAAGTTGGCGATAAAACACTTGAAGGAACATGTAACCTTCGTTTTGAACCAAAACGTCCTCAACCACCCGTTAATGCCCCTGCTCCTGCAGCTGTTCAAGCAAAATAACTCTAAAAATCATAAAACAAAAGGCGCCTATAGGCGCCTTTTGCTTATACATAACTATTTACGATTTTGACTATTTGTATCATATAAACATAATCAAAAGTATTTACACTCAAAGCACTTACATCATTTAAGTATTTTTTTCTTGACTTTGCAGTCACAAAGTAAAGGTCCTGAGGTGCTTGTACAGTTATGCAAGTTGTTGCACGATGTAGTAGTCCAAGGTGCCTCATGGCACATTATCATAGATTAAGATTATAACTCTGGTTTCACCAGTATTGAGGAACCCGATATGCCACAATACAAAGCGCCCTTACGTGATATGCAATTCGTTTTGCATGAATTATTAAATGCTGAAGAACACTATGCAAAATTACCTGATTTCCAAGGTAACGTAAGCCGTGAATTGGTTGATCAATATTTAGAAGCTGCGGCGGATTTCTGTGAAAATGAACTTTCTCCTTTAAACCAAGTTGGTGACCGCGAAGGTTGTACTTGGAATGATGGCGTAGTTACTACTCCAACAGGTTTTAAAGAAGCTTATCAAAAATATATTGAACTTGGCTTTCCGTCTTTATCAGCAGAAGAACAATACGGTGGCCAAGCTTTACCTAACTCTTTAGGTATTGCAATTTCTGAAATGGTTGGTACAGCAAACTGGTCTTGGGGTATGTACCCAGGCTTGTCTCACGGAGCTGTACGTACATTAGAACATCACGGTTCTGATGAACAAAAAAATACTTATTTACCAAACCTTGTTTCAGGTGTTTGGACAGGTACGATGTGCTTAACTGAGTCTCATGCAGGTTCAGATTTAGGTATTATCCGTACTAAAGCAGAACCAAATGCTGATGGTAGCTATGCAATCTCTGGCGAGAAAATCTTTATCTCTGCTGGTGAACATGACATGGCTGAGAACATCATCCATATCGTTCTTGCTCGCCTACCAGGTGCACCAAAAGGCACTAAAGGTATCTCATTATTCATCGTTCCTAAATTCCATGTAAATGCAGATGGAACTATTGGCGAACGTAATGCGGTACGTTGTGGTTCTATCGAACACAAAATGGGTATTCATGGTAACGCAACTTGTGTCATTAACTTTGATCAAGCGAAAGGTTACTTGATTGGACCTGAAAACCGTGGTTTGAACTGTATGTTCACCTTCATGAACACAGCACGTATTGGTACTGCTGTTCAAGGTTTAGCAGCGTCTGAATCATCTTTCCAAGGTGCGTTGACTTATGCGAAAGAACGTTTAGCAATGCGTTCACTTTCTGGTCCTAAAGCTCCAGAAAAAGAAGCAGACCCAATTATCGTCCACCCTGCTGTTCGCAACATGCTTTTAACTCAAAAAGCGTTTGCTGAAGGCGGTCGTGCACTTGTTTACTTACTTGCTCAATACGCTGATATCGTTGAAAAAGGCGAAACTGAAGAAGAGCGCAAGTTTGCTGACAACATCTTGTCTTTATTGACTCCAATTGCGAAAGCATTCTTGACTGAAACTGGTTCTGAATCTGCTAAGCACGGTGTGCAAGTCTTCGGTGGTCATGGCTTTATTTCTGAGCATGGCATGGAACAAATCGTACGTGATACACGTATTGCTTGCTTGTATGAAGGTACAACTGAAATCCAAGCACTTGATTTGTTAGGTCGTAAAGTATTGCAAACTCAAGGTGCAATGCTACGTGACTTCACTAAGATCATCCATAAATTCGTAGAAGCAAACAAAGACAACGCTGCTATGAAAGAATTTGTTGAACCGCTTGCGGCTCTTAACAAAGAATGGGGCGATCTCACAATGCAAATCGGTATGCGTGCGATGCAAAACCCAGATGAAGTAGGCGCTGCTGCTGTAGATTACCTCTACTTCTCAGGTTATATCACTTTAGCTTACCTATGGGCTCGTATGGCGCTTGTAGCACAAGAGAAATTAGCAGCCGGTACTACCGATGTTGACTTCTACAATGCGAAAGTAACTACTGCTCGCTTCTACTTCAAGAAAATCTTGCCACGTGTACGTTCTCATGTAGATGTTATTGCAGGTGGTCTAGATCCATTAATGTCATTAGACGCTGAACATTTCGCTTTCTAACCATAGTTAGTTGCGATATGCAATGTTAAAAAACAAAAAAGGACTGCTCAGTTTTGACGGTCCTTTTTTTATAAAATCAATGATAAATTTACACTTTAAATTCCATATCCATTTCGTTTTACAGGATATCTAGCACAGGCCAATGTGCACAAAAAAGGTGAACGATTATGCCAATTTACAATGCTCCTTTAGCTGATATGAAATTCATCTTAAATGATGTATTTAAAGCAGAACAATTTTGGCAGTCTAATGAGAAACTTGCTCATGTAGATGCTGCAACAGCTGAAGCAATTTTAGAAGAAATGGCTAAATTTGCTCAGAACGTGACTCATCCATTAAACCGTACCGGTGATGAAGAAGGCGCTCGCTATGAAAACGGCGAGGTGTTCACACCAGCTGGTTTTAAAGATGCATTTCGTCAATATGCAGAAGGTGGCTGGATTGGCTTAGGTGCCGATGAAGAATGGGGCGGTCAAGGCATGCCAAAAATGCTCACCGTTCTTTCTGATGAAATGTTATTTGCGACAAACCCATCATTTATGCTCTACCCGCTTCTTTCAGTGGGTGCAGGTATGGCTTTAAGCAGCTACGCATCTCAAGAGCAAAAAGAAACATATTTACCTAAGATTTATTCAGGTGAATGGTCAGGCACAATGTGCTTAACCGAGCCACATGCAGGTACTGACTTAGGTATTATCAAAACTAAAGCAGAACGTAATGAAGACGGTACTTATAACATTACAGGTACTAAAATCTTCATCACTGGCGGTGACCACGATTTAGCTGAAAACATCATTCACTTGGTCCTTGCTAAAACTCCAGATGCTCCTGCGGGTTCACGTGGTATCTCGCTATTTATTGTACCGAAGTACCTTGTAAATGAAGATGGTTCTTTAGGCGACCGCAACCATGTTGGTCCAGGCTCTATTGAACATAAAATGGGTATCAAAGCTTCTGCAACTTGTGTGATGAACTTTGATGGAGCAAAAGGTTACCTCGTTGGTAAAGAGAACGAAGGTCTTGCTGCCATGTTTGTCATGATGAACTACGAACGTTTATCAATGGGGATTCAAGGTTTAGGTGCATCTGAATTTGCTTATCAAAATGCTGCTCAATACGCGACTGATCGTTTACAAGGCCGTAGCGCAACTGGTGTCCAATCACCAAATAAACCTGCTGACAGCATTTTAGTCCATGGTGATGTACGTCGTATGTTGTTAAACGCACGTGCAAATAATGAAGCATCTCGTGCTTTTGCAGTGTATGTAGGTCAACAACTCGATATCACTAAATTCTCAACTGATGCAGCAGCAGTGAAAAAAGCCAATGACCGCGTTGCGCTTTTAACTCCAATTGCAAAAGCTTACCTTACAGATACAGCATTCCAAGCAACTTTAGATGCTCAGATGGTGTTCGGTGGTCATGGTTATATCCGTGAATGGGGAATGGAACAATGTATCCGTGATCTTCGTATTGCTCAAATCTACGAAGGAACTAACGGCGTTCAATCTCAAGATTTAATTGGTCGTAAAACCATTAAATGTGGCGGTGCGTTCATTGCTGAATACATCACTGAAATTCGTGACTTCGCAAATGACTTAGACACAGATTTAAACTTCATTAAAGATGCAACTTTAGATGCTGCCACTGAAATTGAAGCGATCACTCAGTTTATTATTGAACAAGCTGCTGAAAATGTAGATTTCCCGAACTCAGCTGCGGTTGATTATTTACATGCAGTGGGCTTACTCAGCTTCGCGTATATGTTTGCGAAAATTGCTGCCGCTGCTAAAGATAAGTCTGGTGATTTCTACCAAAACAAACTTGCTTTGGCTCAGTACTTTGTTGAGCGTATCTTGCCAGATATTGATGCGCGAATTGCTAAGATTAAAGCTGGTTCAGACTTAATTATGGGCTTTAGTGAAGATTACTTTACAAATCAAGCCTAATTAAGTTTTCCACAAAAACGCCTGAAAATTCAGGCGTTTTTTATTTTATATTTACTATTTCAATTGGCATGAAATTTGTTTAATTTCTAAGCATTATTAAGTAAACAAAAGATCTTACTATGCCCGATCCCAAAAAGTATGAACGTATTCTGGACCGATTTGGTCATTATGCCGTTGAAGCTTTTCATTATTTAGCCCTATTTATTATTGGCTGTATGGTGGCCTGGTCTGCAGCCAATACAGTTTTTGAAATTCTAACTGTCAAAAAGTATGCTTCAATTGATGATATTTTATTATTATTTATCTACTTAGAACTGGGAGCAATGGTTGGAATTTACTTTAAAACCAATCATATGCCAGTGCGATTTCTTATTTATGTTGCGATTACGGCCTTAACCCGTCTACTCATTTCAGATATTCAACATGACCACAAAGCGGATATCGATCAAGTCATTATTACTGGCTCAATTTTGATTTTAGCTTTATCTATTCTCGTCGTACGATTTGCTTCATGGCACTACCCATCAGTGATGAAAGAAAAACATGCAAAAACATCAACAAACTTAAAACCACCTCAACCGCAAGATGACGAGTTAGCATAAAAAAGGCCTCAATATTGAGGCCTTTTTATTTTTACATTTAACGAACTCGGTAAATGTTGTGTCTCGAGTCGACCAATAAGTATTGATTAGGGGTTTTAACCCAATGGTATCCACGTGGTGGCGCATATAAACGGTGTGCACGCCAGTCCGAAACATAATAACGGCTATGGCGATATTGGGTAGGAATACGTTCGCCACGTTTAAAAGCAACATAGTTGCCATAGTGTTTACCACGATCAGCATTTGACCAAACTGGCGCCCGATGATCATTACGGTAATCATGACGGCGGTCATCACGATGCTCATATCGATCATAGTGTTTACCATGGTTATTGTCCCAACGGTGCCCAGAATCGGCCATCGCGGTAGCTGACATACCTAACATTAATGTCGAAAGTACAAGAATGATTGGCTTTTTCATGGCCTATTTCCTTTTAATCTTGATATGAAGCTAGATTAGAAGAGACTCAAGGAGAAACCATGAATAAAACCGCTTTGATTGCTAAACTTTGTAATGACTATAAAGAAAATATGAAGAATCTGTATCTGTGCTACCATTAGCATTTTTCAAACTAGGTCAATTGCTGTGTCTGAAATCAGTTTTGAGCGTCTTCATCAATTTTTTTGTAAAGTTCCAAGTGTACAAGAAGCCCGAATTATGGCTCATGGAGCAGATGGCGAACATGCTTGGTGGTTTAAGTTCAGTATTGACGTAGAGCATGCCCTTGCATGGCAAACTGTTCAAGAGTTAGGGCATGTTTTAAACTATCTATCGACGAATGAACGCCTACCAACATTATTCTTTCCTGTTTCACCACCGCCTTACATGAACGGTGAAGCGAAAGATTTTTTATCGTGGATTATTCAATGTAATCATCCTGAATTTTCTCCAGATGTGGTCTGTGACTGGCTTGAAGCACGTTTACCAAACCCTGTAGATGACGAGTCGCAGTGGAAAATTAAGACTGATTTGAGTGAAATAGAAAAACTTGATGATAAAGCGTTGGATCAATTGATTCCGCCAGCGCCTTAAATCGGACTTATGGCACAGCCTTTACTTACAGTGATGTTCTAATTTCTTTTGTATAGGCTAATGCCTCACTTTTGAGAGGTCAAAAGTGACAAAAACCTTTGTTTCACTGGTGTTGCTTCCCTGCCACACAGTGAAACGGCGACTTCCATGTCGCTAATCACATTGCTACTTTTTGGAATACTCCAAGGCTGTTCTCGTTAGAAAGTCGACAATCCTGACCATTCCATAAAACGATAAATCCAATACTTCACTTTAGACTCATCTGCATACTTCGCGTAATCCACGCTCATCTGTCTACCTTGTAAGTTTGACCAAGAAGTATTGAAGTAATCTTGCGCATCTTTAAAGACTTGATCTTGAACTTTGCCAATGACCAACATATCTGTTTCAAGGTTGTAATTTTTTAAATTACGGGCCGTAAAATTGGCAGATCCTACAATCAACTCAGCTTGTTGGGCACTATATTTCAAAATCATTTTGCTATGGTTTTGCTCACCATGGGTATCACACCAGCGGATTGGAATGCCGGCAGCGTGTAGTTCTGAAGCTACCTGACGGTTAGGAATACCATTCTTTTGTCGACCAAACGCATCTTTATTTGGATCAAGTAAAACTCGGACAATAACGCCTCTTTCTTGAGCATTTTTTAGTGCTTGAATAATTTTACGTTCAGACAAATAGAACATACTTAAATCAAGATGCTCTTTCGGCTTCGCTGAATTAATCAATTTAAGTACAGATTGATAAATCGCCCCTTCAGTTAACACCTGAACTTGAGGTTTGGTTACGTCTTTTTCAAAGTCACCTAAAATGAGCGATGGAGAGCTACTGCCTGACATTTGCGCAACAGCAGCTTCAGTTTGGAGAACATCAGTAGCTGTTGCCCCTGTTACAACCAACGCGACATTAGAATGTCTAGAGCTGCCATCATGTGGATTTGCTGAGGTCACCAATGACTTCCAACCAGCATCAATATCGACTACCACAGTTTTACGGTGATTTGCTTTAAAGTTAAATAAGTTCAAATAGCTGCGCAGTGTAATTTTTTCATCACCGAATGGATTTGGTAACCAGCCCTTTTCAGGATTATTGCCAACATTTTGACAGCAGATGTACCAGAAACCAGACCAAAACGGGTTAGAAGCACGCAAAGGAGTTAAATTGGTTTCAATCACATCGACACCTGCCTGACGTAATTGGCGGTAGTGTTCAGGGCTTAGACCACCATAGACTGAGTTAATCGGGTCGGTAATCATAATGATCTGAATTTGGCGGTTCTGTCTTTTCTTATTCACTAATGCATCGGTTAACTCTTGCATTAACGGTCTTTGCTTGAGTTTCGAGTCACCCACTTCTGAATTAAACAAGAACATATCCACCACAATTGTGGTTTTTGCCTCCTCAATCATTTTCAAGATTTCATCAAAAATGTGTTGATCAACCTGTTGCTGTCCTTTAGCATCAAGATAGGTTTTATCAGCTAAAAATTTGACATCGGCATGTCTAAGCTTGCCACTAAAGTTAATCCCTTGTGGTAATGGTTTTACTGTGTGGTAAATCGCCGATGCAAGATATGCAATAGCAACAACGCAAAGTAATACCGCCATATAACGACGCCCTGACCAATTTATTTTTTGATGAATTCGTTGAAAAATACGCATAAAAAAGACCTAACTTGATGCTTTCAAATTAGGTCTTTTGGATTGATTTTTCAAGTTTAGTTTCGTGTTAAAGCCTTAGAAACTAAAATCAACACCTACTGTAAAATTGCGTCCAACTTGTGGAATATTTGATAAGAACGAAGCATGTTGATAAACCGTATCATCTAACAGGTTATTCGCTTTCATATAAACACGGTAATCTGTTTTTGCACCATATTGTCCAGAATATGCCAGACCAAGATTGAGCATGTTATAGCCTTCAGTTTCAGTCTCGTAAGCTGCGATTTTGTCTTGGTTAAAGACATGGTAGTACTCGGCAGAACCGCTAAAGCCATCGCCAAAATCTGCATCAACTTTAGTCCCTAAACGTCCCGCTGGAATACGTGGAGCGTTCCCTTCTGCATCAATTTTACCGCGTACATAGTCACCAAAAGCACTGATCTTGTACATTGGGGTAATTTGATAACCAATTTCACCCTCAGCACCATAGAAACGTGCTTTATCTTGAGTATATTGGACTAAACGGAAGTCTTTATAACGGTCAAGGGTTTGTGCATAGATGTAGTCATCAAACCAGTTATGGTAAACATGCAGATGATAATCAAGTTTGTCATTATCAAAATGTAAACCTAATTCAACATTATTCGATTTTTCCTTACTGAGTTGATCATTCCCCAACTCATAAGTATTCGTCGCAAAATGTCCACCATTTGCATATAACTCTTGAGCTAAAGGTAAACGCTCTTGATGGGATGCGACAAAAGAAAGTTTATAGTTCGGTGCAAACTCCCAATTCGCAGCACCTGCGTAAGAAAATGCCGAGCCATCAAAATCCTGTTTAGAATTATCGTCTACATCGATCTCTTGCTGATCTGCACGTGCAGAAAGCTCAAAATGTACGTCTTTCCATTGTTTATGTTCTAAAGCAAATACGCTCCATTTTTTGGTAGTGGTCGGAGCCATAAAAGCTTCTTCACCAGTTAAATCTAATTTTTGTTGGCCTAGCTGTGCTCCGATCACCCCTTCCCAACTTGCAATCGGGTTATGTACCAACTCAATACGACCATCATAGCCTTTGTTTTGGAATCGGGTCGCAATTGTTCCCTCTTCAATTTCGTCATGCTGATAGTCAGTATAGCTCGCTTGTGCACGTAACTTTTGGAAGCCTGCGAATGGATCATTTAACTCGGTTTTAAAATCATAACGCTCAGATTTTAAGTCAATCCATGGGCCGCCATGTTCGTGATCATGTTCTTCATGACCATGATCGTGAGCTTCTTCCCCATCTTCGTGCTCATGCTCATGTGGATCACAATGCAAATGTGGTCTTCCACCTAGATGAGCGCTACAACTTTCGTATTCATGACTATGCCCAGGCAAACCATATTGATCCCGGCGATTGCTATAAGAAATACCCGTATAACCACGGTCATAAATCCAAGACAAACCAACGTTAACTGAATCACCCTGAGCAAAAGTATTGTCTACACGGCGCTCTTTTTCACCTTCATGAATATAATTTGGTGCAATATAATTATTTGCATCACGTGTTAACCCCTCAACACGTAAAGCAACTTGGCTACCCAAGCCAACAGTTACGCCAGCGCTCGCCAGTTTTTCATCACTTCCAGTGTTATAACGTAAGCCAACTTGTCCTTCATAACCGTTTTCAGGCATTTGCGTAGGGATCTTGTTATCAATTACATTGACTAAACCACCGACAGTTCCAGCACCAAACAATAAAGTTGAAGGTCCCCGAATCACTTCCACTTGTTTTGCAAGCACAGGATCTACAGTGACAGCATGGTCAGGAGACAATGTCGAGACATCAATATTTTCTGATGAATTTTGAAGCACTTTAACACGTGGTCCATCTTGTCCACGAATCACTGGACGACTCGAACCAGCCCCAAACTGATTTGCATAAATTCCAACTTCACTACTGAGTGCATCCCCAATAGTGGCAGCACCTTGCGCTAAATGCTTTTGATCAACCACAGTATCTGCAACGGCAAAATCTTGTGACGTTTGCTCAAGTGGATGGGCCTTAATCCGAATAGTTTCTAACTTTTCAACATTTTCACTTTCTGCTGCAAATACAGGTATCGATATTGCTGCCAAAATGGATATGGTCAAAATATTTTTATAGAACAACATGAGGTGATTCTCTGATCGCTACGCCTTTTGTTTTGTTATATTATAACATTTCAGTTGTTTTGCAATAAAAAACATTTCTAATCAGATGATTCGTTAGACTGGCCAATTAAATGATGTGAGTAAATTCTAATTTCTAATGCCTTTTACCATCTCTCATGCCGTTATAGCACCACCTCTTTCCAAGCTTAGTCAAAACACTTTACCAATTGCGGCATTAGCAATTGGCAGTATGACACCCGATCTTTACCGCTTATTTACAATGCAATCAGGGATGTTGACTCATCAATGGAAAGGACTTTTCTACCCAAATCTTGCATTAGGATTATTATTCTGTGCTATTTGGTATTTACTTTATCGGCCTGTAATGTATCGTTTTTTTGGCATTCAACATGATCTTGACCTCCACTCTATAAAACGTATTTTTTTATTTTTGATTGGAACATTACTTGCACTTATTTTAGGGATTGCAACTCATTTAATTTGGGATGGCCTAACACATTCTGACTTTCGGACTTTTGCATTTAAAGATGTATTAGCAACCACAGTTCATCTTTTCGGGCATCCTTATCCCTTACATCGTCTTTTGCAGCTAGGCACCTCAGCTCTTGCCTTACCTTTTATTGTCTGGATGAGTGTTCACTATTATCAGCGCTATAAACAACACTGGAAAGTAAACTATAAAATTAAAATTTTCGCATGGTGTCTGTTCATTCTATCTACACTGTTAGGTTTATTCTCTTTTTGGGATTATGCCCGTTACATTCCTCATGAAGTTTGGCATGCCGATACCTATTATTTCACTGGTCGTTCTATTAATGAATTTATGCAAGGCTGGCTAAGTACCTTTAGCTTAGGATGCTTACTATTCTTGATTTTAGATCGACAAAAAAGAATGGGGTGAATACTTAAAGTTGCTGCCAAATTGCTCATTTTCAGCTTAATTTCTGCGGTTTTTTGATCTAGTTCTTGTGGCAAACCATCCAACAAGGCATAATCGAAAACTTACTTTTTTGACGGTGCGCGGTTTACGCATCCGTCCTTTCAGCCAATATAGTTTGGATAATCTTCATCATGATGCGAACTCATTACTGTGGCTCTTTAACTGAAGCCCAAATCGACCAGACCGTTACACTATGCGGTTGGGTACATCGTCGCCGTGACCATGGCGGTGTTATTTTCCTTGATATGCGTGATCGTGATGGTCTCGTTCAAGTGGTTATTGACCCAGATACTCCAGAAGCATTTGCAACTGCAGATAAAGCACGTTCTGAATATGTATTAAAAATTACAGGTCGTGTTCGTCGCCGTTATGAAGGTACTGAAAACCAAAATATGGTGAGTGGTCAAATCGAAGTTTTAGGCAAAGAAATCGAAGTTCTTGCTGCTTCTGAAACTCCGCCATTCCCGTTAAATGATGACACGATTAACGTGTCAGAAGAACACCGTTTAAAATATCGTTTCTTGGACATCCGTCGTCCAGAAATGTTAGATCGCTTACGTTTCCGTTCTAAAGTAACTAACTTGATCCGTAATTATTTAGACGATCACGGTTTCTTAGACGTTGAAACTCCGATTTTAACTCGTGCAACTCCTGAAGGCGCACGTGACTATTTAGTACCAAGTCGTGTACAAAATGGTAGCTTCTACGCACTTCCACAATCACCACAATTGTTTAAACAATTATTGATGGTTGGTGGTATCGATCGTTACTACCAAATCGCGAAATGTTTCCGTGATGAAGACTTGCGTGCTGACCGTCAGCCAGAATTTACTCAAATCGACATTGAAACATCGTTCTTAAATGACGATGAAATCATGGATTTGATGGAAGGCATGACTGTTAAACTATTTAACGACTTGCTTGGCGTAAAATTTGAAAAATTCCGCCGTATGCCATATAGCGAAGCAATGCGTGATTATGCATCTGACAAACCAGATTTGCGTATTCCGTTGAAACTCGTTGACGTTGCAGACTTAATGCAAGAAGTAGAGTTCAAAGTATTTGCTGGTCCTGCAAAAGATCCTAAAGGTCGTATTGTTGCGTTACGTGTTCCAGGTGCAGCATCATTGCCACGTAGTGCAATCGATGAATACACCAAATTCGTTGGCATCTATGGTGCTAAAGGTTTAGCGTACATTAAAGTTAATGAACTCGCTAAAGGAATTGAAGGTCTTCAATCTCCAATCGTTAAATTCATTGAACCGATTGTACTTGAACTGTTGGAACGTGTTGGTGCACAAGATGGCGATATCGTATTCTTCGGTGCTGATAAAGCTAAAGTCGTAAATGATGCAATGGGTGCACTTCGTGTCAAGATTGGTCATGACTTGAAACTTTCAACTTGTGAGTGGGCTCCACTTTGGGTTGTTGATTTCCCAATGTTTGAAGAAACTGATGATGGCAAATGGACTTCTGTTCACCACCCATTCACTCTACCTAAATCTAGCGTAGAAGATGTGAAGAGCAATCCGGGTGAAGCACTTTCTGTTGCTTACGACATGGTATTGAACGGTACTGAAGTTGGTGGCGGTTCTCTACGTATTTACACATTAGAAATGCAAAAAGCGATTTTTGAAGCGCTTGGTATTTCTGATGAAGAAGCAGAAGAGAAATTCAGCTTCTTGCTGAATGCACTTCGTTACGGTGCTCCTCCTCACGGTGGTTTGGCATTTGGTCTTGACCGTTTAGTTATGCTTATGACTGGCGCGACTTCTATTCGTGATGTTATTGCATTCCCGAAAACCAAGACTGCTGAATGTCCACTTACTCAAGCACCTGCTCCTGTTGAAGCAAATCAGCTTCGTGACTTGGGCATCCGCTTACGTGAAAAGCCAAAAGCTGAAGAATCTAAATAATTTTTAGATTTGTAAATTAAAAAACCCTGCTCATGCAGGGTTTTTTAATGAAAAATATCAGCCACATATTCGGTTTATCTAAGCTATGCTTTGCGAATAAGCAGGTCAGTGGCATAATAGGTTGCTTTTAATTTAGAGGTCAGCTTTATGGCTATGCGCCCTGATGTACGTCGACATGCTTTAATCGTGATTGTATTCTCTCTTGCGCAATGGTTTTTGATGCGCTATATCCTTGCAAATGAATTATTTAACATCACTACAAGTCAACGTATCCTTTATTTCTGTGTAAGTAGCTTAGCAGGTGCATTGCTTATTTTTGTTGCGCTGATTTATATGGTTTTAAAAGGAAATGCGGATAAAAATTAATATCCGCATTCCATATAAAATTTAGAAAATCTTAAATTTATTTCCCAATATAATTATCACATAACTGAAGTAGTTCCGGATGTCTGTCATGTTGATGGACAATAGGAATAATTTCTTCATTGCGATTGATAATAAAACCTTGATCATTAACTGCAATTTGATCTATTGGGTATAACCCAAGAGTTACAATAATTGATTTAAAGGGTTGACAGCGAGTTACATCAGCTAAATTATTAGTAATTAATAATTTATTATGCATGGCTTGATCATAAATTCTTTCAGACATTTTGTGATATGGCTGTTTGCAGAATTCCTCAATCATCTTATTGATATAGACTTTAATTGATTCATGATCACCAATAGTGACCCCTGAACAAGATACTTGCTCATCTTTTGCAAGATTATAAAAGCCCTCTCCATACGCATCCTTAATCCATTTTTGATTATATTGCTCAGTACCAATCGTATAATCTGGATTTTCCATCCCTACCAATAGTCCTTTGCCAAGATTTTTAAAAGGATTACTCTGGAAAAAAACATCACGAACGTCGCTAAGCAATACATGTGAAGCATCAGGATGACTTTCTACAATTTCCTTATATTCAAAGAAACGGCTCACATGTGGATAACCAGTAATTTTAAGAGCTTTAATTTTTGAATCAGGAACTGCTTCATTTACAGTTAAGCTAATAATTTTTTTCAAAACATTTTTTACAAGCTTAAACTTATAAATACCTGAATATTTTGATTTTGATTTAAATTTTCCAATAGTTGAAACTTTAAATTCAATTTTAAAACCTTTGATATCTGAGAATGCATTCACAAACTCAGTCATTTGTTCTTTATAGATAATTAAAGACAATATTCCATCAAAGTTAGCCTTTTCCAAAGAATAGACAAAAGAAGAGATGAGGTCAGCGTTGTATCCCGTTGCCGACCCGATAATAATATTTTTTTGCTTAATCATAAAATTAATAATAAAACCGAAAAAACGGCTAAATTATATATTTATTAAGTATATATTTCTTTAATTTAACTCTTAAGTAACGTAATAAATCACTGTCATCTTGTGAAAGTGGAGTGATTAAGCTTCTTTCCTTTTCTAGATAACTTAACGCATCATCATTTTCAATAATTGGGTGATCGAATAAAAAGCTGACATAGAAACTAAAATCCCCTCGCCCCACAAGATCTTGCCAATGGTCATAAATTTTTATCGGTTGATGATAATCAACCAACATTTGAGCCATTTTACGATCTACAACATAGGCATAAGCATAAGCAAGTTTTTCAAGATAGTCGTAATCAACTTTTAAAACTTTTTGGTTATACAATTCTTCGGGTAAAAACTTCCCACGAACACGATTGCATATTTTCATTTGAATACCGCCTAAGCTTAGGAAAAAGCAAGGCCCTAAGTTCAAAGAACGAATATGTTTTTCTAAATCTTGGAAATCAATTTCAAAACGTTCAATTACATCATCTTCAAAAATAATGGCATATTCGTCATCAGAATTTAAAAAATCTTTTAATGCAGCAATATGTGACATTGCACAACCAAGTTCACCAGGCGTCATTGGTTTTTTCTTGCCTGCTACACCCTGTTGAAAATACTCACTCACACTTAAATTTTTACCTATAACCCCAAATTGCTTAAATTCATAGCGATATTTGTAAAATGTTGCTTGAGAGTACAACTTTTTTAAACGTTCACTATTAGCAGATTCAATACTGATTAAATATTTTTTCATTTCATTCAAATGTTAAAATGAGTCAGGGATAGTCTATCTAATTATAGTTATATCGAGTGTAAAATTTAATGCTAAATCGCCTGATTCAAAAAAAATGGTACAAGTACCAACAAGCAAAAAAAGCAAAATCTTTTGACTCTCATTGGTATATGCGTTTTGGCTGGTTAGAACAACCTTTTACAGCACTTAATCAATTAGACTCTCTGTTTGAGATCCATTCCCCTAGAAAGTTTACCTTTGCAGATAGTTTTTATGCTTATGAAAATGGTCGTCATTTCATTTTTTTTGAAGAAGTGGATGATGAGCATCCCGTGGGCTTTCTTTCGGTCTTGGAAGTTTTTAAAGATGGAACCTACACACCGCCTGAAACTATTTTAAAACTTGATTATCACCTCTCCTATCCTTGCGTATTTAAAATAGATAACACATGGTACATGGTCCCTGAAACATCTGCCAATAAAACAATTGAACTTTGGAAATGTACTGAGTTTCCACTGAAATGGGAAAAGCATTCTAATCTGATCGAGAATATCGAAGCGGTCGACAGCACGCCTTTTTATCATGAAGGTTTATGGTATCTTTTTACTTCAACGCGTCGTGATTGTAAGAAGTTTGGTGACCGCCTAGACCTTTTCTTTACCGAAGATATTTTAAATCCTAACTGGCAAGAGCACCCAATGAATCCAGTGTGCCGAGGTAGTCAGCAGTTCCGTATGGCAGGTAAACCTTTTATTTATAAAGGGCAACTGGTTCGACCAAGCCAAGATTCTTTAAAACGTTATGGCGGCAATATCGAATTAAAAGCGATTACTCAGCTTAGCCCTACAGCTTATGAAGAAAAATTACTAGAAGTGGTTTTACCAGATTGGAATCAAGCAGATGACGGTTGCCATACTATTAATGTTGAAGATAACTTCGTGGTACTCGATGCTATCCGCCTTACACCAAAAAATAATTAAGTCTTTAGCAGGCCTTTATAAATATTAAACGTCTGCTCGGCCATGGCTGGTACAGTCAGTTCAGCCTTGGCTTTTGCATATAGCGAGCTAAAGTCACTTTGTGCCTCTGGTTGAAGTGCACATTGAATCGCTCTTGCTAAACCTTGTGCATCTCCAATTTCTGCCAGATATTGTTCTGGCAACCACTCGATCACACCATTCACTTTGGTTGAAGCCATTGCTTTATCGGCCTGTAAAGCTTCAACCATAACAAGTGGAAAACCTTCTCGGTCTGACGATAAAACTACAATATCAGCCAACTGCACCAGATCACGTGCATCAGTTCTAAACCCAAGAAAAGCGACCCGATTTTGCATGTTTAATTCACTGACTTGTTTTTCCAAACTTGCTCGAAGTGAACCATCACCAATAATCCATAAATTGGCATCAATCTGCTGCATCGACTCAATCAGTAAACTGATATTTTTTACTGGCTCTAGGCGCCCAATGCACATAACTACTTTTTTGCTTGTGTCTAGCTCAGCAAAATCTTTTTGAATCGATTGAAGTAACTTTTCTTTATTTTCAGTTGTAAGTACAGGTTGTGGATATACCCCGTTATAAATCACGTGTGCTTTAGACTCAGGAATACCTTGCGTTAGCGCTTGGCTCACCGCAATAACAGCATCACCTGCTAAATAAACAGACTTATTCTTTTTAGTACCATGAACAGTCGTTACAAACTTTGGACCAGATAAAAATGGCTTAATGCGGGCAATCAGCTCAGCCGCTTTTCCTGCTTGTGCATGAACAATGGCGGGTTGAATTTGCTGGATAAGATTTTTAAGTTGCCAGAGTAAAAGAATATTCCAACGGCTACGTGCAAAATCGACGGCATGAAAATGTACTTGTTGGCTAAACTTGTCTACATAGCAAGGATGTGCAATCACATGTACTTCATGATTTAAAGCGAGCTCATTAACAAGATTAAAAGTATGCTGCTCTAATCCACCAACTCCACCGCTAGTTGCCAATACCTGAACAATTTTCATAGCTTACCTACTTATTTCTTATCTTTATTCATGGTTTGTTCAAACAGCTTTGCTTCTTTTAGAAAAGCATAAAACGCGTTAATCATACTATTTACGAAACCACGCCAACCATTTAAGAAACTACGGCGAATAAAATAAGACTTCATAAAAGTCACAGGCATCACCAAAATCAATTTAGCCACACTTGGAGACTTTCCTTTTTGGTATTTCTCTAATGCTTTCAAGTTGGAATATTGGTTATTTTTTTCGACCTTAACGAAAATGCTCGACTCGCCATAATGATAAATATCATGTTGAGCACGCTGAGTCTCTCCCTCTACAATCACATTTTCATGGACTTTATTGGCAAGGTCATAATGCCCTTTAGACTTACGAAAAAAACGCACTTTTGCATGTTTTTTAGTATGTTTACTATTCGGAACACCTAAAAATACATCATTAATTGGAGTGATTAAGGCATCAAGTTTGTTCTGTTGAATTGTTTCAACAATCTCTTGTTTTAACTCGTTAGATAAGACTTCATCGCCATCTAAATTGAGTACCCAATCATTTCGGCATTTTGCTAAAGCTAAACTTTTTTGCCCTGCATAGCCTTGCCAGTCTTGATGAGAAATTTGAGTATTTTCAAAACTCTGAGCAATTTCATAAGTATTATCAGTACTGCCCGAATCTAAAATAATTACTTCATCAAACTCACTAACACTTTGCAAAGTTCGTTCTAACCAAGCACCACAATTTAAGGTGACAATATAGACACTACATGGAATTTTATTCATAACTTATAACGTCCTTTAGCAAGGGCGATACGCATCTGTAAAGCATTCATGGCACCATGCGTGCTGACACGTGGAATATTAAATTGATTACTTACTTCATACGCTTCGATTTTTTTACGAGTCGATACGGCGTTTTTAAAGCCAATCTCTTGAGCCATTTTCTGGTGCTTTTCGTTAAATCGGCCAAATGGATAAGCAAAGCTCGGACATTTTCCCACTAACGCTTCAACGTCACGTTTAGACTGAAGCATTTCATCATAAGCGGTTTGGTCATCAAGCTTAAGTAAGTTCACATGATGTTGAGTATGCGCACCAAACTCAATGATACCAGATTTGGCCATTTCATGGATTTGCTCATGAGTTAGCTTTTCAATTCCTTCAATTTGAGTTGCCAAATAAATGGTTGCTTTTGCATTATATTTTTTAAGTAATGGATAGGCATAAAGATAATTATCCATAAAGCCATCATCAAAACTTAAAGCAACGACATTCTTTTGATTACGGTATTGTTCAAGCTCAGAAACAAAGCAAAAAGTAGCCTTTTTACGCGTCAACAACTGTAAAAGTTGTTCAAACTTCTCAGGAGGCATGTTCATACCTGAGGCTGCATCTTTAGGAGTAACCTGATGCAACATCACAATGCGTGGTAGTTTACTCGAACGAAACGGAAGCCAGAATGTATAATTACCCAGCACATATAACAGTGCAGCAAGTGCTAGTAGGCCTACCGCAACGTACAAAAACCACATCATGCATATACCTCATGTGACCATTCATAATCTTCTGAAAAGGGCTGCTTAAATGTCACTTCAACCATAAACTGGGTGATGCGTTTAGCATTGAAAGACCTACGTGTTTTCTCCCAACCCTCTTTCGCTATTTTTTCAGCCTGATCTGGGTTTTGATTAAAGAATTGGATCTTCTTGGCCAAATCAAACTGATCATCAAAGTAAACCACTTCCTGCTCGGTGTAGAGCTTCTCAAAGCCCGGAATTCGTGGGCTAAAGGTAAGTAAACCATTACCAGTCAGCTGAACAATACGGTCAGAACTATACAAGGTGACATCATTACGGCGTGAGTAATTAAGTCCCATTTTTGTTTCAGAGAGAACTTTATAATACGCTTTACCATAAACACCGGGTTGTTCAAAACAACCATAGTATTGATAGTTTACATGCCCTTGTTGCAAAGCACCTGCCAAGTCCTTTAAGAACTTTTCACGCTCAGGTTCTTTATAGACCACACCGCAGAAAATAAAAGTCTTGTCAGTCTTAGAGTTTGAAAATTGCTGTAGTGTTTCTACATTACGGTGACCGACATTTGGCAAATAGGCCACGCTTAAATGAGGTTGCTTTAGCTTTTGTAGATATTCTCCGCCTGTTGTACAGAAAATAGCATCTAAGTACGGCGAGAATGCTTTGACAAAGTCCAGTTTGTTTTCAAGATAAAGCGGATCAACATACCAAAATGCAATTTTAGTATTTGGATAAGATTCTTTAATTTGTCTTAAAACATCTGGACTCATTAAGTCACTATGCCCAATGAGCACCAGATCAGGTTCAATATTATTAACGACCTTTAGAACTTCTTTATTAGCCCAATTGGCACCCAGTTTTTTTGTTTTAAAAATGGTTCCCATACGAGCCATGTCACGAAAACTAAAATCATAAACGAAATGGCCATTTTCAATTAATCCGGCAGAAATTTTACGGTCTGTGCAGTAAAAATGGGCGCCTTGTTTATTAAAGCCAAAATTTGCAATATGCAATATTTTCATTTATTTACTCAAAATAAAAAATTTAATTCTTTGATAAAAGATATGTTGCCACACGGTCCGCTTCTTTAAAAGCATAAGGTTGTGGTAACTGTACAACACAAGTCTGCTGTGAAATTAATTGTGATTCTAACATTTGATCAACTGAGTGCGTAATCCGGTCGTCTTTCAAACGGTCCATTGCCATCACCCCGACTCGACAACCCGCAGTAAGTGCCTCAAAAATCATAGACACGCTGTCTTCTGTGACCCACACAGCTTCTGCTTTTTGCATTTCCTCAAAAATCCAGCCTTGAGGTGTTTGCTCAACTGGAAATATATGTAAATGCTGGGCAAAGCTTTGTTGCTTTAAAATATCGACAAACTCTGCCGGAGTTCGACGTGAAGTCGTCAGAATAATTTCAGCGTCTGGATTATTCTCAACAATTTTTTTAACACTACTTAATACTTTATCTTGGTTCCATTGATGTCGTTTAGATGAACCACCTAATGCAATTAAAACCCTAGCTGTTTGATGTTGATTTTCATTACGAATAGGATTTAATGCGCCACGTGTGACAATCACATGGCTGTTGGCGTGAATGCCGTCATGCTCTGGAATAACCGCATAGTCAAAGCAACCAATCGGTAAACTCGGCTTCATTAGAATAATCGTTTTAGCCTTTTTAAAAATTTTACCGACTAACCAAACACGAAAATGTGTATGACTTCCCACGCCAAATACAAAATCAGGCGCTTGTTTAAATAAGGAGGTTTTTGAAGAGAAAAGTGCCTGAATTAAAGAAATAATCGGCAAATCAGTAATTAGAACCTCTTCAAAAGTTGTTTCTGGCTGTTGTCTTTGCATTGCCTGAAACAAGCCTAATGCTTGTGAGCGGTGTCCTGCCTTACCATCAGACACATAGACAATATGCATAGAAGCTCCCTAAGCCAAAAAATAAAAAAAGGCGAAACCGAAGTTCGCCTTTTTATGTTAACGGATTAACTTATTTTACGTAAGTTAACCAGTGTTCATATTTCGGGTTTTTACCTTGAACTGCATCAAAGAAAGTTTTTTGGATTTCAGTGGTAATTGGACCACGGCAACCTTCACCAATTTGACGATCATCGTACTCACGGATTGGTGTTACTTCTGCAGCAGTACCTGTAAAGAATGCTTCATCTGCAATATAGAATTCATCACGTGTAATACGACGCTCAACGACTTGATAGCCAAGATCTCTAGCAATCGTCATTACTGTTTGACGTGTAATACCATCAAGTGCACCACCAGCGATATCTGGAGTATGTAAGACGCCATCTTTAATCAAGAATACGTTTTCACCTGAACCTTGGCATACATAACCTTGTGGGTCCATGAGCATTGCTTCATCGTAACCTGAGTGTGCAACTTCTTGGTGAGCAAGAATTGACAATGTGTAGTTACCAGATGCTTTTGCTTTACACATGGTCACGTTTGGATGGTGGTGAGTAAACGATGAAGTTTTAACGCGAATACCTTTTGCCATCGCTTCATCACCAAGGTAAGCACCCCACGCCCATGCTGCAACAGCGGCATGAATTGTGTTATTTGTTGCTGCAATACCAAGTTTCTCTGAACCGATCCAGATGAGTGGGCGTAAATAGCAAGAAGCTAATTTATTTTCACGAACAACATCGATTTGTGCTTGTTCAAGCGCTGCTTGATCATACGGCACTTTCATTTGATAAATTTTTGCTGAATTTAACAAACGTTTTGTGTGGTCTTGAAGACGGAAAATGGCAGTACCTTTAGGAGTTTCATAAGCACGAACACCCTCAAATACGCCCATACTGTAGTGTAAAGTATGGGTTAAAACGTGAATCTTTGCATCACGCCAATCAATTAATTGTCCATCTTGCCAAATAAAACCATCACGATCAGCCAAATTCATGGAACACTCCAAATTGTTATAAAATCATTCACTATCCAACTCAACCGAAGCGGTTGGGTCTATTAATCTTTGCCATAAATTGCAAACGACCGCACGGGTACTACGCCAGTCCGCTGCGCTTACTTGCATGGATTGATTTGCAAGGGCTAAACGGTGGCTTTCGGCACGTTCACTAAGATAGGCTCGAATTAATGCTGTGGCATCTTCACTGGATAAGCAGTCTGCTTTAGCAGCATCTTCTAATATTCTTACATTATCAGAATAATGGGCGAGATCGGGTTTCGTCCCGCTCCATGCAAGTACAGCATACTGTGCCATAAATTCGATATCTACGATACCACCTGCGTCCTGTTTTAAATGAAAAATACCATGTTTTTTTTGTTCAGAAGACGAACCTAGGTGGTCTTTCATTTTCTGACGCATTTTCAACACTTCTTCACGAACATAAGCCTCATCTCTAGATTGAGTCAATATCTCGCGGCGAAATATTTCAAATTTCTGGCAAAGTGCCTCATCACCAGCAATAGAACGTGCACGAACCAATGCCTGATGCTCCCAAAGCCATGCACTTTTCAACTGATAGTGCTCATAAGCCTTAAGACTTGTCACCAATAAACCGGCCTCACCTGAAGGTCTTAACCGTGTATCAATTTCATAGACACGACCATCGAGTGTTTGCGTCGTCATGAGTGACATAAACTTTTGAGCAACACGCATCGCAAACTCAAAGCCACTAATAGACTTCGTTCCATCTGTATCAGCTTGTTCATCTAGATAGTGAATAAAGACAAGGTCTAAGTCAGAACCATAGCCCAGCTCAATACCACCCACTTTGCCATAACCAATAACAGCAAAAGCTTTATAGTCGAGTGAGCAGCGTTTTCCATCAACATCGCACGGGTAACCATGACGTTTTGCTACTGTCTGATAAGCCAAATTAAGTGTTGCATTCACACTAACTTCAGCAATATCGGTTAATGCATCAGATACCTTCATGAGAGGACTTTCAGCTAGCACATCACTTGCAGCAACAGTTAATACATTGCTCTTTTTAAAGAGGCGAAGTGCTCGCATTTGATCTTCGACTTGATCAATTTCAATACGAAGTAACTGCTGACGTAATGAGTCTTCTAAGTCTTTACGTTTTGGTAGCTCAAAGTCCATCGATAAAAATTCATCCAGCAGTACCGGATATTGAGTTAACTCTTCACAAATCCACGGGCTTACAGTCGCCATTTTTACTAAGCGTTGTAAAGCCCCTTTACTTTCAATCAGCATCACCAAATACACGGTTCGACGCATAACCGATTCAATAAGCGGCATTAAACGTAATAATGCAGTTTGTGGGTGTTCTGACTGTAAGATCGCTTCAATTAAATGAGGCCAAAACGTTTTTAAACGTTGCACAGCATTTGAAGGAAGTTTTTTGAGTGCATGCCCATGCCAGAACTCATGAATCAGATTTTTCGCATTGTCATCTAGTACTTCATCTAGCTGCTGCTCTAACTGCCCATAATTCTCTGTTGCTGCATTAGAGCTGGTATCTTCAATGAGTTGCTTAAATTGAACTTTGACTTTTTGACGTTTCTCATTAAGAACATCAATAAATTCATTCCAGCTTTCGAAACCCAAAGTATCGATAATGCGTTGTCTTAGGTCTAATTCTTCTGGCAATAACTGGGTTTGCTGATCGTTAAGAGCTTGAATTGCATGTTCAACACGGCGTAAAAACAGGTATGCATCTTCAAGTTCTAATACAGCTTGTTTTTCTAATAAACCTGCTTCGCCAATATGCTCAAGGCTGACTAAACATTGACGGTCTTGTAACTCACGTTTTGACCCACCGTAAATAAGCTGGAACACCTGCACAATAAACTCAATTTCGCGAATACCGCCTGCCCCGAGTTTAATATCATCCTCAATATGACGACGCAGAACTTCGCGCTCAATCATCGCTTTCATATCACGCATGGCAGCAAACGCTGTGTAATCGACATAACGGCGAAATACAAAAGGACGAGTCATTTCTAACAAGTCCTGTCCTTCTTTACCACCGGTTACAACACGCGCTTTAATCCATGCATAACGTTCCCATTCACGGCCATGCTGGCTTAAATATTTTTCTAAAGCGGCATGACTAATCGCTAATGCCGAGCCATCCCCCCAAGGGCGCAAGCGCATATCGACTCGAAACACAAAACCATCTGCGGTAATGTGCTCAAGTAAATAAATGAGTTTTTGTCCCCACAAAATACAGAACTGCTGTACATCGATACATTTGCGGCCATTGGTTTCGCCTTGCTCATCAAAGGCAAAAATTAAATCGATATCACTCGATAAGTTAAGCTCTTGAGCACCAAGTTTACCCATGGCAACCACAATCAAGTCTTGGACTTTGCCAGAATAACTTAACGGCTCCCCATGTTTCGCCACAAGTGCTACACGCGCAAAATCCTTTGCAGCACAAATACTGGCATCTGCAAAATCAGAAAGTTCACGAGTAAGTGTAACAACATCGGTAAGCTGATTGGCATCCTGCCAGATCCAGCGGAACATTAATCGACTACGTAAAATGCGCAATCCACGCATCCAAAGCGTTTCATCACCAATCCCATCTAATGTGGTTTGTACACATTGGTAAATCTGTTCGGTCGAGAGCGGTGCAGTAAATTGATCTATTTGATAATCTTGTTCTAAAACAGCTTGATGCAAGCCTAAAACTTGTTCTGCGTACTGACTCGCACGCAATGTTTTTTGTAACTGCTCCGCATTCATATAAAAAGCTCTTTTCCTCGTACTCTCTTTTTAGTTATAGCAGTTCGAGTAGTGCTAGGAAAAGGGATTAGACTAATTTAGCTTCCGATGAAGAATGATGTTCGGTAAGCGCCTCATGACTTTCTTGAGCTGAAGGTAGTAAAACTTTAAAAGTTGTTCCAACTCCTTTTTGGGAATTTACACTAATTTTTCCCTGATTAATCTCAACAAAACGCTTGCAAAGACTCAAACCTAAGCCAGCACCTTTTTCCCCTGCAGTGCCTTTAAAACTAGCGGTAATACGTGGATGGAACAAGTTTGCCATTTGTTGCTCGGTCATGCCCAGACCTGTGTCTCGAACAGTAATTTCTACATTTGCATCCGCTTGTCGAGCTTCAATAAAGACTTTGCCCGATCCATCAATGTCAGTAAATTTCAGCGCGTTTGACACTAAGTTTTGAATTACAGAGGTCATCATGTTGATATCGGCATAGATTTTTAGATCTTCTGGAACATCATTCACCAGTTCAATATTTTTCTTTAAAGCTAAGGTATGCAATACATCGCAAACGATATTGCTGACTTGTCTAAGTTTAAAGTTAATTGGGTGATAAACAAAACGCCCTCCCTCAGCCATCGCCCATGTCAGCAAACTTTCAAGTAAGTTATAGGTCGATTGTGAAGTATCGTATAAATAATCTGCAATATTTTGAATACTCGATTCATCTAAAGTTTCACGCTCTTTGGCGAGTACCTCAGAGAATCCAAGCAATCCATGAAAAGGTGCACGCAAGTCATGCGAAATAATTGAGAAGAATTTTGTTTTACTTGAATTAATTGCAACCTGTTGTTCATAAAGTTCGTTTAACTCTTCATAGTTAAACTTCAACTCAACCTGCTGCATAAAAGTAGAACAATAATCGAGTAACAATTGAATATCATCATCTTCGAACGTTGCCGCATCATCATCAAAAAACACAGCAAAACCCATTGAGGTTTTATCGGGGTGTAAAAGATGCACCGCCAATGCCCTGCTGCACTCAATATTTAATTCTTTTAAATAATTGATTAAGTTTTGATATGAAGGATGTAAATGATTAATAAACTGTTGCTTTGCAAAGCACTGTTTTAAATGTTTCGAAGGCTTAAAAGAAATTGCTGTCATGCCTTCAGGGCAACGGTGCCAAAAGTAAGGTTCCTGATTAAAAGTCAACAGGGCTTTTTTACAATTCAAAAGACGAAGACTAAATCGGAAAAATTGCTCGATATAGTTCTGCTCGGCATTTAATCCAAGCAACAAAGATATTCTACAAGCACTTAACTGCTCAACCTGATTTAGTTCTAAACGTTGGAATGTCATTGCCCGCCTCACAGATTTTGTCGTTTTTGGTCGGAACCGCTCTCAAGAAATGTACTTATAATCATTATGATCTACTACAAACTTTAACACAGTACATTAAAAGAGCAACGTTCTTTTCAAAATAGAAATGTGAAGTTTCAATTAAAGGTTTTCAGATACATAAAGTGGGTATGCTTTAGAAAAACACAACAAATGTTTGAAGGTGGAGAGTTGAAAGATGTTGGAAATAAGAGTTCAGAAAGCGGCTTTAAGAGTACTATTTGAATAAGAGCTTAGGGGTCAGACTTAATGTGGCTCATAGTAAACACATCTCAATTGAAATAAGGGCTTTTGTTAGAATAAAAATTGAAAGATTTTTATAAGTTCTATGTTTATGATTCAAAATTCGAGTCCGACCCTCGGAGCCAAAGTGTGAGTTCGTAATTTTTTAAGAGCAAACCGCTTTTGATAAGCAACAAAAAACCCCTAAGCCGTTAGCTTAGGGGTTTTCGTAGAATCTTTCGATTCTGAATATGGTCCCGAGGGTCGGACTCGAACCGACACGTCATCTCTGACAGCGGATTTTGAGTCCGCCGCGTCTACCAATTTCACCACCTCGGGAGAGGAAGTATGTTTGTGTTGCGTATATTAGCGCGTTTGTAAAACTTGTCAAACCCTAAGTGAATATTATCGTTCACTTTTAGATCATTTAAACATTTTTCATGATTTAGGCCATAAGCACAGCCATACAAAAGTGAAAAAGTTTATACTAGGCGCAATTTTTGCGGTGTTTTTTCTCAAATATGCAACTGTCTGACTTTTCCTTTGAATTACCTGATGAACTTATTGCCCGTTATCCTCTTGAATCACGTAGTGCTTCACGGTTGTTGCACTTAGACTCAAAGGGTCAATATCACGATCACATGTTCACAGACATTATCGATCTGTTCGAAGAAGGTGATTTGTTAGTGCTTAATGACACCAAGGTCATGAAAGCTCGACTTAAAGGAAAACGCTCTACAGGTGGTGCGATTGAGATTTTAGTTGAGCGTATGCTGAACCACACCACAGCATATTGTCATATTAAATCAAGCAACTCGCCTAAAGCAGGTGCTGAGCTTTTTGTCGGTGCCGACAATATTCCTGTGATTGTACGCGGTCGTCATGAAAACTTATTTGTGGTTGAGTTTTCACAGCCGATCTTGCCTGTACTTGAGCAATATGGTCAGTTACCTATTCCGCCTTACTTTAACCGTGAAGCAGAGGAAATTGATACAGAACGCTATCAAACGGTTTTCCATAATCCTGAAAAAATTGCCAGTGTTGCCGCTCCTACTGCAAGCCTGCACTTTGATGAAGAGTTATTAGCAAAGTTAGAGCAGAAAAATGTTCAAAAATCTTTTGTGACTTTACACGTTGGTGCTGGCACCTTCATGCCTGTTCGTACTGATGACATTACCAATCATGTCATGCACAGTGAATGGTGTGATGTTCCCCAAGAAACTATTGATTTAATTTTGGCGACTAAAGCACGTGGCAATAAAGTGATTGCTGTGGGTACAACCGCGACACGTGCTTTAGAAAGTGCAGCTCAAGCTCATGGTGGAAAAATTGCAGCTTGGACTGGTGACACGCAAATCTTTATCTATCCGGGTTATGAGTTCTGCATCGTAGACCGTTTAATTACCAACTTCCATTTGCCAGAGTCTACTCTGCTCATGCTGGTATCAGCGCTATCAAATCGAGACAACATTTTGGCTGCCTATAAACATGCAGTTAAAGACCGCTATCGTTTCTTTAGCTATGGCGATGCAATGCTGATTGATAAATTTGAAGTTTAAAAATTAAAATTCTGATCGATATTGTTAATCATCTATACACGTTCTCTATGAAAGAACGTAAATATTTAGCAATATCGATTAGCTTTACCAAGCCGATTATAATTTTTACCAGCCTAAATTTTAGATATTTCCTTCTTTAAAATATCTATGCCATAAAATCTATCCTTAGTTTCTCCCACCTTTTTATATAACGGCTACATTTAGTAGTAGAACTACGTCGCAGAATCAAGGAAAATAGCCCTCTTTTTAGCAGCGAACTGTTTCTTCGCCTCTGCTCGTGTTCAGGATTTTTAGATGAAGTTTGAAAAATTAGGTCAGTCGGGGCGCGCCCGTCGTGGTCGTTTAACTTTAGAACATGGTGTTGTTGAAACACCCGTTTTTATGCCAGTGGGGACTTACGGCACAGTCAAAGGTATGTTACCTCGTGACATCGAAGACATTCAGGCACAAATTATTTTAGGAAATACCTTCCATTTATATTTGCGACCGGGTCTTGAAGTGATTAAAGAACACGGTGGTTTGCATGACTTTATTAAATGGAATAAGCCAATTTTAACTGACTCTGGCGGTTTTCAGGTTTTTAGTCTTGGCGCAATGCGCAAAATCAAAGAGGAAGGTGTTACTTTCCGCTCACCGATTGATGGTTCAAAAGTATTTTTATCACCTGAAATTTCTATGGAAATTCAGCAGGTTTTGAACTCTGACATCGTCATGATTTTTGATGAGTGTACACCTTACCCTGCAACCCATGAAGAAGCACAAAAATCATTGCAGCTTTCTTTACGCTGGGCAAAACGTTGTAAAACCCATCACCATGATGAGCTCAAAAATCACAATGCGTTATTTGGCATTATTCAAGGCGGCATGTATGAAGACTTACGCGATGAGTCTTTAAATGGCCTTTTAGAAATCGGTTTTGATGGTTATGCCATTGGTGGTTTATCTGTTGGTGAACCTAAAGAAGAAATGATCAAAGTTTTAGATTATCTGCCGAATAAAATGCCACATGATAAACCGCGTTATTTGATGGGCGTTGGTAAACCAGAAGATATCGTTGAAGCGGTGCGCCGTGGTGTCGATATGTTTGACTGTGTAATGCCGACTCGTAATGCTCGAAACGGTCATTATTTTGTCACGGATGGTCTGGTACGTATTCGTAATAGTAAATATCGTCATGACCAAAGTCCGCTCGATCCACATTGCGATTGCTACACTTGTAAGAACTTTACCCGTGCTTATCTATTCCATCTTGAAAAATGTGGAGAAATGTTAGCGTCTATGCTCGGTACTATTCACAACTTACGTTATTACCAACGTTTGACTGAAGGTATGCGTGATGCATTAGACAATGGCACATTTGATGAATTTGTTCAGGACTTTTATGCCCGTCGTGGTTTAGAAGTTCCACCATGTCCTGTTGATGAATAAGCCAGATTTGCGCTCAACCTCAAGACAAGGTAAATTGCAAAACGAATTAGGATTATGTCAGTTATCTGACTCATATTTTTAACTTTAGGAAATCAAAATGAGCTTTTTAATTTCTGCTGCTCATGCAGCGCCGGCAGCTGGCCCAACTAATGGTATTTTGCCAAACATCTTGATGATTGTCGTATTCGTTGCAATCTTTTATTTCTTAATTTGGCGCCCTCAAGCAAAACGTGCTAAAGAACACCGTTCTTTAATCGAGAGCTTAGGTGTAGGTAGCGAAGTTGTTTTCGCTGGTGGTTTAATGGGCAAAGTAACCAAAATTGAAGGTGACTATGCAGTTGTTGAACTTAGCCGTGGTGTAGAAGTAAAAATTCAGCGTGCCAGCGTAATTTCAGTATTACCTGAAGGCACTCTAAATAACCTTTAATCATAAAACAGTCGTGCTTTAGCACGGCTTTTTCATTTAAGAAGAAAGCGAATGCGTTACCCTGCATGGAAATATTTACTGATTCTGGTTGTTCTGGTAATCAGTACATTATACGCACTGCCAAGTCTATATCCGGATGAGCCCGCTGTTCAAATTTCCGGTGCCAAAGCTGGTACCCAAATTGATCAAAGTGTGGTGAAAAAAGCAGAGCAAATTTTAAAAACAGCAAATATTGCAAGCCATGACAATACTTTTACAAATAATGCTGCCCTATTACGTGTCAGTTCATCTGAAGCACAGTTAAAGGCAAAAGAAGTATTACGTCGTGACTTAGGTGATGAATATGTTGTCGCCCTAAACCTTGCACCAACCACACCGGAATGGCTGCAAAAAATTGGGGCAAAACCAATGAAACTTGGTTTGGACTTACGTGGTGGTGTCCACTTCTTGCTTGAAGTAGATATGGACAAAGCCGTTGCCCAACGTATGGAAACCTCTGCCACCGATTTGCGTCGTCAGTTCCGTGAAAACAAGATCAAATTTAACAGTCTTGCATTAACGAATAATGTGATCACTGTTCAATTTGCTGACAATGCTGACCGTGATGCAGCAATGGATTTTTTACGTCGTAATGGGAATGAATATACCCAACAGGCATTAGCAAGCTCTACAGGTTCTACTTTAAAGCTTACTTATACCGATGTACGTCGCCAAGAAATTCAGTCATATGCGGTAAATCAGAACTTAACAACATTACGTAATCGTATTAACGAACTTGGTGTTGCAGAAGCATTGGTACAAAGTCAGGGTAGCAACCGTATTGTTGTTGAATTACCGGGTGTACAAGATACTGCTGAAGCTAAACGTGTTTTGGGACGTACTGCGAACCTCGAATTCCGTTTAGTTTCTGACTCAAATGATCAATATATTGATCCATATACGGGTAAATATAATGGTCAACCTTTACCTCCGGGTACAGAAGTTTTTGCTTATGAGTCTTTAGATAGCGGCCGTCAACTCTTGTTGCAACGTAACCGAATCTTGACTGGTGAGCGTGTTCAAAATGCAAGCTCTGGCTTTAGTCAGGACTCTGGTGGTGCCGAGGTAAATATTACGCTCGACAGTGCTGGCGGTAAGCTAATGTCTGATGCAACCCGTAATGCTGTTGGTAAACGCATGGCGGTATTGTTCATCGAGAACAAGCAAAAAATTAACTATGTAACAGATCCAAAAACTGGCGCACAAACAGAAGTTCGTACGCCATACACTGAATCTGTAGTCATTAACGCAGCAACAGTTCAGGCTGTTTTAGGTTCGACTTTCCGTATTACAGGCTTAAGTTCTCCTCAAGAAGCATCTGAACTTGCATTAATGCTTCGTGCTGGTGCTTTGGCTGCGCCAATGTACTTTGTTGAAGAGCGTGTAGTTGGTCCAAGCCTTGGTCAAGAAAACATTGATAAAGGTGTATTGTCTACTCAAATCGGCTTCTTGCTCGTTGCAATCTGGATGGTAGTCTTCTTCCGTCTATTCGGTTTAATCGCGAACTTTGCGCTTGTATTTAACTTGGCAATGATTTTAACCGTCATGTCATGGATTGGAGCTTCCCTCACCTTACCGGGTATTGCGGGTATCGTTATTACCATTGGTATGGCGGTCGATGCCAACGTATTGATATGTGAGCGTATCCGAGAAGAAATGCTCTGGGGGGCCTCACCCAAACAGGCCATTGTGGCCGGTTATGATCGAGCCTATAACACCATTTTTGACTCGAACTTAACCACGTTCCTCGTTGCATTCATCCTGTTTGCAATTGGTACAGGCCCAATCAAAGGTTTCGCCGTAACATTAATGATCGGTATTATTTGTTCAATGTTTACTGCAATTACAGTAACTCGTGCAATCGTACAAATCATTTATGGCAAACGCCGTAACTTGAAAAAGTTGAGCATTTAAGGAGATCGATGATGACTAAAGTGACTCAACAAGATTCAAAACAATATGGTCGTCCGGATGATTCAAAAATCATCCCGTTCATGAAGATTGCCAAACCTGCGGCAATCTTCTCGATCCTTATTACTTTAGCGAGTATTTTCTTTATTGCGACTAAAGGTCTTAACTTAGGTTTGGACTTTACAGGTGGTGTTTCAGCTGAGCTTAACTATGCTCAACCAGCCAATCAGTCAGAAGTTATTCAGGCGCTCGATAAAGCTGGTTTTAAAGATGCTGTAGTACAAACCTTAGGTAGTAATAAAGACTTACTTGTGCGTATGCCAGTACAAGAAGTTAAGGTTGAAGATCTTAATAACGCGATCACTAAGGCTGTACAATTACCGAATAATGCTGCCGAAGTTCATAAAGTGGACTCTGTAGGTGGTCAAGTTGGTAATGAACTCTATGTTCGTTCTGCTGGTGCGGTTGCACTTGCACTTATCTTAATGTTGATCTACGTAACTATTCGCTTTGAGTTTAAACTCGCGATGGGTGCCGTAATGTCTTTATTCCACGACATCATCATTATCATTGGTGCTTTTGCATTATTCCAATGGCCATTTGACCTTACAGTTTTAGCTGCGGTACTTGCTGTTATTGGTTTCTCGCTTAACGATAACATTGTAGTGTCAGACCGTATTCGTGAAAATTTCCGTAAAATTCGCGGTGCGACTCCTCGTGAAATCGTCGATATTGCTTTAACTGAAACTTTACGTCGTACCATTCATACCTCGATGACATTATTACTTGTTGTACTTGCGATGATGTTCCTAGGTGGTGATGGTCTACACTGGTTCTCTGTGGCAATGTTTGTTGGTGTATTTGTCGGTACTTATTCTTCGATTTATATCGGTACTGCATTTGCATTATGGCGTGGTCTTAACCGTCAAGACTTCATTGTTCAGGTTAAACCTGAATTTGAGGATGAAATTCCTTAAGTTGTCTAAACCAAGACATATAAAAAAACCGCGATTTATTCGCGGTTTTTTATTTGATTCAAAAATTATTTACGGCGTAGAGCATCCGAAATTGCTTCAACCAACTGTTGAGAAATTTCTTGTTTAGAGGCTTTCTCTAACTCACGCTTTTTCATGTGGTAGCTTTCAGCAAAGAAAACTGTCATCGCATTCTCATCAGAAGCAAAACCAATATCTGCACGTGATACATCGTTGCACGCAATCATATCTAGTTTTTTAGCCACTAGTTTTCCTGCCGCATATTCTTCAACATTTTGCGTTTCGGCTGCAAAGCCCACCATAAATGGACGTTTTTCCTGACCTGCAATTGTTGCCACAATATCTGGATTTTTTACAAGGGAAACATTCAGCTCATCCCCTGCTTTCTTAATTTTGTGCTCAGCAACTTCTGCTACGCGATAGTCTGCGACTGCGGCAGTAGCAATAAAAATATCACAGCCTGTTTCTAGTGAATCCATACTGACATCAAGCATTTGTCGTGCTGAGGCAACATTTACACGTTGAACACCATTTGGTGTATCTAAACTCACAGGCCCAGCAATTAGAGTCACTTGCGCACCAGCAGCATAACAAGCAGCAGCTAAAGCGAAGCCCATTTTGCCAGTACTATGGTTTGAAATATAACGAACAGGATCAATCGCTTCACGTGTCGGTCCAGCAGTAATAACCACCCGCTTACCAGCCAACAAACCAAATTTTTCAGCGATGGCACGTTGAGCTTGATGGAAATAACCAGCGACTTGGCGAGCAATTTCTTCTGGTTCTGGCATACGGCCTAAACCGACATCACCACACGCCTGTTCACCCGCGTCTGGCATAATTACATGCACACCGTCTTCAACCAGAGTTTGTAAATTTCGCTGAGTTGCTTTAGCAGCCCACATTTGCTGGTTCATGGCTGGAGCTACCCAAACAGGAGATTTTGTTGCCAAAAACACAGTGCTGAGTAAGTCATCTGCTAAACCATTCGCAAATTTAGCCAATGTGTCACAGCTTGCAGGTGCGACCAGTAACAAATCAGCCCAACGCGCTAATTCAATATGTCCCATACCGGCTTCAGCCGCAGGGTCTAGAAGTTCAGTATGAACAGGATTACCAGAAAGAGCCTGAAAAGTTAGTGGTGTAATAAATGCCTGAGCGCCATGTGTCATCACCACTCGCACGTCAAAGCCATAATCTTTGAGACGGCGGACTAAGATGGCACTTTTATAGGCAGCAATTCCGCCAGTAACAGCTAAAACAATGTTTTTATGAGGAATAACACTTAGATCAAAGCTCACGAACAGGATACCTTTCTGTTGCAGTGGCGCTCACAATAGCATTAAATACGCGCAGACCCAAGATTGATTGGGCAAACAAAATAAAATTTTAAGCGAATTATGCTGGGGAATATGAATACTTCTATTAAAAATTGGCCTGAACAAGAACGGCCAAGAGAACGGTTATTGCAACAAGGTCCACAAAGTCTATCCGATGCAGAGCTACTGGCGATTTTTCTTCGCTCCGGTTCACGGCAACATTCAGCAGTTGAGCTATCACGTTTACTCATTCATCACTTTGGTAGCCTTAATGCAGTGTTTGATGCGCCATTAAGTGAGTTAACTCAATTTAATGGGATTGGAGCAACGAAATATTCACAATTACTGGCAGTCAAAGAACTGGGACGGCGTTATCTCGATCATCACTTTCAGACAACTCACCTCAGCCTCCATTCCTCTGACTTAGTTCTAGATTATCTGCGTTACGAATTAAAGGGCGAAAAACAAGAAGTCTTTGCGGTCTTATGTCTAGATCCTGAACTCAGAAAGCTGCATTTTAAAAAGCTATTCTTTGGTTCAGTTCAGCATTGTTCGGTTTCAGTCAATCAAACACTACGCTATGCCTTACAGCAACATGCTTGTCAGCTCGTTATTGCACACAATCATCCATTTGGTTCAGCACAACCATCTTCTGAAGATATTGCCTTAACTCAGCAACTTGAACAGGCTTGTCAGCTTGTCGAAATTCGTTTGCTTGACCATTTTATTATCTCACCAGAAGGGAGCTTTTCCTTTGCTGAACAACAACTGCTCAACCCAGCAACAATATCAGTTCAATGATATTGACAAAGTACTACTAAGCCTAGAAGATCAAAACAAAAATAGCGACGTTTAAAATAAAATGATTGTTCGGGAACAGCCTAGTATTTTCAAAGTTTTATTCTCTTGGCGAGGCACAATTTTACCTAAAATTTTACCTTCCCTAGGCGTTGTGATGCTGATCTCGGCAATCATTGGTGGAGTGGAATATATCAATCTTTATCGCTTTCCAGAGATCCCTTTGGTTGGCTTTACACTCATTGGTGTCGTACTTTCTATTTTTCTAGGATTTAAAAATACTGCGTGTTATGACCGTTGGTGGGAGGCCCGAAAATTATGGGGTGTTTTAATTGCAACTTCGCGCCATTTTGACCGTGACTGTCGTATTTTAACTCAAGCTCGTCGAGAGCGTGTTATTCAGCATGTGATTGTTTTTGCTAATGTGTTACGTGATCGTTTACGTCGTCAGACTGCGAACCCAACTGAGTTAATTCAAACCAGTGGTATGAGTCAGCAAGCACTCACTCAACTCTACCAGCAAAATAATGCCCCTCAGTACACGTTGAGCCTTATTCACTGGGAATTATTACAAGCGCTTAAAGAGGGTGAAATCTCTGACATCATCTATGCGCAAATGAATAAAAATGTTTCAGATTTAAGTGTCGTACAAACTGGCTGCGACCGAATCGCTAATACACCTATTCCATTTGCCTATTCAGTTTTACTCAACCGCACAGTCTATTTTTTCTGTTTTATGTTGCCGTTTAGTCTGGGTTCTTTGCTTGGTTTAGCGACACCGCTTCTGGTTGGAATTTTGGCATATACATTCTTAGGACTTGATGCACTAAGTTCGGAAATTGAAGAGCCGTTCGGGACTCAAAGTAATGATTTACCTTTAGATGCGATGGTACGTAGTATCGAAATTGAGCTTTTAGGAACTTTGGGTAAACCTACCCCACCACCAATTCAGGCTCAAGATAACAATTTGCTCTAAAGTCTCTTAGAGAAAACGTTCCCAAATACCTTGTTGATTAGCCGTTGGTTTAGGTGTATTTCCGAGTTTAATCCAGGGCATATTTTCACCATGAAAATCACTGCCAATCGAAACTGCCAACTGATATTGTTCAATCATGCGGTCAATCATTTGGCGAGTAGATAGAGGTTCCATAGGTGGAGGTAACTCAATTGCATCTCCACCTGAAGTTGCAAACAATTCAATTAAATAGCGAACGTTAGTTGCAGATAAATCATAACGCGTCGGGTGAGCTAAAACTGCCAGCCCTTTACTTTGATGAATCACATCAATTGTTTCTTTTAATCCTAAGCCTTCAAACTTTACAAAAGCACGCTTTCCTTCCTTTAGGAAACGGTCAAAAGCTTGTTGAGGTCGAGCCACGACATTTTTCTCGACCAATGTTTTAGCAATGTGTGTTCTTGTTACTCTGTCAGCTTGATGTTCTACTTTGACAAGAACATCATCATAAATCTGAAAACCAATACATTTTTCTAGCAGTTCACAAATTACTTTAGCTCTTTGCGCCCTAACTCTTTTTTGTTGTTCTAATGCTTCTAAAATTGGGGCTTCATCTTGCATGTTTAAAGCGACAATATGCACACCATAACTCTTTTTAGTGGTTGGACGTGACCACTGGCTTGAAATCTCTGCACCAGAAATGATTTCTAAATCATGTTCTTGTGCAGCAATTTTAGCACGCTGTAACCCATCCATTGTATCGTGGTCAGTTAAAGCCAAAGTGTGCAAGTTCACATCAATAGCAGCTTGCACCAGTAATTCCGGAGACAAAGTTCCATCAGAAATATTGCTATGTGTATGTAAATCTATGCCTTGCATCTTTTATACTATGCCATTCACCAAACCTGATCAGATACTCTAACATGAAAGCACTTCTGGACTTTGTTCCATTAATTATTTTCTTCTATTTATATAAAACAGTTGATCCAACCGACACACAACATCCTTTACTTAAACTGATCGGGTCTGCTGGTGGCGTCGATAATAATAATATTCTTGTAGCGACGACTGGCTTAATTATTTCAATGCTTGTGGTATATGGTGCCCTATTTATTTTCCAAAAATTCCGTCTAGACAAACAACAATGGTTTGTATTGTTCATGACTGTCATTTTCGGTGGCATTACACTCATGTTAAGTGACGATTTTTATATTCGTCTTAAAGCTGCAATTTTAAATTTAGTTTTCGCTGGCGCATTCTTGGTTTCACCTTGGTTTGGTAAAGACCGCAAGCCACTCATACAACGCTTATTTGACCCTATTTTAGATTTAAATGAAAAAGGTTGGAAAAATCTCAATTTTGCTTGGGCAGCGATGTTTGTTGTGATGTCTTGTCTGCATGTATTCTTCGCATTTTTATTTCACGGTGGAAAATATTGGGGTGAATTCACTGCATTTGGTGACATGATTGTGATGTTTTCATTTATCATTATTCAGTTCATTATTTTACGTAAACATTTTAAGTCACCAGACGCTTAAAATGCTTCCTGATTGTTTATAGAGATAAGATTACATGCCTTTTTTTGTACTAAGCTGTACCGATAACGAAGGAACTTTAGAAAAACGCTTAGCAGTACGTCCTCAGCATATCGAACGTTTACAAAAACTCGATGATGAAGGCCGCCTTGTTACAGCGGGTGCTATGCCAAAAGATCCTAATGATCCGCAAGCAGGTTTCTATGGCAGCACCATGATTGTTGAATTTGACAGTCGCGAAGCATTAGATGAATGGTTAAAAGAAGAGCCATTTGTTAAAGAAGGCATTTATGCTCATGTTGATGTAAAACCGTTTAATAAAGCATTTCCAAAAGGGTAACCGCATGCAGCTTGCAATCAAAAGCTTTCTTGGCTTGTGTTTGATATGTTCAACTGCCGGAGCAGTTGAACCTGCTGCGACACCAGCAACGCCTTCTCCAAGTGCGCCTTCAACTCAGGCCACTAAACTAGCTGCGACAACCACTAAACCACTGACAGCAGAGCAACTTGCAAAGAACAAGCAACAGCAAGATGCAAAAATTAAAGCTTTAGTTCAAGATCAGGCATCTCGCTTAAAACAGTTAGAACATGCCAACCTTGAGGCACTAGCTCAGAACCAAGAGTTACAGCTCAAAAATGATAACCTCTCTGTTCAAGTTCAAGTCTTACAAAGCGAACGCAGCGCTCAAATGTTTTTATATGGTGCTGTGACCTTAGCGGGTGGCGTATTGCTAGGTTTCTTTATTGCTAGTTATATTCATACAAAACGTCGACGCCAGTGGTAATTCCAAGCGACCTATTAAACCCAATGAACGTATCAAACCGTATCCAAACAGCAGAGCTGGACTGGGAAGTCATCGATGGTATCGAGATTCCCATTTCCAAACAATTTGGTGATGTCTACTTCTCTAAAGATAATGGCCTACTGGAAACACGACATGTTTTTCTAAATGGTAACGACTTATCAGAACGATTAGCCAATTTAAAAGATTTTGAATATTTCAGTGTAGGAGAAACCGGTTTTGGTACAGGTTTAAATATTCTTGCACTCTGGCAACTTTGGCAGCAAGTCCGTCCCGATAATCAAAGCCATTTACATGCAATTAGCGTTGAAAAGTTTCCATTAAGTAAAGCTGATCTTATTCGCGCTTTAAATGTCTGGGATGAGCTTAAACCACTTGCAGAACAGTTAATTGAACAATATCCCCTGCCTATTGCTGGATGTCATCGCTTAACTTTCCCTAAAGAACGTTTTAGCATCGATTTATGGCTTGGAGATGTGCAAGAGATTTTCCCAAGCATGGCTAAAACTAAAGCTGTGAATGCATGGTTTTTAGATGGCTTTGCACCTTCGTGTAATCCAGACATGTGGGAACAAAACGTTTTAAACAATATTGTCCGTCTTTCTGACTATGGCACTACATTTGCCTCTTTTAGTGTCGCTGGTATTTTAAAACGGGGATTAAAAGCACACGGTATCGATATTTCTCGTCCACGTGGTTTTGGACATAAACGAGAAATGCTTAAAGCGGTCTGGAAACTGCCTGAAATTGATGATGAGTCATTATCATTAGCGCAAACCTCATTCGGTACAAAGCAACAGCATATTGCGATTGTAGGGGCTGGTGTAGCTGGTTTAACCACGGCGTGGGCATTTGCAGCACGTGGGCATCAAGTGACCTTATATGAGCAAACAGAAGCATTATCTGGCGCTTCTGGAAATCCTTTAGCCTTACTTAATCCAAAACTATGTCCAATTGAACAAAGTCATGAACATCTCATGACCTTAAGTTGGCAACATGCTTTAAATTTTTATAAAAATTTCAAAGCATTCCGTCCCCTACAAATACAGCAAATTGCATTGAAAAATGCAGATGAACTTCTTGATCTGGTAAATCAATATCCAGCTCAGGTAATTACCCACCCTGTGAACTCACTTGAAACTGCATATTCAAGTATTTTACTTAACGAGGCAGGTTCCGTTTCACCACATCAATTACGTGATGAAATTTTGCAACATCCATCTATCGATCTCAAAATTGCCCATGTTACAGCACTTATTTCTTCTGAAAATAAAGTTCATTTGCAAACTGACAAGGAAATTATTGCTGAAGTAGATCATGTCGTGGTGTGCTGTTCGCGGGAAAGTGCGGCTTTATTTGAAAGCTATCCACAGTTAAAACCAATACGTGGACAAGTGAGCTGGGTTGATAATACGTTTGCTCCCCTGCCGTTAAATAAAGCCTATAGCTATGGCGGCTATTGCATGCAACTTGATGCCTCGCAAATGATTTTAGGTGCGTCTTTCTATCCAAATCGTGAGGATCAAGATGTACTTACCGAAGACCATGTGCATAACTTTGAATTAATCCACAGTATATTCCCTGAATATGCAGAAAAGCTCCCATCACCTTCGACATGGCAAGGCCGTGCATCGATACGGGCACAAAGTTTGGATTATTTTCCTCTGGTTGGAAAAATGCTTGAGAATAGCCGAATTGCTACTTTTGCTGGACTTGGCTCTAAAGGTTTCCTTTTTGCCCCGCTATGCAGTGAAATCTTAGTGGCTCAAATACTAGGAGAAGCTTGTCCAGTGCCGGACCGCCTATTACAAAAATTGAATCCTCAACGGTTCCAAAAGAAAGTCAAACCTAAAAAGCCTTATTTTAAGCCGCAATAATTTACTTCAATAAAAAAGCACCCGAAGGTGCTTTTTTTTATGCGCCCTGCTCTAGGGGCAAGCCAGCATCACGAGCTGCACGTGTCCCGCCCATCAGCACGACATATTCACGCGAGGCATCCAATCCTTCTAGTTTCTCAGCTGCACGAGGAGCTTTGCTACCACCACCACATAAAATATAAATCGGCTGACCCGCAGAGACCTGGTTTAAAATATCAGCATTCAAATCATTAATTGGGCGATTTACCGCACCTTTAACATGCCCTTCTGCATAAGCATTAGTATCACGGACATCCCAGATAACAGCATTTTCTGGGAATTCAAATGTTGTAATTTCTTGTTTACGGATCATTGTGCACTCCTTTGATGTAAACAACACTTGGCAAATGAAGAAAACCCTCTTAGCATCTCAAATATTCTTTCACTTTGTAAAGGTCTAAACTATGCCTTCTTTCGATATTGTCTCTGAATTAGAGTTATTTGAAGTTAATCATGCTGTACAAAACACACAAAAAGAGATTGCAACACGCTTTGACTTCCGTGGTCACGATGTTTCTATCGAATTAAATGAAAAAAATAAAGAGATTAAAATCAGTACCGAAAGTGATTTCCAGTGTGAACAAGTTTATAACATGTTAGAAAATCATTTTTATAAACGTAAAATTGATGTGCAAGCACTTGACCCACAAAAAGCCGCTGCTTCAGGTAAAAATTTTGTACAAGTCATTAAACTTAAAGACGGTCTTGACTCTGATACTGCAAAAAAAATTAATAAAGCCATTAAAGAAAGTGGCGTTAAGGTGCAATCTTCTATTCAAGGCGACAAAATTCGTGTGACTGATAAAAAGCGTGACACTTTACAACAAGTCATGACTTTTTTACGTGAACAACAATTCGGTGTGCCATTACAATTTAATAACTTCAAAGATTAATATCTTATCGGCCATTTAAAGCTAAGGTAATTCCATGTCTCAATCCAACCGTCTATCAAAACTGGTAAAAGCAACTTCAAAATTCCCAAAAGGTATTCGGAGCACGCTTTGGAGCAAGGCGTTTGGTCGTATCGTGCCAATGGTGGGTACAGCAAATATCCGCTATCTGGAAGTAGACTCAAACCACGTTATTGTCCGTTTAGATAACCAAAAAAATATGCAGAATCATATTAAAGGAGTTCATGCTGCGGCTATGGCTCTTTTAGCAGAAACTGCTACAGGCTTTCTAACCGGTTTACATATTCCTGATAATCGAATTTTATTAATCAAATCGTTACATGTAGATTATTTAAAAGTGGTTGAAGGCGGTTTGACTGCTACAGCAACGTTATCTGCTGAACAACAAAAGTTTATTGCAGATAACGAGAAAGGTGAACTTGTGATCCCAGTTACTGTAATTGATGATGCAGGCAACGAACCAATTCAATGTCAAATGCTGTGGGCATGGTTGCCTAAACGTAAGAAATAAAGATAGAAAAAAGCCCAAATTCATATTTGGGCTTTTTTATTATGATTCTTGAGAAGCAAGAAACTTCAGTTTGGCTTCTTCAGGTATTTGACGCTTATTCCCTTTTACATCTACTGCTACAAAAGTAAAGACTCCTTCAGTAATACGTATTGGCTCACGAGAGTCATCATGACTATCCCAAACTTCAATTTGCATCTGGATAGAAGTATTTCCAACTTTTAAGATTTTGGTATAGCAGCTAAGGACAAAGCCAACTTTTACCGGAACCAAAAAGGTCATTTGATTAATAGAAATCGTAGCACAGCGACCACGACTGAAACGTTCTGCGTGAATTGCTCCAGCCAAGTCCATTTGTGACACAATCCATCCACCAAATACATCACCACTCCAGTTTGTATCTGCTGGCATGGCAATCGTTTGTAAGGACAAAATTCCTTCTGGTTTGGTATAAGCTTCTGACACCTTAGCTCCTGAAATTCGTTTGAAGTTGTTGATCGAGCCACTGCTGTAATTCAGGCGCACGTAATGCACCGCTAATACGCGCGACCTCTGTCGTTTTATTCATTAAGACAAGGGTTGGAATACTTCTCACGTGAAACGCTTGGCTTAAGCGAGGAGATTCTTCGGTATCAATCTTGGCAAAGATAACGCCTGGATTTTGTTTTGCGACCTGCGCAAAATGTGGAGCCATCATTTTACAGGGTCCGCACCATTCTGCCCATAAATCTATAAGAATAGGTAGATCACTATTCGTGATGTAGTTACTAAAATTTTGCTCATTTAGCTCAATAGGTGCAAGCGGTAGTAATGGTTGATGACATTGCCCACAGCTTGGTTGCTCGGGAAGTTTATCTTCCGGAACTCGGTTTTTAGCACCACACGATGCACATACAATAATCATTTACATCACTCCTATATGCTGATGTAAAAATTCTAATTGGGTTATCACTGCTTTTTCAAACCATGAACCGTGATAGATATCAAAATGTTTCATATCCCACTCATGATAACTCACGAAAGGCGCAATATTTGTCGCAGCTTCACGGCTTGACTCAATAGGAATAAGCGAATCTTTTTGAGCAGCAATAAATAAAACAGGAATATTAATCTGGCGCACAACTTGGATTGGACGGTATCGCATCAGATTAAAAAAGACACGTGCCGGGACTTCCCCACTCCAGTAGTAATCAGGATTCACAATCGATAGATAGCCATAATAACTATCTGCCGTAGGCATAAAGCATAAATTATGTTGATCAACTACAGGCAACCTCTTTGGATTAAGCCCCATCTTTGATCCCATATAATCCTGACTAGATAACTTCAATGCTTGAGGATAGCGCTGCAATGGATAAAGCTTGGCCGTTTCGGCTCCATCTACATAAGGAATTTGTACTAAAATTGCCTGAATGTTCTTTAACTCTGACGCTAAACTTAGCGCATATCCCCCACTTAAAGAAGTTCCCCACAGTACAATTCTTCGGTTATCTACAAGTTTGCAATTCGAAGCATATCGAATAACTGTTTTCCAATCTTCTAACTGGGAATTGATAGAGACCATTTCTCTCGGCTTGCCGGTACTCCCGCCCCAATATCGATAATCAAACAAAATAACAGCGTAACCTGCTTGCGCAAATCGCTGGGCATACTGAATAAGTTTGAATTGACGCAATCCGGCAAAACCATGCGCCATAATAATTACTGCAGATTTCTTATTTGTTTTTGGAATATAAAAATCAGCTGCGATCACTTCCTGATCACATGGAACATATAAAGGCTCAACCGTATAAGCGTGCATATGTGCTCCGTGGCATTATAGTCGAAGTAATGAATTTACAAAAAACATCCTGATTGCCTTTTAAAAATCTATAGCTGTTCTATGACATAAGTTTTATCTATGTAGGAACAACGTTTTAGTGTCTTGTATCTCAGGTTAAGCTTAATGCTATGATACAGCATAAGAGGTTTTGTTAAATTTTGGAGTGACGGAATGTCAGATAATGTTGGTTTCGCAGGTCAAATTGGCCCAGAACATGTTGGCCAAGTTGTAGAAAAAGGATTCAAATCTATTATTAATAACCGACCAGATATGGAAGGCGGTCCAGAACAACCTACAAGTGCTCAAATTGAAGAAGCAGCTCGTCAAGTCGGTTTAGACTACGTTTATCAACCTGTTGTAGCTGGACAAATCACAGAACTCGATGTACGTACTTTTGCTAATCATTACAATGAATTACCAAAACCTATACTTATGTTCTGTCGTACAGGAAACCGTTCAAACAACCTATATCAATTAGCAAAACAAATGGACTTGTTAGACGACTAAGTTTAAGAAACTATTACTCTTTAAAACCCTATTTCTTTATAAAGTAGGGTTTTTAGATAAATTATTTTGCATATTTCTTCACGAACTCAACAGAACTAAAAATAATATTAATTTAGAGTACTTAAATCTTTTGATTCATTGATTAATTTTCTATGAATAAATTTATATTCATTCTTTTAAGCTGTTTAATCGTTACCGCATGTTCTTCAATGCAAGTAAAACCTACAGTTGGAGTAACGATGGGTACACACCTTTAAAAAAGAAGCAGCTTATACGCTGCTTCTTTTTATATTAATTACCATTTGTACAATTTGGATCTATTCCATATGGGCTTAATATATTCGGAGCAATACGATCACTAACAGTGACATCCTTTTTCAAGTAATCTAAAGTAAGAGATGTAGACCCTTTAATCAAACTTCCCGAAACTGTAGATTTAGCCGTTAGCTGAACAGTTAACCAAGACGCATAAATTTTAGGATATTGAATCTTAAGATCAAAGCGTCCATTCCCATCCGTTGTGTATTTATTATTGGTTGCAGGGGTACCTGCACTATTAATATACGATACAACCTGAACTGTTGAATTTTCTTTAAGCGGCTTTAATTGATTAATGACCTCTCCATTAGTATTTACAGCTTGAACTGGTGCCGTACATGCTGACCTAATAATTGATAGATATTCATCTGGTTTGTCATCAGCTGGAGTAGAGGTGTCAACAAAATCAAATACTCCTTTATAGTAGGCAAGAGCATTAACCCCCATAACTACATCTTGATTTGGTATCGGCTTACCATCCACATCCGTTACTTGTACTGAGATATTTTTATAGTAATAGACGCCATCAGTTGTATCTTCCATAGTTGTAGGATTATACGCTACAAGAATTGCACCTACTGCTACTGGCACATCAGAATTAACCACATCAAGTTTATAAGTATAAATTTTTGTTGATTGACCAAAGTTAGCTTCTAAAACAAGATCATCTGACACAAATTTTGTAGCGCTATATGATGAAGCTCTTTGATTTTCATTAAAAGATAAAGTATAGGTAATCTGACCATTGGCATCAGTTTGCGTTGCATTGGGTGTAAATTTGACACCGTTTGAGACTGAATTTCTAACTTTAAGCGTAATTGCCTGATTCGCCAAAGTTGAACCATTTGCATCTACAGCTGTTAATGTAACTGTTGTTTGATCGCCTCTAACATTTAAAGAAGTCTTAGTAGCGTCAAACAATACGATACTAGTGGTATCAGCCTCGACAGTACCGTTGCTGCCTGTCACTGTTACCATCTGTTCTTGAGTAAGCGTATCATTATTTGTAGATGCAATTAATTTAAAACCATTTTTCACCAATTCACTTATTGAACTTGATGTTTTTGGAGTTTTTATAATGTATACAGCATTACCTGCTGCATCTGTAATTTGAGATGATACCCCTTCTATAGATACATTATTTGTTGGATCAACTAATGCCAAAGTAACATTAGCGCCAGCAACACCACCTTTATTTTTGTCTAAAGCCCTAACAGTAACTGTTAAAGTATCATTCGTCGCTGCAACTGATAATTTATCTAGTTCTATCTTTAAAGCAGTAGCAGCAGCTTGCTGCGATCCACTATTATTACTTCCAGATGAGTTATTATTTGATGAACCATTTTGATAATAACCATCACCGCCTCCCCCACCACAACTTGCTAACATAATTGATATAGCAATAGCCGACAACTTCAAGGTAAGTTGTTTTTTATACATACTTTTCATTTCCCCAATCTTTCCTAAAGGTATAAGATTTATTAATTATTTATATTATTAGTGTAATCATATTCACTACGTTCTGTAAACATAAATTACCTTATGTTTTATTATGTAACTTATTAAATGAAAAATTCATAGATATTGGGATTTATAATGTTCGATATTATTATTATTGGCGCAGGCACTGCTGGTATTAGTGCCTATAAAGAAGCCGTTAAACATACCAATAATATTTTAATTATAAATGATGGACCATGGGATACCACTTGTGCTCGTGTAGGCTGCATGCCAAGTAAAGTCCTCATCTCTACAGCGAACCGTATGTTTGACATTCAAAATGCTCAAGAAGTTGCTTTGGATGTATCTGCAAAAATTAATACAAATCAAGTGATGCAGCATGTACAAACTTTACGTGACCGATTTACACAAGCCACTTTAAAAGATGTAGAACAATGGCCAACTGAGCACAAAATTTCTGGCAAAGCACATTTTATTGATGCACAAACTATAGAAGTTAATGGGCAACAGTTCCAAGCAAAAAGTTTTATTCTAGCTGTCGGTTCAACTCCTAATTATGATAAAAATTGGAAAGAGGAACTTGGTAATCGACTTATAACTACAGACCAAATATTTGAGTTAAAAACACTGCCTAAATCTATTGCTGTCATTGGCAGTGGTGTGATTGCCCTTGAAATTGCTCAAGCAATGCATCGTTTAGGCGTAGAAACTACCATCTTCGCTCGCAGTAAACGAATTGGAGTACTTACTAGTGGTAGGCTTCAACAACTTGCGCAAAAAGAACTAGGCAAAGAGTTAAAAATTCTATTCGAAACTCTTCCAAATGAAGTTAAATGCAGTGATGAAAACGCTTTATTAAGTTATCAACTTGATGAAGAACAGAAAACTCTCAACGTTGAATATGTTTTAGCGGCAACAGGCCGTACAAGTATACTTGATACTTTAAAACTAGAAAATATTGATAGTTCCTTCAAAGATATTAAGTTATTACGAATAAATGCAAAAACCAAGCAATTAGATACTTATCCAATTTTTGTTGTTGGTGACGCTTACACCTCAACACCCCTACAACATGAGGCAGCACATGAAGGTAAAAAAGTTGTTTATAACTGTTTGAATTATCCACAAGTTAACTCAGTTAAGACACTTACCCCACTAGGCATTGTATTTAGTCATCCTGAAATGGCGATTGTAGGGCAAAGTTATAAGCAGCTAAAAGACGAAGGCATAGACTTTATTACAGGTGAAGCCTCTTATGAACGACAAGGGAGAGCTATAGTTCTTGGAAAAAATAAAGGGGCTATTGAAGTATATATAGAACGGGAAAGCCAAAAGCTTCTCGGTGCTGAGCTATTTACAGAAGCAACTGAACATATGGCTCATTTATTAAGTTGGATAATCGGTGAAGAATTAACACTAAGTGATATTTTAGAAAAACCTTTCTATCATCCGACTTTAGAAGAAGGCCTTCGAACTGCCTTAAAACATGCGCGTAGACAGTTGAAATAATCAATTTTAGAAGAGCTCCTTTTAATAAAAGTTAGCTCTTCTCTATTTCTTCTTATTAATTACCCTTTCTCCTTATAGTTTTTTATTGAATTTAAAGATTTAATCCATAAATCTCATTTAGATTTTTAAAATCTTATAGATATAAAAAAACACCCCTGACCATTGAGTCTGGGGTGTTTGAATAATGAGCTGGCGATGACTTACTCTCACATGGGTAACCCCACACTACCATCAGCGCTAAGAGGTTTCACTTCTG
>NZ_JAHPTU010000011.1:0-115947 GCF_025514355.1 Acinetobacter sp. WU_MDCI_Abxe161
GGAATAGCTCAGTTGGTAGAGCATAACCTTGCCAAGGTTGGGGTCGCGAGTTCGAGTCTCGTTTCCCGCTCCAAATTTAAAAAGCCTTAGTCGAAAGACTGGGGCTTTTTTCTTTTCATTGATTTATAATTTTTACGTTCTATCTATTTACATGATCCATTGTAGGGAAATAGCTCCTGACCAGATGAAATTTCGTAGTATCCTTAAAATGAAATAAATATAAATCTAGACTTGGGCACGATCAGACATTAGGAAGCGGTAGTGCTGTTGTATTTCATCAGAACAGGTGCGAGATAGTCAGAAACCGCATCTACATGTGTAACGTGTGGATTATGTCCTGCGCCAGCGATAATATGTATAGGGATATCTGAGCTTATTGTGGTAACAATTGGATCTTTATCTCCCACAATGATTTCAACTTTAGAACTAAGTTCGTTTAACAAAGCTGTCTGAGTTGCTCGCTGCTGCGGCAAACTAATACGGTACATATACTCACTAATATGCTTGGCTACCGACACTCGACGTAATGAATCCATCGCATAACCAACAGACGGATTTTGTTGTCCACCTGGATGTAGGTCTTTAGCAATCATATCTTTTGGCACAAAACAGAAAATCAGATTAGATATGGCTTGTATCTGAAACATTTTAGCGGCCTGTGCTTGAACAAAATAAGGCGATATGAGGATAAGACGTGCAACTTTATCTGGATATTTCTTTGTAAGATTCAACGCAAAAAGACATCCTAACGAGTGTGCAATAACAACACTATTTGGCGCTAAAAGCTTTGCAGCGGCATCAATAAATTGATGGTTGTTGTCTTCAATCATCTCATAACTGCCTGAACGCCCAAGTCCCGGCAGGTCCATCATAGCGACCTGTTCGTATGTGATTTTATTTATGATTGGAGACCAGCATGCACTATCAAATGGAATCCCATGTAAAAATAATGCAGAAGATTTTTCCGAAACAACTGTTTGTTTAGTATAGATTTCTTTCCAATATTGGTTTTGATAGCTGAAATGACTAGGTGTTGGTACTTGCATATGACCAAAGCGTGTAAGCACCAAACGATCAATCCAGCGAGAAAAATAAGGAGTGACATTGATCAGGTCCGCGATGCCCATTTTCGTTGCCATCGCCTCTGCCCCAGCGACATGATAGTGCTCGGTAGAAATGAATGAGAGTTGCTCTTTAGAACCACCAAGCAACACTTCTGGCAATCTCTCTAATAGACCTTTGGGTACTTGTAAATGTGGTGTGCTGACTCCCAAATGCTCGGCAGCTAGGTGAACGAGATGATGAAATTTCGGCGTCGCAGGATCAAGCAACATATACTCCTGAGCAATAGTCTCAGGATAAGACATCGTTCGGATCAAAAAGCTCACGATATACTGCATATTGCATAGTGGCAGGAATGTGTCACGACCACCTGGCAATGCCAGCAGACGCCCCTGATAGAGCTTATCAATCATGTCAGCAATACCGATATATTGCATATCGCCATAGTTATAAAAACCATCAATGACTGTCGCTGGATTGATTGCAGTCCATGGCACATTTAAACGATTACAGGCCTCAATGAAAGTTTGATATCCCAAAATTTTTGAAGCTTCATAGCCACCATGTTTGCAATACAACTCATCAGTCGATTCTTGCGGCGGAGCAGCCACACGATACCCACCAATCCAGATAAATCGCTCAAGCTGCGTCAATGTTGCAGCCCATTCAATCAAAGCAAGCCCTGACTTAACATTCGTACGCTCAGCTTCAGCTTTGCTAATGCCCCAATTAAATGATGCAGCCAGATGATAAATCACATGGATCTTTGTCTGAGCATCTAACAGTAAAGAGCCCAGCTTGAAATCGCGGCTTAAATCATATTCGACAAATGAAATAGACGGATCGACCAGCCCTTCTGCTGCAATGAAACCTAACAGCTTATCTTTCTTGGTTGCGACATTACGCAGCGCAGCAATCACCTGATAACCTTCACGCAGAAGCTCAACGATTAATCTACTACCAATAAAACCCGCTGCACCTGTTACTAATATGGTCTTCCGTGAAAAATTATCTTTTTTTGCGTTATTTAAATTATCCATAAATCACCTTATTAGGGACTATAACAAGGGGGGCTTGATATTGAATTCGCATATTCATCTATATATTTCAGAGATTGAATTCCATCAGTTTTCTGTCCTAAATACTCAGAAGCTGTTTTATTTTCATTCAAAGATTTTATGATCACCCCAAGTTGCAATACTACTATCTATACCTATTAAAATCATAATTTCCCTAATTAATCATACTCAACCTTCAAATTAGGTTATTCTTCAATTAAAGTACCAGTTATCTATTTTAATAAAAATAAATTCAAATTTTATTTTATGTACTAATATCTTTTATTACACCTGTAAATATTTACAGGTTGATTTATATTTATCAAAAAACTACTTTATAGCCTTTTTCTTGATTATTTCTATAATTCTATAAAATCCCTAACATCACTGCCCGGATAGCAGCTGAAATTTTATTATTCACATTCAGCTTCTGCATTGAATTTACGAGATGAAAATTTACTGTTCTTTCAGTCACTCCAAGTATCTGAGCAATCTCTCCTGATGTTTTACCTTCAGCTGTCCAACGTAGTACTTCTTTTTCACGATTGGTTAAATAAAGATTAAACCGAGCAAATTCTGTGTCATTGATAATTTTAGCAATACTAGAATGCACTGTTTGAGACAGCCAATACATATTTATAGATTGAGATTTCTGCTCTTTTTCTGATAACTCCTCAACGGATCTTGCTAACGTTAACATCCCACGCGTACCGATAAAATCACGGCTTGATTGTGCCCAGCCAAAATTTAAATTATAAGAACGCGCATCTTCCCAGAAATCTTTTTGTGCTTGTGTCTTCGCAGATTGGCTCGACCAGACAAGTGGTTGGAGTGACATCATACAATGTTGTACGGTTGGATCTATCCTCACATACTGCCATTCCATATAACGCTTCTGCCATGCTTCTGGATAATTATTCAACATAATTGTTTTTGGTTCGGCAATTGATAAGAGTGATTGCATACCATAAGCACAATATTCAAATCCAAGCTTTAAAGCTGTAGACTCAACAATCTCAAATAACTGATATTCACTTTTTACAGTCAATGATGCTGATAATAAATCTTCTTGCCAATTTTCCATTTCCCCTCATTAGACCTCATTCATAAATTATCTTTCACAGTCTTTCATTATAAATTTATATACTATTAATAGTATTTTAACCTGAGGAAATTTTTAATTTATAGGGATACTATACGTGATAATTATACTAGAATATTTTTAATTTTAAATAATATAACTCATTTAAAAATATAAGCCTATTAACAAGAAAACTCACACCAAAGACAGGCATGAGTTTCAATATTTTCATTAAAAAAACAACAATGATTCTAAAAAATATTAACTTATATTAATCGATCTTGGTTTTCAAATTTAAATTTGATTTTTTATAATAAGCTTCATCCGTTTTATAACTCCAATCGCGTGGCATAAATGAGGTCGATATAATTGCTACCACTGCCATACTTCCAATATAAAGCATAATTAAGTATGGATTGCCTTGCCCAACACTCAATAATTTAGTCGCAATCATCGGTGCTAAACCGCCACCTAATACGCCAGCCAACTGTACCGAAATTGAAATTCCACTATAACGAATTTCCGCAGGAAATTGACGGGCAAAAAGCTGAGCTTGTGGTGCGTACATAATGGGAAAGACCACGCCAATTGCTAAAACAATTGCTGTCCAGACTAACACAGGGTCTTTTGTGTTGAGCATGGTGAAAAATGGATAGCAGTAAAGTGCCAATATGCACAGCCCAAACATAAACATATTGCGTTGGCCAACTTTATCTGACAAATGTCCACATAACGGTGTCATAAATAGAATGACTACTGCACCGCAAATGGTAGCAAACAAAATGTCTTGACGTGCGATGCCAAGTTGCGCAGTGGTATAAGCCAAGGTAAAGGTTGAGGCAATATAGAACCATGCGTTTTCGGCAGCGCGGGCCAAAATAATGGTGATGAGTTGCTTCGGATGGTTTTTAAAAACCTGTAAAGCAGGAACTTTAACTTCTTCGGACTGCTGTTTTATTTTTTCAAAATCTGGTGATTCAGGCACTTTCACTCGAATGTACCAACCTACTGCTAGTAAAATAATGCTGGCAAGAAATGGTAGACGCCACCCCCAACTAAATAGAGCTTGTTCAGGTAATAACGATACCAATCCTAGTGCAATTGAGGCCAGCATTAAACCGCCGCCGGTACTAGCTTGAGGCAAACTTCCCCAGAACCCTTTACCGCCTTCGGGTGCATGTTCAACAGCCATAAGCACAGCACCGCCCCATTCACCGCCCATTGCCATCCCTTGAATAAATCGCAAGACAACTAAACAAATTGCAGCCCAGTAACCAATTGACTCGTAAGTTGGTAATAAGCCAATCAGTACTGTTGGGATTCCCATGAGCATAAGAGTCAACAGTAACATCGATTTACGGCCAATCTTGTCACCAAAATGACCAAAGACCAGGCCTCCTAATGGGCGTCCAATAAACCCAACGGCATAGGTGGCAAATGCAGCAAGCACACCCGTAAGGGCATCCAGATTTGGGAAAAATAATTTATTAAAAATCAGCGCCGCCGCCGCACCGTAAATAAAAAAGTCATACCACTCAATGGTGGTGCCGACCATGCTAGAGATGCCTGCTAATCGATGTGACGACTTTTTAGTATTTGAACCGTTTCCATGTACTGTTTGCATCGTAATATCCTTTTTCAGATTTTCTTGTTTTGTCTTTTTTATGCTTATGACCAGTCCTGACCATAAGCATTTTCAGGTCACGCTTTATCTCCTTAAGCTTTTTATGTTTTTGTAATACGGTTTAGCTCAATTTTTCTAAAATTTGCTCTAGCTCCGGATTACGTTCTTGCCACTGTGGTTGTTTATCTTTATCGACAATGAGTGCACGAACACCTTCAATAAAGTCACCATGCTCAAACCAGATGTCCTGTAAATCACGTTCAAGCTGCATACACTGCGGTAAAGAAAGCCCACGGCCTAAATGTTGCAGTTTCAAACTGGTTTGTTTGGCAATAAATGAGCGCTGCTGCAAAATGCTGAGCATCTTGCTTGCCCAAGTTTTTAAGCTTTCATCTTGTTCATTTTCAAGACTTTGCTCGATTTCATCTAAATGCTGATATCCGAAGTGTTTACGAATACCTTCTGCCAATTGTTTTAACTCACTTTCAGCGGGGCGAGTAATAAATCGGGTAATGATGTGTTCAATTCCCTCTTTGCTTAAACTTGGCGCTTCAACGAGAGCATCTTGCAAAGCTTGTAACTGCTCGCTTGGTACATGGTAGTCAATTAAATCGAGGTAGAGTGCATCACTACTGCTGATCTGCTCTCCCGTAATTGCCATATAAACGCCGATATCATCAAGGCGAGACAGGAAATGCGTTGCGCCCACGTCTGGGAAAAAACCAATCGCTGTTTCAGGCATGGCAAATCTGGATTTTTCGCTGCTCACAACAATGTGACAAGCCTGTGCCAGACCAAAACCGCCACCTAATACATAGCCATCAAGTACAACAATAATTGGCTTTGTATATTCACGCATTGTATTGAGCATTTTATATTCGGCACTAAAGTAACCTTTGTAATCGGCCGTGCCATTTTTATAACTGTCATAGAGATAGCGAATATCTCCACCTGCACAGAAGGCTTTCGGGCTATTCGATTTGATTAAGATAGCCTGAACAGCAGCATCATTTCGCCAAAGTTCCAATTGGGCACCAATGCCTTCAATCATATCTAGCGACAATGCATTGAGATGAGTCACACGGTCTAAGGTAATTACGCCAAGCTTACCTTGTTGCTCAATCATTAAGTGATTTTCTGTATTCATTTTATTGATCTCTTATTGATTTTTAAAATTCGCCTTTCGTTTTTCAACGAAAGCCTGCATTCCTTCTTTTTGGTCAGATGTTGCAAAAATTGAATGGAACATACGTCTTTCAAAACGTAGACCTTCGGTGAGATTCACCTCAAAAGCTCGGTTAATCGTTTCTTTGAGCATCATGTTGGCAGTTAAAGATCGTGCTGCAATTTTCTCTGCAGCTTGCAAAGTTTGTTCAAGTAATTCTTCTTTGCTAAACACACGTGCAACCAAACCACTTTGCTCTGCTTCTACAGCGCCCATTTGACGAGCGGTAAAACACATTTCCATCGCTTTGGCTTTACCAATTGCATGGGTTAAGCGCTGTGTGCCACCAATACCTGGAATTACGCCTAAAGTCACTTCAGGCAAACCAAACTTGGCGTTGTCAGCACAATAGATAAAGTCACACATGAGTGCCAATTCACAGCCGCCACCTAACGCATAGCCGCTGACAGCTGCAATTAAAGGTTTACGGCGCTGTGCAATACGGTCTGCAAGATGGAAAAAGTCATCAAAATAAATATCAGGGAATGCTAAATCAGCCATTTCTTTAATGTCAGCCCCTGCGGCAAAGGCCTTTTCAGAACCTGCCAATACCATACAACCAATTTCGCGGTCTTTTTCGAGCTGATCTAATGCCTGATTAATTTCACTAATTAATTCACTGTTTAAAGCATTAAGCGCTTGAGGGCGATTTAGTGTAATCAGTCCAACCCCATTACGCTTTTCTAATAAAATACTTTGCCACTGCATTATTTATTCCTTGTTCTAGTTTTACAGACTACGTGCAATCACTAAACGTTGAATATCACTGGTGCCTTCGTAAATCTGACAAATACGGGCATCACGATAGATACGCTCAATTGGGAAGTCTCTCAGGTAGCCATAACCACCAAACACTTGTAGCGCGCTCGAGCACACTCGCTCAGTCATTTCTGAAGCAAATAGCTTGGCCATTGAAGCTTCATTCAAACACGGTTGTCCTGCTTCTTTTAAACGCGCAGCGTAGTGAACCAGTTGTCTCGCTGCTTCAATTTCAGTTGCCATACTGGCAAGGCGAAACGCGATGGTTTGATGCTCAAAAATTGGTTTTCCAAAAGTAATACGCTCTTTGGCATAACGGGTTGCTTCTTCGAGCGCCGCACGTGCTAAACCGACTGCTTGTGCAGCAATACCAATACGTCCGCCCTCTAAATTGGCAAGAGCAATTTTCAGACCTTCGCCTTCTTTACCTAGCATGAGGCTTTTATGAATGCGCACATCGGTCAGCGCGATCTGACAGGTATCTGAAGCATGCAGACCGAGTTTTTCTTCAACACGAATTACTTCGTAACCCGGTGTTTCACGTGGGACTAAAAATGCACTAATCCCCTTTTTGCCTGCACTTGGGTCGGTTACTGCAAACACAATAATCACGCCTGCATTATCACCCGAGGTAATAAACTGCTTGGCACCATTTAAAATGTAATCATCGCCATCTTTCACCGCACGGGTATTGATGGCCGCTGCATCTGAACCTGTATGCGGTTCGGTTAAAGCAAAAGCGCCGATCATTTCACCTTGTGCTAAAGGTTTTAAAAAACGCTCTTTTTGCTCATCGGTACCAAACTTTAAAATAGGCACACAACCAACCGAGTTATGTACACTCATGATGGTCGAGGTTGCACCATCGGCTGCAGCAACTTCTTCAAGCGCCAGTACATACGCCAAGTTACCTGTATCTGAACCACCCCATTGCTCTGAAACAAGCATTCCCATAAAACCGAGTTGACCCATTTGAGCCAATGTGTCTTTCGGGAATGTTCCGTCTCGGTCCCAATCACTGGCATTGGGTTTGATTTGTTCTTGAGCGAAACTTTTCGCCATATCACGAATGAGTAATTGTTCTTCGGTAAATTGCATTGTTATTTCCTTTACCCTGCTTTAGCTTGTTGTTTAGCAATTTCTTGATTGCGCAGTAAAAAGCGCTGAATTTTGCCACTCGGAGTTTTAGGTAATTCACTCACAAATTCAACTAAACGTGGGTAAGCATGTGCAGAAAGTCGTTTTTTTACAAATTGGCTAAGTTGTTCAGCAAGTGCCTCTGAAGGTTGCGCATCTGCGGCTAAAATCACGAATGCCTTAACGATTTCGGTGCGGTCTGGGTCAGGTACACCAATCACTGCTGCTTCAACCACCGCTTCATGTTCGAGTAAAGCACTCTCTACATCGAACGGACCAATGCGGTAACCCGATGTGGTGATTACATCATCACTACGACCAACAAAGCTCATGCTGCCATCAGCATGAAGCTCGGCAGTGTCACCAGTTAAATAGTAGTGACCAACGAAAGGTGATTTACGGCTTTCTTTATAGCCGCCAAACCACATCATTGGAGACTGGCTAATATCGACTGCTAAAATTCCCGGTGTATCGGCTGGAAGTTCTTCACCTTGTTCATTGACAATCGCAACACGGTAGCCCGGACTTGGGAAACCTGCTGAACCGGCATGAATTTCATGTTTTAAACCATGATGATTACACACCACCATGCCGACTTCAGTTTGCCCATAGTGGTCATAAATCGGAGCATCAAGCACTTGTTTAAACCAGCGGATTACTTCTGGGTTGAGTGGCTCGCCTGCACTACTCACCACACGGAACTGACCTTTTAACGGCGCCATTTGTGCTGAGTCAGCTGCCATCATCATGCGGTAAGCCGTTGGTGCACCTGCCAAGTTGTTAATTTTATAATCTTTCACAATTTGGCATAAACTATCTGTGCTGAAACCACCTTCATAGAACAAGGTAGCGTGACCCAAGAATAACGGCCCAGTAATCGCATAGTACAGACCATACGCCCAACCCGGGTCGGCAATATTCCAAAACGAGTCTTCTTCGGTTAACCCAATGGCATCTTGCATATATCGACCAAAGGCAATCAGTGCTTTTAAAGGCACTTCCAATGGTTTGGCAGGCCCTGTAGTACCAGACGTAAACATGAGTAAAAATGGATCTTGGATGCTACGCATGACCAGATCACATTGATCGGACTGCTGCTTCACTTCATTCCAGAAATTAAAATCACCTGCTTTGAGCGGAGTACCTTGTGCATCGGCCACCGTCACAATTGCAGGGCAATTTTCAATTTCATCAAGCTTGCTACGGTTGCCTATGTCGGTCACCACCAGCTTACTTTGTGCAAGCTGAATCCGGTGCTCAATCGCTTTTGGACCAAACGCAGTAAAGAGTGGTTGATAAACTGCACCAATTCGCCAAGCTGCAAAAATAGTCACGATCAATTCAGGTGTTCTTGGTAATAGCCCTGAAATACGGTCACCCGCTTTTACACCTTGTGATTTTAAGAAGTTAGCAAACTGACTCGACCATTCCTTTAATTCACGGAAAGTATACTGCTCTTTTCGGCCGTCTTTTCCTTGCCAATACAGCGCAATTTTGTCGCCATCTGTATGGCGATCACAGCATTCATAACAAGCATTTAAGGCATCAAGTGAACCTGATAACATCTGTTTTGCAGTACTTTCCAAATCGAAAGCCTGTGCAGCATTTTGATAATCCATCATATCTTTTCCCTCAGTCCGGATTTTTTGTTATTCACGACAGAGTTTAATGTGTTTAAAGCCATCCTTTGGCTTTGTCATTATGCCTCTTGTGGCAGGTATTGCTGAATAATGCTCGAAAAATCAAGATTGGCATTCCCGCGCATGCACATTTGCTGATAGAGCTGTTGCACCATACCGCCCAACACCACAGGTTGTTTCACTTGCCCTGCCGCTTCTACCGCAAGGCCCAAATCTTTCAGCATCAGCTGAGTCGCAAAGCCGTCTTGATAACCTCGAGATGCTGGCGCATTTTCATTAATATGCGGCCATGGGTTACACACATCAGAGCTCCAGCAACGACCGCTTGAGGTGTTAATGACGCCAGCCAATGCTTGTGGGTCGATACCTAACTTCACGCCCAGCGCCATACCTTCGGCAACAGCAGCCATTGAAATACCTAAAATCAGGTTATTGCAGATTTTGGCAATTTGACCTGCACCGACATCACCACAATGAACAATATTTTTGCCCATGTGACTAAGCACAGGTTTTACTTCATTAAAGGTTTGCTCATCGGCACCCACCATAAAGGTTAGAGTTCCTGCTTGGGCACCAATGGTTCCACCTGAAACTGGTGCATCACAGATTTTAATATTTTTGCTCTCTGCAACAGCGGCAATGTCTTTAATAGTCTGCGGGTCAATAGTACTGCTATCAATACATAAGCTACCTGCTTTTAGCACTTCCAATACACCATTTTCACCCAAGTAAACTTCTTTAACATGCTTGGCTGCAGGCAACATAGTAATGACCACATCAGCTTGTTTTGCTGCTGCCTGCGGGCTGTCACATACCACACCACCTGCCTCGGCAAAGTGCTGAATCGCGACTTCACTGAGGTCATAACCATAAACTTTGATTCCGGCTTTGAGTAGGTTTTGGGCCATTCTGCCGCCCATATTACCTAGACCGATAAAGGCGATATTCATCCGTGATCCCCTTAACGTAAACTAATAGTTGTATTTACACCGCCAACTTCATGGCTATCTTCAAACCAGCGACTGGTAATCGTTTTGGTCTGAGTATAGAACTGCACAGCTTGTTTGCCGTATGGTCCCAAATCACCAAGTTTAGAGCCTCTTGAACCGGTAAAACTAAAGAAAGGTACTGGCACAGGAATTGGAATGTTGATACCGACTTGACCAATATCAATCAGGTTTTGGAAAGTACGTGCAATCGCACCGCTTTGTGTAAATAGACCTACACCGTTACCAAATGGATTGGCGTTGATAAGAGCAATCGCTTCGTCAAGTGTGTCTACACAAATAATAGAAAGAACAGGACCGAAGATTTCTTCTTTATAAATACGCATGTCGGTATTTACGCCGCTAAAAATCGTCGCGCCGACAAAATTACCAGACTCATAGCCTTGTACTTGAACATCACGACCATCGAGCAGCAGTTCTGCACCTTGCTCGACACCGCTATTAATCAAGTCAAGCACTCGCGCTTTAGCACGTTTTGAAATCACTGGCCCAATATCAGTATTTGGCTCATAGCCTGCATTTACTTTTAAGGTTTTCGCTTTTTCAACTAACTCTTGAATCCACTGTTTGCTGTCGCCAACCATGACTGCAACAGACAATGCCATACAACGTTGCCCAGCCGCACCAAACGCTGCACCGACTAAAGCATTTAATGTTTGTTCTTTATTGGCATCAGGCATGACCACAACATGGTTTTTTGCACCCATCATCGACTGCACGCGTTTACCATGTTGTCCTGCAAGGTTATAAACATGTGTGCCAACCGCAGTTGAACCTACAAATGAAATTGCTTTAATATCTTTATGAGTACACAAGCGATCAACCACTTCTTTACCGCCGTGCACAACGTTGAGCACACCTGCTGGAATACCTGCTTGAATCGCAAGTTCAACCAGCATCATGGTTGATAACGGATCTTGTTCTGATGGTTTTAAAACGAAGGTATTGCCGCATACGATTGCCATTGGGAACATCCAAAGTGGAATCATGGCCGGAAAATTAAACGGAGTAATACCCGCACATACACCCAAAGGTTGCTGCAAGGTATACGTGTCTACACCACGCGCGACACCCTCAACATATTCTCCCATTTGTAAGGTGCCGATCGAACAAGCATGTTCAACGACTTCTAAACCACGTTGAATATCACCCTCAGCATCTGCCAAGGTTTTGCCCTGTTCAGCAGTCAGTACTTGCGCAATTTCTTTCATGTTGGCACGAATCAAGTCTTGTAGCTTGAGCATGATGCGCATGCGTGCCTGAATTGGGGTCTGACGCCAAGAAGCAAAAGCATCTTGTGCAGATTGAATAGCAGCATCAACTTCTTTAACCGTTGCAAATGGTACACGACCAATCACTTCCTGAGTTGCAGGGTTAATAATGTCTTGCCATTCCTGTGTTTCAGACTCGATAAAATTTCCGTTAATGAGTAATTTAGCGGTTTCCAATTCGATTTTTTGGATTGTGTTCATAACCTCTCCGTAGGCCATATTTTTATTGTGTTCAATTATTAGAAAATACTTTTTGATCGTATTTTCTTTATTCCAGTTTCAATTGAGACTAACAAAGAAAACTTTGACCACCAACGGAAATTCATGCACGATTGTTGTGCAAATATGCACAAGGATCACAACAAAAATGAAAGTGGATTGGGATCATCTACATTTTTTTCTGGTTTTAGCTCGAACTAAAACCCTAACCAATGCTGCACGGATTATTGGTGTCGAGCACAGTACGGTTGCTAGACGGATTCAGGCACTAGAACTTGCTTTAGGTACAACGTTGTTTAAGCGTGAAGCGACGGGTTATGAGCTAACACTCGAAGGGATGGCACTCGTTCCTCGAGTCGAGCAAATGGAACAAGCTTTCTTACAAATTGAAAAACCACATCAACCTTTGCAAGGTCGTGTGCGAATTGGCACACCTGAAGGTTTTGGTACTGCGTTTTTGGCCCGCTTACTGGCTGAGTTCTCTATTCAATATCCACTGCTCACCATCGACCTGATTCCTGTGCCGAAAATGATTAAGCTCTCACACCGTGAAGCAGACATTGTGGTGTCAATTGATCGTCCAACGTCTGGCCCCTATATCATTACGCGGTTATCAGACTACTGCTTAAAAATTTATGGCAGCCAAAACTATCTGGCACAAAACCCACCCATTCGTGGTTTAGAAGATTTAACCCAACATCGTTTTGTGAATTATATTGATGATCTGGTATATAGCCCTGAACTGTACTGTCTAGAACGGCTACCTTTAAAACTGAATGCCAACTTCCGTAGCAGCAGTATTTTGGCTCAACAAATTGCCGTGAGCGCTGGTGCGGGGCTTGCGATTTTGCCCAAGTTTCTGGCAGATGATAAGCCTGAACTCGAAGAAGTATTAGAACAGCAAGTTCGCTTTACCCATACTTTCTGGATGCTGACCTTTGTTGATTTACAACATGAACCGCGCATTAAGTTAGTTTGGGATTATTTACGCAAACAAGCCGATAAATACCAACATTTGTTAGTTGATTAAATATTAAATAAAAAAGCCAATCACTGATGATTGGCTTTTTTGAAACTATGAAACATTAATCAAAAGTTTCTTGACCTAATTTTCTTATACGTGGCTTATAGAACACAAAATAAGTTACGCTTAAAACCACCAACCATAGTGGACTCACGTATACAGCTTTTAATGTATCTGGCTCGAGTGCCAAAATCACCAAAGTAAACAAGAAGAATGCAATAACGACATAAGCCATCAGCACACCACCCGGCATTTTAAAGGTTGATGCGGCATGAAGTTCAGGACAAGTTTTACGATAACGTAAATAACACGCCATGATTAAAATCCACACACTAATGAATAGAATCACACAAAGTGAACTTGCCAGAGTAAATGCTTCCATCGTGTTTGGAACAAAGTACTGAAGTACTGCTCCGCCCATAATGAAAATACATGAGAAGATTAAACCGTTCGATGGCACTGCACGCTTTGATAAACGTCCCAATGCGCTCGGTGCTTGACCATCTTTTGATAAACCGAACAGCATACGACTGGTTGAAAACACGCCGCTATTCATTGAAGACATGACTGAAGATAGCACTACCAAGTTCATGATGATGGCTGAAATCGGAATACCTGCATTTAAGAACAACTCAACAAACGGACTTTTATCTGCACGGATGTGATTCCAAGGTGTTACTGACATTACGACAAAAAGTGCCAACACATAGAACAGGATAATACGTAGTGGAATCGCGTTAATTGCTTTCGGTAAGTTGGTTTGTGGATCTTTCGTTTCAGCCGCTGTTGTACCAATCAGTTCAACGCCAATAAAGGCAAACACGGCGATCTGGAAACCTGCCAAAAATCCGCTTACACCTTTTGGAAATATACCGCCATGTGACCATACATTACTGATGCTCACAACATCACCATGAGGGGCTTGGAAATGAGTGAGAATCATGTAGCCACCTACGCCGATCAGGCCAATAATCGCCAAAATCTTAATCAGTGCAAACCAGAATTCAACTTCACCAAATAGCTTTACTGTAAGCAGGTTCAGCCCTAAAACGAATAGTACACAGCCTGCACTAATCATGGCCTGTTGCATGGGTGAGAAACTGGCACCTTCGGGCAGCCAGAAACTTAAATAGTTAATAACCGCTGAAAGGTCCGCAATACCCACCAGTACCCAGCCTAACCAATAGGTCCAGCCGATATAATAACCAGCCCATGGGCCAATCAAGTCATACGCCATATCAACAAATGACTTGTAATGTAAGTTAGCAAGTAATAATTCACCTAATGCACGCATTAGAAAAAAGAACATCCCGCCAATTAACATGTAAATAACGAGAATTGAAGGACCTGCGAGGGAGATGGTTTTGCCCGAGCCCATAAATAGGCCCGTTCCAATTGCACCGCCAATTGCAATCAATTGTAAGTGGCGATTACTTAATTTCCGTTGTAAATGATCAGGGGAGCTTGCCTCATCAGAATGATGAACCATTGTCATATTAGAAGTCCTTTTTATATTTTGCTTAATTTAAATCAGCAACCTATAGGGAGAAAAACGAACCATATATCGTGGGTTGCTGAGTCTATACCTCAGGACAAGATGTTCAAGTATATTTTTCCCTTAATTGATAAATCGTTTGTCCTGATTTTTTTAAGTCACATTATTTATGTAGTGCCTTCACGGCAATTTTAATTAACCAATCTGGATTTCCAGATTAGCCGAAGTGTAGCATGCGATCATGCTAGATGTACTTTTCCAACACCCTCCAAATTGCTCTATTGATCCAAAAATAAACAATATTATTCCGATAAAAAATCTAATAGAAATAAAAAAAGCCAATCATAATGGATTGGCTTTTTAATAAAACTTAATGATCGTTGACGAGTTCACGTCCTATTTTTTTCATCCGTGGTTTATACAACACATGATAGGTAACACCTAAAATGACTAGCCATACTGGACTGACATATAACGCCTTTAAAGTATCTGGCTCTAGCGCTAAGATGACTAAAGTGAAAAGCATAAATGCCAAAACAACATAACTCATCCAAACGCCGCCCGGCATTTTAAAAGTCGATTTTTCATGTAATTCAGGACGTAATTTACGATAGCGTAAATAGCACACCATGATAAGACTCCAGACACTAATGAATAGAATCACACAAAGTGAACTTGCCAAGGTAAATGCTTCCATGGTGTTGGGAACAAAGTACTGAAGCACTGCTCCGCCCATAATAAAAATACATGAGAAGATTAAGCCGTTCGACGGAACTGCACGTTTTGATAAGCGACCAAATGCTCCCGGTGCCTGACCATCTTTTGATAAACCGAACAGCATACGACTGGTTGAAAATACACCGCTGTTCATTGAAGACATGACTGAAGATAGCACCACCAAGTTCATGATAATGGCAGAAACAGGAATGCCCGCATTTAAGAACAACTCAACAAACGGACTTTTGTCTGCACGAATATGGTCCCAAGGTGTTACTGACATCACAATAAAGAGTGCTAGCACATAGAACAAAATAATACGTACCGGAATCGCGTTAATTGCTTTCGGTAAGTTCTTTTGGGGATCTTTGGTTTCAGCAGCTGTTGTGCCCACCAGTTCAACCCCAACAAAAGCAAACACGGCAATCTGGAATCCTGCCAAGAAACCTTCCGTACCTTTCGGGAATAAACCGCCATGCGACCAAACGTTACTAAAACTTGCTACAGCACCTTGTGGAGCTTGAAAATGGCTGAAAATCATATAGCCGCCCACACCGATTAGACCAATAATGGCCAAAATCTTAATGAGTGCAAACCAAAATTCGATTTCACCAAATAGGCGTACTGTCAGTAGGTTAAGACCCATCACAAACAATACACAGCCTGCACTAATCATGGCCTGCTGTATTGGTGAAAAACTCGTGCCATCCGGCAACCAGAAGCTCAAATAGTTTATGACTGCTGAAAGGTCCGCAATACCGACCAGCACCCAGCCTAACCAATAGGTCCAGCCCAAATAATAACCAGCCCAAGGACCAATCAGGTCATGAGCCATATCAACAAAAGATTTGTAATGCAGATTTGCAAGGAGCAACTCGCCCATTGCACGCATTAAGAAAAAGAACATTCCTCCAATAATCATATAAATTAAAAGAATTGAAGGACCTGCGAGGGAGATAGTTTTGCCCGAACCCATAAATAGGCCGGTTCCAATTGCACCGCCAATAGCAATCAGTTGTAAATGACGGTTAGACAGTTTTCGTTGCAGATGATCAGGAGAATTTTCTGTATCTGAATGACGAGCCGTTGTCATATTAAAATTCCTTTTTGAATTCCTTTGTTAAGATCAGCAACCTATGGCGAAAATCGAACCGTATGCCATAGGTCACTGAATCTGTTCACCAAAAATGACTGGTTAAACCGTATCTATCTTCCTTCTGTTAGATACATCATCATTTTTGGAGTAAAAACGAATTACTTTTGTGCTGCCGTCACGGCAATTTCAATGAGCCACTCCGGATTGACCAAATCGGCCTGAATTGTGGCACGTGATGGAGCAACACACCCTTTTAACCAGTCAACCCAAATTGCATTTACGGTTGAAAAGTCAGAAAGATTTTTTAAATAGAGCTGTGCAGAGAGCAAGCGAGATTTATCTGTATTGGCTAATGCCAACAGTTCATCAATCGTTGCAAGAATTTCACGAGTTTGGCCTGCCACGTCTTGCTCGGTATTTTTAGGGACCTGACCTGACAGATAAACCACTTTGTTAAAAACAGTCACGGCACTCATGACTTCGTTAGTATTGATCTTTTGTATATCTGAATTCGACATTCGGATTTCCTTATACCTGATTAATAAATTGAACACGGGCGGTGACAGCACACATCAGTTCATAGCCCACCGTACCGGATGAAACTGCGACATCATCAATAGGTAAAACGATGCCTGTACTTGATTGGCCCCAGAGCACGACTTCACTGCCGATGTTGGCACTCTCAATACCCGTTAAATCGACTGCCAACATATCCATGCTGACACGGCCAATTGTGCGAGTGCGAACAGAGTCCACTAAAACAGGTGTTCCTGTTGGAGAAATACGCTGATAACCATCGGCATAGCCGCAAGCCACAATCCCAATCTTCATGGGCTGCTCTGCGACAAAGTTTGAGCCATAACCTACGCTTTCATTCGGTTCTAAATGTTGAACAGAAATAATTTCACTGCGTAAGCTCATGGTCGGTTGTAAGCCCCAATCCGCAATATTGTGCGTTGGGTAGTCTGGCGAGCTGCCATAAAGCATGATGCCGCTACGTGCATAGTCTGATTTGAGCTGATCTTGATAACGCAGAATTGCCGCACTATTACTTACCGACCTTTCACCCGGTAAATCTTTAATAATTTCTTCAAATGCAGTAATTTGATAATCGATACCCTTCTGGCCAAAACGATCGCCATCTGCATCTGAAAAATGCATCATGTGGGTAATCTTGGACACGCTCGCCAAATTGTTTAAACGTTCCCAAGCCTGAACATAGTGCTGTGGTTTAAAACCGAGACGGTTCATACCACTGTTCATTTTTAGGCAAACATCAAATTGAGCAGGATAAGGATGCTTTTCAACCCACTCAATTTGCACTTCACTATGAATGGTGAAACTGAGTTGATATTGCACACAATCAAATAGATCTTGAGGAGAGAAAATCCCTTCGAGCAACAAGATCGGACCTGTCCAACCTAGAGCACGAATTCGTTTTGCTTCATCAAGATCAAGTAAGGCAAAGCCATCTGCTGCTTTAAATGCCTCATAAACACGTTCAATTCCGTGTCCGTAAGCATTGGCTTTTACAACGGCAAAGACCTTACTGTCTGGCATAGCCTTGCGTACCACCGCTAAGTTATTTTGTAAGGCTTGACGGTGGATCACTGCGGTAATAGGACGAGGCATGATTACTTTCCTAACGTCCGTTATGCAGCATGCGCTTGTGAATAACGCTGAATTGAAAGACCATCTGTACTGATTTCAGTCTTATGATTCAATACGATGTCACTGATTAATTTTCCTGAACCACATGCCATGGTCCAGCCTAAAGTACCGTGGCCTGTATTCAAGAACAGATTTTTAAAGCGAGTCGCACCAATAATTGGAGTACTGTCTGGAGTCATTGGACGTAGACCAGTCCAGAAAGACGCCTGTGCCATATCACCGCCTGGGAACAAGTCCTGAGTCACCATTTGCAAGGTTGCACGGCGGTCTTCATTTAGACCTAAATTGAATCCACTTAACTCTGCCATACCGCCTACGCGAATACGTTGGTCGAAACGAGTAATCGCAATTTTGTAGGTTTCATCAAGCACTGTAGATTGCGGAGCAAAAGCTGGGTCAACAATTGGAATCGTCAACGAATAACCTTTCACAGGATATACAGGCAACTGTAGATCAAGTGGTTTCAAGAAATCACGTGAATAGCTACCAAACGCTAAAACATAACGGTCAGCAGTTAAGACCTTACCATTGACCTGAACGCCTTTAATTTGATCGCCTTCAACAATCAATTTTTCTACGTTTTGGTTGAATTGGAAGTTAACACCCAACTCTTTGGCAATTTGAGCTAAAGCATTAGTAAATAAATAACAGTCACCTGTCTCGTCATTTGGTAAATGTAAACCACCAACGAGTTTATCTTGCGCATTTGCCAACGCTGGTTCTACACGACCAAGTTCATTGCCATTTAATAATTCGTAGCTTACGCCGCACTCTTCAAGCACGCTAATGTCGCGTTGAACCGCTTCCATTTGTGCTTCTTTGCGGAATAACTGTAACGTGCCTTTAGCACGGTTTTCGTAGTTAATACCTGTATCTTTTCTGAGTTCACGTAAACAATCACGGCTATATTCAGCCACGCGCATCATACGTTCTTTGTTCACAGCATAACTTTGTGGATTACAGTTTTTCAGCATTTGCGCCATCCACTGTAACTGCCACATACTGCCATCTAAATTAATGGCAAGCGGTGCATGATGTTGGAACATCCACTTCACAGCTTTAAAAGGAATTCCTGGTGCTGCCCAAGGGGTCGAATACCCAGGCGAAATTTGCCCTGCGTTACCAAAACTTGTCTCTTCAGCAGGACCTGACTGGCGATCGAGAACAGTAACCTCAGCTCCTTGTTGAGCTAGATAATAGGCACTTGCCACTCCAATAACGCCGCTACCTAAAACAATTACGCGCATTTCCATTCCCTCACGCACACCAGTTTATTTCACTAGTATATTTCTGCTTCAATAGTTTATTTCACTGTTTTTCAGGGTATAATCTAGGTAAATTTATGTTTTTCTCGCGAGAATTTTAAAAAAAGAGGAAATATCTATGCGCCCCTTAGATCGTATAGATCGCATGATTCTGGACATTTTGCAGCGCGAAGGACGAATTGCGATTAGTGAATTGGCATCGAGAGTCAACCTGTCTACCACCCCCTGTTCAGAGCGTGTAAAACGCCTTGAACGCGATGGTATTATCATGGGTTATTACGCCCGTCTAAACCCAGCTTACGTAGACCGTAACCTGCTGGTCTTTTTAGAAATTAAGTTATCTGCCAAATCTGGTGATGTATTTGATCAGGTAGCCAGAGACTTAGTTGAGATTCCTGAAGTGCTCGAATGTCACCTCATTTCAGGCGAATTTGACTACCTTGTAAAAGCTCGCTTAAAAGAAATGAGTGCATACCGCCGCTTATTGGGAGATCTATTAAAGAAACTTCCCGCTTCGGCATCTTCACACAGTTATGTCGTCATGGAAGAAGTGAAAGAAACTCTGTATTTAGATGTAAGCAAGTAAAGCGAGCATTATTGAACTCGCTTTACCCACGTTTTGGAAATTAGAAATATTTTAAAATCGAAATATGCTTGTTTTGATGTTTAAATTTCGAGAACCATTTAACCGCTGGATAGAGTGCAAAAGACAGCGCAATCATAATTAGCCACAACATCCACACATGGTTGACCGACAAATAATTCCCGTAGTTAGCTCCCCACACACTGAGTGCAAACACATACATCATTTTCAGCACATATAAATGCAATAAATAAAAAAACATAGGCACTGAACCAAACACGACCAATGGTTTTAAAAATGAGTATTGCTGCATACGATCAAAAGCAACGAGCACAAGCAAGCCAATCCCAACATTTAGCAAAATAAATAGTAAAGATGGTGGGTATTTGGTGAGGTTAAAGAAGCTCATTAACGTCAGTTGTAATGACTCAAAATGTTGCCAAGGCTGGTCGCCATAGACATTGATAAAACGCAGTAAAACAAACGACCCAAGACTTGCCAAACCGATACTGAGTAAAGCGCGGGTTCTTTGCTTTGCAGTATATTTTGAACTAAAGAACTGACCTAAAACGTAACCTAATAAAATCACCCCAATCCAAGGTAAAACAGGATAGCTTGTACGCAGTTTTATGCCCGCGAACTCGATCCAACCCCGATCATGTAAAACGAACCATATATTCTGTAGGATGCCTTGTGAGAAGTGCACAGAATCTAATAAGTTGTGCCCAAAAATAATGACCAACGCTACACCAGCAAGAACAGGCAACGGTAAACTCACACAGCAAGCCAACACCACCATACTAATACCAATTGCCCAAATTACCTGTAAATAAATGACTTCAGGCGGAAAAGTCGCTGTCCATGCAAAATTCACAAGCGTAAGTTCTAGCACAATCAAAAATAAGCCACGTTTTAATAGAAAAGCACGCGTTTGCCGTAAATCTTGTTTTTTTGATTGAAATAAAAAAGCGGAAATGCCGGTTAAAAGTACAAAAACCGGAGCACAAATATGGGCCAATAATCGACTACCAAATAAAGCTGGTTCCGTTACTGTTACGTCCATTGGATCGATAACTTGTTTATGTAAATAGAAAGTTTCCCTTACATGGTCGAGTAACATAATGATGATAACCAAACCACGTAAGGCATCAATCGACTGTAAACGCTCAATATTTTTTTCTAAAGACATAGCGGTAATCAATAAAATAATGTAACGTTATACTATTACATTTATTTCCTTTTGTCTTTTATGGCTGATGATTTATGCGACACAAATTAGGATTGTTGTCTTCGTTGGGTCTTTCTTTTATATCAACACTCACTTGGGGAGAAGAAACGTCAGCGGTACTTGAGACCATACGTGTTCAGGCTGAAAGCACCCGAGAAGATGTGAGCCAAAATAGCTCGGCGACTAAATTTACTCACGATGTTTTAGATGTCCCTTTTAACCGTGCTTATCTTTCTAAACAAATAATGGAACAACAAGACGTTCAACGGATTGATGACGCGTTAACTTTAGTGAGTGGAGTTTTTCATCAAAATAATTATGGCGGCGGCTTTTGGGATAACTACTCTTTCCGAGGCTTTAGTGGTGACCCAAATTTAGGTGCAGCTATGATTCGAAACGGCTTGAGTGTCAACCGAGGGATTAGTACCCCAAAAGATGTAGTGAACATTGAATCTTTAGAGTTTTTAAAAGGACCAATGGCGGCTTTATATGGCCGCGGCGAAACAGGGGGGTTGCTCAATCTCAATAGTAAAAAACCACAGTGGGAAAGCGAAAGTGAACTTAATCTACGCGCCAATACCCAAGAACAATATCGAATTAGTCTGGAACACACCGCGCCTATAAACGATGAACTGGCTTATCGTTTAGCAGTGGCTCACGAAGATAATCAAAGCTTTCGTGATCATGTCAGCAGTGAACGCTGGTTCTTTTCGCCACAGCTCACATGGAAAATTTCAGACCAGACACAACTCGACTTTGACAGTGAATTTACAGAGCACAAAGGAACCTTTGACCGTGGGGTAAGCACAGTCAATCACCAGTTTGTGATGGACCCAGAAACCTTTACAGGCGAGCCTGATGACGGCGATATGAAAGTAAAAGACTACTTTTACCAGTTACGCCTTAATCATGAATTCAACCCTGACTGGAAACTTAATAGTGCGGTCAGTTATAAAGACGCTCAAATGATCGGCTTTTCAACCGAACCACGACGTATGCAGGCCGATGGTCATACTTTAGAGCGCCAACGCCGCTATCGTGATTATACGAGTGAAGATGTTCTGGCTCAGACAGAGTTACTGGGCAAGCTTGATACGTCTTGGGCTCGCCATGAAATTTTACTTTCAACTGAACTTGGTCAACTCGACTACAAACAAAACCAGCTTCGTCGCAACCACAGCACAGGCTCACCAAACACAATTGATATTTACCAACCTGAATATGGCAAATATTTACCAAACTTAGCACCGTTTACCAACACCAAAGAACAGCAGCGTTACTTTGCACTTAATCTACAAGATCAGATCTTTTTCAATGATCAGTGGAGTGTGCTTTTCGGCAACCGTTTTGATCAGGTCGAACAAGATTTTAAGAATCACCTGACCCAGACTGAAAGCAACCAGACCCTTCATCAAAATAGTCCGCGTTTCGGAGTAAATTTTAAAGCTTCTGAGCAATGGGCTTTTTATACAAACTATGGCCGCTCATTTGCCATGAATAGTGGTATGAACCGAAATGGTCAGACTTTTGCCCCTGAAAAAGGCGAAAGCTATGAAGTCGGCACCAAATATAAAGTGAATGACCAAAGTGTGCTGAGTCTCGCTTTGTTTAAAATGAAAAAACAAAACGTGCTAACGACAGACCCAATCGATAGTAACTTTCAAACCGCAGCAGGTGAAGTCAGTAGTAAAGGGCTTGAGTTTGACTTAAATAGTCAGATCAATGACCGCTGGTTCGTCAATGCTAACTATAGTTATACCGATGCCCAAATTGAAAAAGACCAAGACTTGGCAAAAGGTGCACGTCTAAGCAATGTTCCAAAACACCAAGGCTCCGTAAGTACTAATTATGAATTTCTACAAGAAGGTCCGAGAAAAGCAGGTGTAGGTGCCAACCTTACTTATGTTGGCGAGCGCAGCGGACATAACCTTGATAATGGCTTTAATTTACCGAGTTATACATTGGTCAATTTAAATGGCTACTATGCCCCATCTGACCGTTTACGCTATCAGCTCAATGTGAACAACCTGTTTGATAAAACTTACTATGTTTCAAGCTATAGCGATTTGTGGGTTCAACCAGGTGAACCACTAAACGCCTCAATTTCGGCACAGTGGAAGTTTTAATTCATACATAAATAAAAAAGCCCGAATTATTTTTCGGGCTTCTCATTAAAACATACCATTTTCATTGATGAGAGGGTCGGGCTGTACTTGACCGATATCCCAAAACTCAGCAATTTTACCCTTTTCAAAACGACAAATATGAACCACGGTCAAGGTGGTTAAGCCATTCATTTGCATTTCAAGTTTTGAATGCACAGCAACCAAATCACCCTCTTCAATGACATGTTGAACATCAAAGACTTTGTTAGGAGTTTCAATTGCACTTTCACGCATACCTTCCTTCAAAGAAGTCGCATCACCTGCAAAATAAGGGTTGTGATGCTTGAAGTTCGGCGCAGTGTAATTGCTATAGGCTTCATCAACTTCACCAGCTGCGGCAAGCTCTAAAAACCGTACTGCAATTTGTTTTTGAGATAAGTTCATATTTATCTCCTACTCTTTATTTTAGACCTTACTGCAACAGGTCATCTTCGTCATCGCCTTCCTCGAAGACATAAGCCATACAGCCCCATCCATCATATTCGCCTTGAAATTTCTCAGCGATACTGGCAAACCATTGCTCTAAATCAACAATATCTGAGTACTCAGGTTCCATGTTGACAAAGATGGTAATCACCCATTCATTTGGCTCAACAGAATCATCTTGGAAAAGTGAAACTTTTTGTTCTTGGTAAAGCAAATAGAGTGCGCATTGCTCTGCATTTTTCTGATCTTGAAAAGCAATAGAAAATTCAATTTCATGCAGCTCGGTTAAATCATCCCCATCTTCAGCCATTTGCCAAAGTACGTTGCCATTATCGTCATCTGGAAATTGTTCGTAGTCACGAGTCATAAAGTGATCCTTGTTGTTGTCGCAGTATTAATATTATTCGACATCAAGAATACCCGACTTTTATTGCAATTTGGGTATATATTCCGTTCCCAATTGCATCAAATTAATTTTTTTAATTGTATAAATTTTAAAAAGGCACTTGCGACTCAATCACCACATCTGTTCCTTTCAAAGGATGTTGGAAAGCCAAATATGCAGCATGTAATGCCATACGGTTTAAGTGAAAACGTTTAGGTTCAGGATGATAAAGCTTGTCACCCATAATCGGATGGCCAATATGCATCATGTGCACGCGTAGCTGATGTGAACGCCCTGTGACTGGTTCAAGTAATACTCGACTTTGATCAGTATTTTCATCATAGATAAGAGGTTGAAATAAGGTTTTAGCGTGTTTACCTAATTCAAAATGTACAATTTGTCTTGGGCGATTTTCCCAGTCGGTAATGAGCGGAACTTCAACGCTTCCCTCTTGTGCGACTTGGCCTTGTACCAAAGCAATATAGTGTTTTTTGACTGTTCTGGCCTGAAACATTTTACTTACCGCAACTTCTGCATCACGATGCTTGGCAAACATAAGCAAGCCTGATGTCGCCATATCTAAACGATGAGTGACCTTAGCCAAAGGGAACTTTTCCAGCACCCGTAAATAAGCACTGTCATGATGTTCAGGTAAACGACCCATGACCGACAACAGGCCCGCAGGTTTATCAACCACAATTAAATCGTCATCTTCAAATAAAATTGAAAGCGGATCTTGTGGTGGAGCGTAAACAAAGTTGTCGTTTAAAGGCATGGTCGTAGAAACAGCAAAGGAGCATGGCGGCAAATCATAAAGAAATTTCAGACCTACCGCAAAATAATCTATAGCGCTCTACTCATGTTCCACGTGAAACTCGGAAAATCTTTATCGCTTTTTATTCATTTCAGCTAAAAGATCGAGCTGAATTTCTTGAATATGCGCAAGCCTTTCCCACTGATGCGATAAAAGATGGTCCATTTTTTCATGCAAATGGCGAATTTCAAGCTCAGCTTTTAAATTAATTTGATAGTCATGTTGGGAACGCAGCCGATCTTTGGCTTCTTGGCGATTTTGGCTCATCATAATAATAGGCGCTTGAATTGCAGCTAAACATGACAATACTAGATTCAGCAAGATAAAGGGATAAGGATCGACGGGGCGGACTACCATCACGACTGTATTTAAAATAATCCATCCCGTTAAAAATAGAGCAAAGCAAATAAGGAAAGCCCAACTACCACCAAAGGTTGCGATCTTATCTGCTAATTTTTCCCCAAACGTCCATTTTTGATCAAAGTCGGATTCGGTATTTCGGCTAATTAATTCATGGCGTTGCATACTGCCAATCACTTCGTTTTCTAAATTCGATAATTCGCCTTTCTCCGAGCGTAATAGCGACTGAACATATTTAATTCGATAATCTGCCAGATCGGCCCGACAAATAAAGCTTGAGTAAGTCCAGTCTGGGTGATCTTTTATAATTTCATCACTGATCACATTACGAATGACTTCACCAGACACCAGATCTTTTAAGGGAAAGCTCTTTCCACAAACGGCGCATTGCCGACACTGATTTTTATTCTCCATATTATTCAGCTCGTTATTATGATAATAAGATTATTATATAAACAATTTTGGCTGATCACATCGTAAATAAAAATAGTAATCTAGCCTAAAATCTGTAAAGCCGCTGGTACTATTTTTCGAGAGGCAGACATCACAGGCTTCATATGATGAGATTTTAATGTCAGGAGGTAGCGCAGAAAGATAAGGCTTATATATGAATTATATTCTTGTAAAGTATCGTTTTTATTGTAGAGAATTTTTTAGGGTGTCAAGGGAAAACATCTATGGTTTACTTCAACAATCATAACTTTGTAAGTTATAACCTTGTGCCTATAAACTTTTGATCTATAGCGTCCTAAGCCGAATCGAGACCTTTTGGGTGAGTACACACTAACGTTATACGTTTTGGTGCATGCTACTCTTTTCGATCCCTATCACACCCTTGAGATATAGTTTAGCCAGCACCCTGCGGGATTGTTTTTCTAAGAAAAGCGAATTTTCATTATTTTTGGTAATTTTTACTTCATTTTGCAAATTTAAAAGAATATATTCCCATTTACCTATAATTAGTTAAATTTAAATTCCACTTTATTTGTATTTTTCGGTTTATTTTACCAAATCATCAACTATTTTTATTAGCAGTACATCAGGATATAAAAAGTAACTCACCCTTCACTTTCATAGCCATGAAGGGCAAAAATCTTTTATGAAGAAATAAAACCATGTTTATGGGCAAGGTAAACGATAGATAACGCGATAAGGGCAAAAACCAGCATAAACCATGGAAAAGAAGCCGCGCCAAAACTTTCAAGCAAGCCCCCACCCACCATACCACCAAATGCGATCGCAAGATTAAATACCGTGACCAACATCGACTGTGCCAGATCCGCTTCGTGACCCCCAGTATTTGCCAAGGCTGTTTGTAATAAGGTCGGAGCCCCACCAAAAGTGACTCCCCATAACACTACACTCGTGAGTACGACAAAACTTGAAGAACTATAAACTGCTAATAGTACTGTTGCGATTGCAAAGATAAATAAGCTGATAAGTGTTATTTTTCTTAATGAACGGTCGATGAACATCCCCGTAAGGAAAATACCCACTATAGAAGAAATGCCGAACATAAAAAGAATGGTCTCAACTTTGTATGCCTGCCCTGTCGAGGCCAAAAATGGCGAAATATAGGTATAAAGAATGTTATGAGCCAATATCCAAAGAAAGACAACGAATAAAATAGCTCTAATGCCTGGCATTAAAAGAACTTTTAAAATGGGCAATCTTTTTTGTGCTGACTGTCCCGCAAAATCAGGAATACTAAAACGAATCCAGACAAATAAAATCAATGCCAATAAAGACATAATCCAAAATACGCCACGCCACTCAAACAGTGTTCCTAACCATGCACCCAAAGGAACACCAATCGCCAAAGCAATTGGCTGCCCAACCCCAGCAATTGCCAAAGCTCGTCCTTGATACGATGCTGACACCATGCGTCTTACATAACCTGCTAAAAGCCCCCATATAACACCCGCGGCCATCCCTGCAATAAAACGAGCAATCAAAGTCAAAATATAATCATTTGATAAAGCAGTAATTGCATTAAATAAAAGTAAACCCGCCATAGCACTGAGTAACAAGGGTCTTCGATTCCAACTACGAGTAAGACTAATCAGAGGTATTGCGGCTAAAACCGAACCTAAGGCATATACTGCTATTAACTGACCTGCGTAAGCTTCTGAAATATGTAGCCCTTGACTGATTTGGGGCAACAGCCCTGCTGGCATAGTTTCTGTCATGATCGTTAGAAAGCCTGCAACTGTAAAAGCCAACAGTTTCCAAATCGGTAATTGAGCAGTGAATTCATCAGTTAACTGAGGAGATGTTTCATCACACTTAATATTCATAAAGGTTTTCTCTCAAATTCGCTTGCAGCGTACTTAATCTGCTCTGTATAGCTACAAGCTTGTTTAATAACGTTAGGATGGGAAGGCATTTGTTCTCCGTGTAAACTAAAAATCACATTCTGGAATAATCATTCCAATTTAAGTTAAATAAAAACCTTAACTATTCAGCTCAACAATAGTTAAGGTTTAAATGAGTTTTATAAAACGTTTAAAGCAATTTCGACCACATCCATTAAACATTGCTTTCTTTGTTCAAGCGGACTACCTTTCCCTAAAACACGTAAACCTTGAATAGTATTTACAAAGAAACTCGCTAATGCACGTGGGTTTTGCGTAGAAGAAATTTCACCAGATTGTTGAGCTTTAATTAACAAATTCTCTAAAGCATGCTGGATTTTCTGTAAATTACTTATAACGAATTTGGAGACATCTTCGTCATGTCCAGCCAATTCCAAACAGGCATTTGCGATGAGGCAGCCTTTATGCTCTGAATCGTTCAGCTCATCTTCAACAATATTTACAAGTAACTGCCTAATAAGTGCTTTTGGAGAACCTGAACCACCTAACAATTCCACATTATTAAGTGTGGTTAAAAGCTCATAGCGTTGTAATGCTTTTTGATAAAGCCCTTGTTTACTCTGAAAAGTACTATAAAGACTACTTCTAGATAAGCCCGTACCATCAACCAAGTCTTGAACTGAAGTTGCAGCATAACCACGACGCCAAAAAACCTGCATTGCAGCATCAGCAATTTCATCAGTTTCAAATTCTTTTGTACGCATAATTAGACTTAACAGGAACGATCGTTCCAGTTAATTTAGGCTAGGAAGATAGAGAAGTCAAACTAAAAAATTAATCAGATGATTTAATTAGAATTTGTAGATTGAGGTTATTTATAAAAACTATTTCATTAGTAACCGCTTAGCCGATTCAATAATCATTGCTCTACGCTTTTCATGAGGATTATCAATATCCTCAATCGGGGTAAACATTCTGGCAACTTGAGGCAACATAAACCAACTATTTGCAAGTGCTAAAATCAGGAAAGTTAAATAGCTTGCTTCAATTTCATCAGTTATTTTTCCTTGGTCTTGTTCTTTTTTAATCGCTTGGATTTTATAACTATAGTTTTCACGACGACTACGTTCATTTGGTACTTCGTCTGATGAATAGATCAGTCCTTCCCAAAGCAATAAACGACTTAGCTCAGGATGTGCATAATGATAGTCATAGGCACGGCCTGCGTATTCAGCAATATCTTCTTCTGCAAATGATTTAAGGGGTACAGATTGCGCAACTTTTATTAACTCATTACTTAAAACAACGTCGAATAGCTCTCTTTTTGCTCCAAAATAATTGTAAATACGCTCTTTATTAACACCCGCAATCTTTGCAATTTTATCAACTGTTGTGCCATCTGGACCGTACTTGGCAAATTCGCCAATCGCCGCATCTAAAATTTTTTGCTTCGTCCCTTCCGTATCCCAAGACATAAATTTCCTCTTGCATATATTATAAAAAAATATTATAAGGTATCTCCAACCAAATGGTTGGATTTTTTGGAACTTTATAATGAACAACAATATTATAATTTTTGGTTATGGAACAGGAATTTCTCGGGCACTCGCTTATCGCTTTGGGAAAGAGGGTTATGCTGTAGGTTTAGTTGCAAGAAATGCGGAGAAACTTGAACAGGCAACTCTAGAACTTAACACACATAATATTGAAGCTTATTCATTTTCAAGTGACCTAAGTAATATCGAAAATATTCCTGAACTCATCAAAAGAATTAAAAAGCAGTTTGGAGAGATTAAAAATATTCATTGGAATGCCTTCCATGAAATTGAAGGAAATTTATTAACAACCAATCCACTTGACCTGACCAAAAGTTTCCATATTCGTGTTTCAAGCTATATTGCAACAGTACAAGCTTGTCTAGATGATTTAAAAAGAAATCAAGGCAGTATTTTATCGACTAACGGGGTATTTTCGCTTGATTTAGTGGGCATAGACTTCGTCGCAAAAGAATACTCATCTTTAGCAATTGCCGCTGCTGCCCAATATAAAACAACCAATTTACTTGCTCATACGCTAGCAGACTCTGATGTATATGTGAGCCAAGTTATTGTGAATGGCTTTGTAGATGGAACACCTGGGGCAGAAGATAAAGCTTATACGGTACATCCAGAAACTATTGCAGAGCAGTTCTGGCATTTACAACAACACAAGAAAGAAACCACGGTGCTGTGTGGTAAGACCATTAAAGTCGCTTAAAACACAAAATTCATAATTTATAAATTTATTATGAATAAGACATTTAATAAATCTTAATAATATTTATTAAATAACAATATCTTAACAACATCTCTAATATAGAGGATACGATGAAAGTACTTCATATCAACTCATCAACTCGTGGTGAGAATAGTCAATCATTACTTATTGCCGAACAAGTGATTACTAAACTTAAGGCTAAGCATCACGATTTGGTTGTAGATGAACTTAATCTTTTTGAAGATGACCTCCCTGCGTTTGATAAAAATGCTGTTGGCGCAAAAATGGCATTGTTCACAGGACAAGAGTCAAACTCTAAAGAAAAAGAAGCATGGACAAAAATTAAAGAAGTTTACGATCGCTTTGCATCTGCTGATATCTATGTATTTAACGTCCCTCTTTGGAACAACAATATTCCTTACATCCTAAAGCAGTTTATCGACGTTGTAACACAACCGGGCTGGTCATTTGGCTTTGATCCAAACACTGGATATACCGGTTTATTAAATGGCAAAAAAGCGTATTTAGTGATTGCAAGTGGCGTTTACTACGAAGGTATTTCTAATAACTTTGGCTCTGATTTTGCAACACCTTACTTAAATGACTGGTTAAAATTTATTGGTATAAGCGATATTGAAAATATCCGAATTTCGCCAACTGTATTAAATATGGATTATGAAAAAACAAAAAATGAAGTTATTAGCGATGTTGAGAAACTAATCGCTTAATCACAAAAAAGAGGTTTATTAATTTATTAATAAACCTCAACAACTTAACTTAATAATAAACTCTTATAAGAAGGTAATAATAATGCGTATTGGCTTAACTGGAACATATTCATCTGGTAAAACTTTAACCTCTTTAATCATTAGTGATTATTTAAATCTCCCTCGTACAGAAGCAAGAACAATGCGTGAAATCTTGCCACATGCAGCACCTGGTAAAACACTTGAAGAAGTGAGTTCTCCTGAATTGATTCAAATGATTATTACTAGACACATGGACCGTGTCATTCATGAATATAAACATAAAGAACGTTTTATTTCAGATGGCTGTTCTTTGCAAGAATGGATTTACGGAAGTGTCCGCGTTAAATATGGCATGAATCCAAATCAATCTATCCATTTACAACAAGGTGAAAGTGTTTCTAAAACCACTGAGCTTGCTTATTTTGAAAGTATTATGAGCGAGTTAGGTAAAGTGTTTAAGCGTCATGTAAAAGAATCATTTGATGCATTCATTCACTTACCCAATGAGCTTCCTTTAGCAAAAGATGGGCATCGACCAGTGAATGAGCTTTTCCGTTCAGCTTCAGATGACCTTTTAAAAGAAACATTTGATGAATTGGGAATCCAATATCACATTGTTGGCGGTAGCTTAGAAGAACGTGCAAATAGTATTTCAGAAATTTTAAAAATTAAACCCGTTAAATCTATTAAGGAATCAATCGCAGTAGCAAATGAAAAATATAAAACTTTAATTATGTAAATTTCATCTTAAACAATAACAACCATTCAACATCCAAATACTATAGAGGTGTGAAGTGAACCTATCATTTTTCAAAGAGGTTGATGAATTTTTAGGTGATAAAAATACGCGCTATTTTGGCGCTGGCTATATTAACAGTACTCATGATATTTATAATTTTCAATATGAGCCTGAAGATTTAGAAACTATAAAATTTAATTGTTTAGGCAAAGTTGGTTTGCCTCCAACATGGTCTATCAAAAGTAATGGAAGCCAAAAACCGCATTTAAGTACAATCGATATTATTGAGCTTACTTTACTCACCTTTGATCAACTGATCCAGACTCTCTACAACCGCACAATTTGTTATAAAAAACTAATCCATAAAATGGTGATTCGTGCAGGTAAAAGTCCGATTGAATCTGACTTTGATAAGATCGCAATTAGTGGCAGCATGTCTAAAGCAGCTCAAAATACCAATGTCATGAATCTGAATATTTCAAATATGAGTATTGAGATTATCTATAAAAATGACGCAAATAAAATGGAATCAAGTGAGTTTGGAGAATACCTCAAAACTCCACTAGACATTAACGACGTCATGATTAATGTAGATGAACTGAAAGCTTCTGCATTAGTCACCAATAAACGGATTTTAAATGAGAATGTTGAACCTTGGTCAACATCCTGTTTATTTTCAGTCGGTTTACAGCTAGGGCAAATTTTGCTGTACCAATTAGATTCAATTAGTCGGGCTGAAAGTAATACCTTGTGGATGAAAAAGACGGAAATTTACTTTCTATCAGATCGACCAAATATGGATGCCTCGCATCCTATCTTTACTCGTTTAGATAATGTAAGACGCTATAAAGCGGGTGACCATGATTGGCGAAAAGCTGATATCTATTCAATTCTTGGTAATACAAAAATTATTTGTAGTGTTACTCATCAACTCCCCCATACTTCTTAGTCCCTATGAATAGCAAAATAAATTATGCAGTTGCTATTTGTGAGCCATTAGAACTTGAGCATCCAGATTCATTTCTGGATGTTCAAATTCCTTACCCACAAACACTGCCACACGATGTTATTGTAAAAGTTCAAGCAATCTCTATTAATCCTGCCGACACACGTGCGCGACGTAGAAAAACTAAAGACGGCCAAACTACAATTTTAGGATGGGATGTTGTTGGAACTATTACCGAAATGGGTACACATGTTTCTGAAAAATTTAACATTGGAGATACGGTCTATTATGCAGGTGATATTAGCCGTTCCGGAGGTAATTGTACTTACCATGCAATTGACTCAAGATTAATTACTCATACGCCTACCACCATTTCTATAGAAGATGCGGCAGCTCTTCCCTTAGTATCATTAACTGCATGGGAAGCATTAGCTGAAAGACTATCACTCCAGATCAGCACTATTTCAAAAAACTCGCCTCAAGATACTCATAGTCAACCAGCGTCTTTACTGATTATAGGGGGTGCTGGTGGCGTAGGCTCAATGGCTATTCAGCTCGCTAAACTGGCACCACAGTTAACTGTTATCGCCACTGCTTCACGGCAACAAACGAGTGATTGGTGTCGAAAATTAGGGGCAGATCATATCGTAGATCACACTCAAGACATTCCGACTCAATTGGCCCAGATAGGTTATGCAGAGGTCGACTATATCTTAATCTGTAACTCACCAGATTCATACTTTAATATTTTGCCAAGTATTACTAAGCCATTTGGAAAAATTTGCAGTATTGTTCCCTTTTCTCATCTCCACGATTTCAATCTATTGATGAAAAAGAGTTTGTCATTTCATTGGGAACTTATGTTTACTCGTTCCAGTTTCCAAACCCCAGATATGACAAAACAGTCTGAAATTTTAAGTCATATCGCAAAAATGATTGATCAAAATATTATTATTTCACCAAGACTTACATCTCTACATCCTATTAATGCTAAAACCATCAAACAAGCCCATCTGTTGATTGAGTCAAATAAGACGATTGGCAAAATTGTCGTAGTGAGTGAGTAGTAAAATTAGAAGAAGCTTAAGAAAGTATGCTTCTTCTAATTTTTAAATTTATTTGTATATGTATTGGAATTCTTTAATTATTTTTCATACTCTGATGGATCAATTTTATATTTTTTAAAGAGAATAGAACGTACGGAGTCATTTATACTGTCATCATGTTTAATAATTAAATAAATATCTTTTTTAGTCAGAGGAATTTCTTTTAGTAAATCAGGCAAGTCCGTTGACCTTATAGCATTGACTTCACTAGGTTGCTTTAAAATATCAGGATCTTGTTCTTCGAAATTAAAACCCACACCTTGCAAATTAAAGTAAACCATAACCCTTCTGTTCAAAGAGTCACTATCATCATATAAAACAGTACCTTCTGGCAAAATATAATATTCTGGCAAAGTGCTATTTTTCGAATATTTCTCTTCAAAAGAATATATCTTTAAAGGTTTTTCTAGAACATGAATTTCTGGTGTTTTTGTACGATTCCAGAAGTAATAATTTAATAAGGACTGAAGGATGAAAAGTAAGATTAGTATGGTAATTAGTATATTCTTTTTCATACTTATCTCTTATTTAAACCAAATAAAATCATATTGTTAAATATCTTATTCATTTACAATAAATTCATAGGTCTTATCTAACTTCCCATCCCCACTAGCATAAAAACCCGCATATATATGAATCGTAAAATTTCCCTTATACTTTGGAACTCCAGAAATTTTTAAATTATTATAAGCATCCGCTTCATTTTGATCTATTGGCTCAATAGAGATATTCATATCACTAGGGAAATTAGTTTCAACTTCAAAAGTATATGGTATCACTCTACCACCTGATATGTTTAATTGCTGATTATATGCCTTACCTACATAGGCCACTGGAAGTCTTGCAGGCTCAATTGTATAGTCGTGACCACACCCTGTCATAACCAACAATGGAACACTTAAATTTATTAACTTAAGTTTCAGATTTTTAAACAAATTATTTTCCTTCCCATACAATTGAAAATTTTTCTGATTTAGACACATTACCAATTATTGCAGAGAAAATTGCTTGGCATTCTAAATTGATTTTTTTAACTGAACTGATATCTATAGATTCACAGCTTCTATTGTCATTATTTGAGCAGAATTTTACAGATACATCAATTTGGTTATTCTCAAATCTATCGATATAAGCATCCAACATTTGATTGTTATTAGCAGTATTTTTGCAAACAATTTTTTTTGGTGAAGATTCTTTTACTCTATCTAGAACCTCATTATTCTTAAAATTAATAGAAAAATTTAATTTTTCATTGTTTTTCATAATATGATCTATTGTGAAATTTGAAATTCCTTCACTACATCCAGTTAAAAAAATTAGCCCTGATAGGTAAAGAATTTTTTTCATTTAAAACTCTATTGGAAATTGGATTTTCTTATAGCTTCTTTTGATATTAAAATATTATCTGCCACAACTTTACTACTTTGTAGTAAGCCACCAAAGACTACTCTACACGACATATTGCTAGTTAATAATTTTTGCAATGGGTTCTTAGCGATACATTCATTGATTCATCTTCGCAAACTTTGAAGTATCCAAACAAAGTATGTTTTCCATTCTTTAACTTTTCTCCTTCGACTGAGATAGCACCTACAATAAGATAATTTTTAATATTATCGCACTTAAAATGTGAATATTTATAATTCCCGTTTTGATAAACATTCTTTAAATCATCAGTTGTTTCTAAATTAAATTTAAAAATATCACCACTCATACCATCCATATGAGAATAAGTTAAATTCTTAAGGGCCATATCCTTAAAATTTTCTTTCTCATTTTTGGTTAAAGGATTACTACCTAACAATAGAATACATATAATAACTAAAAAATTCTCATAAATCATTTATCAATCTGTGAAATATTTTTATTTAGAATCAAATCTGTAAGTATATTCCTTTGTAAATTTGCCATCACCACTACCATATATTCTACCAGAGATTTTAACTTTAAAATCACCACTATATATTGCAACTCCATAAATAACTAAATGATTATATGCATAGATTTTTTATCTATTGGATTAATAGAAAAACTTATCATTTGGGAAATTAGTTTTTAACTTTAAAAAGAGGGTGCTATTAATCTTTCACCTGATATTTTTGATTGCTAACTCTAAACACCATCAGATATTTTTTACAACTGCTTCTTATTAATACTTCTTTTGAACCAATTTCACAGATTAAAAAGTACCTATAAATATATACTTTCTATTTCGAAAATTTAGCTTATCAATTCAGACAGCTCTATTATCAATAGAGTTTTCACCTCCTCTTATAAAGCTAAAATAATTTTTTATTTAACTACTATTAGCTTATTTAAAATAAGCTTATTAAATTAATAATGACAATTAATCGAAAAACCTATTTTAACTTCTCTCTCAACAAATCATATGTCTTTTCTACTCTAAATTTTAATGTATTTTCATCAATGATATCCTGATTATTTACCCTTTGAAGATGATATAAATAACCTCTTAATCCTATCACAGAATCGGTTTGATTTGGTAAACGACTTGGACTTATATAATCACTCTCACTCCATTGATTCATCTCTAATCTAGGATCAAAACTTAATGCAAACTGAACAAATTTTTTCCATTCGTATTGTAAAGGTATATCTTCAATATTTAATTGCTTCGTTATAATAGTTTTCATTTAAACTCTCCTTCTTCCAACAACTTCACTAGGTTTTATATACCTTGGTACTAACCATTCTTCTTCAGAAACCCATTTACCTCCAATGAACAGCATTTTTTTATTAAATTTATTTTTAATTGCTCTACCAAACTCAACTTTTAACTCATAAACCGTACCTGACCTTTCCCCTTCGTTTGTAGCGAAATATTCAGCAACCCGTGGATCAGTAGTCACTGAAATAAAAGGACAATCTACTTCTTATTAAAAATATCTTTTATTCTTTAACTATAAATTCATAGGTTTTAGTTAGCTTATCATCGCCTCGTCCATAAAAATATGTATTAATTATAATTTTGTATTTTCCTTTATATTTAGGAATACCTTCTATTTTTATGTGATTGTATTGATCTATATCATCTACGGGAGTAATTTTAATCTCCTGATTCTCTGGGATATTAGAAGTTAATTCAAAATGTTGCTCTGAGACTTTACCACCAGTAATTTTTAATGTCTGATTATATTCTTTGCCAATATGTGCTATCGGAAGCTTATTTGGTTCAATATTATAACCCTTACTACACCCTAAAAAGCTTGTCATTAAAAAAATATTATTATTTTTTTAAAGCTCATCTTTATTTCTCTAAATTTCAGCGTTAATTACAAATAACCTATCCTTTAAATCTATTAAAAAATTTTCCACCATTGCTTACTTTTTCTCTGCTCTTCCGCGTCTTTTATAGCCTTATTAATATCAGCTTCTATTTTATCTTTATTGTTATCCCATATTTTATTTAGTACCTGATCAATATCTTCTCTACTCCATAAATGAAATAAGCCACTACTCGCACCCATCGCCTCTATAACTTTTTCGTGAACCTTTTGATTATCATAATCTTTTATTTTTTTATTAAACATATCTATAACCAAATCGTTGATATTTGGCTTTAGGTCATTATAAAAATCTATTGTCGTATGATCATCTAAATTATCATCTTGTATAACCCATTTAGGTACGGGCAAATAAAGATCAGTAATAATAATTTCTATTCGTATAATATTTTTATAATATATAGTCCGTTGTGTACCATTAAATCGAATTGCTATTATTTTTTCTTCATCCCAAGATAGTTCTTTCGTTAAATATGGAGAAGACTTTTCTTCTTTATGATTACTTTCTTGTTTAAAAAAATTAAATAGCATAGTTTTGCCTCTTCTTAAAATACAGTCCAAGCAGTAAATGCTTCTAGTTCTTTATCAAATGCATCTACTAGTTGATATGCAGCAATTCCCCCAATTGCACCGCCAATGAGGATACCAATACCAGAACATATAGGTGACCCTGGACCACAAATTCCTCCTGCTATCGCTCCACCTGCCGCACCTCCTGCAATGCCAGCGCCAATAGAGGCTCCTTGCCTATAAATTTCTTTTTCTTTGTTTTCAGCGTTATAGATTTCATAGCCGGCATAAGCAACGGAAAAGACAACAATTGCTCTTCCCCCCCATTTCATAAATGTAATCTTAGAATTAAACCCTGCATTAGTTTTCCCAGAACCTTTTAATATACTGTAAAACACTCGGTTCTTTTGTGAATCATTGAGCGATTTAAAAATAGGGTTACCTTGTTTTGCCGATGCCTTAACATAACTATCTATCGCACTACGCCCTTTACTCTTAAGCTCATCAAATAGTTTGGGATTTTTCTCTTGTAATGCATAGTACTCCATGAATTCATCCATTGTTTTCGTGAGCAGTTTTTCTTTTTCTGCAATAGCTCTTCCCACTGGTGAATTACGTTTTCGAATACCTTCTAATATTTCATTTCTTAAACTCGTTGCCTCTGATGCTGCCTCTTTTACTGTCATCTTTCCTTCTTTGACTAACTGAAGGTAGCGGTCACTCATCTTTTTCACTTCACGGATATAAATTTCACGGAGATGAGAATCATGAGCTAAGAAATTATTTCCAAAATAAACAGCAGTACCATTTAAACTATCTAATGCTATTTCAAGTTCATTTTTTACTTTAACAGGTACTTTATTAGTATCAGCCTGTTTTGTTGAGCCACTGGTTATTTTTAATTGAAAAGTGGATTTATTAAACTCTCCATTTTCTAATGCAGGAACGCGAATTCTCGCGAGCTTTGAATTGTTTAAAATGAGTTCAACAAAAATTAGATCCAACTTATTGCAGGGATAAACTCTCGTACATCCATTTGCATCAAGCTTGCCTCCATAGTTCTGTTTTGTTGTTGTATTTGTAAAAGTATAATTTAGCTTGGTCAGGACTTCTTTACTATCGCAAAATACCTTTAAACGAGCCGTATAACTCACTCCTTTTCCTCCCTAGCTTCTACATCATACTTATGAACCATGAGGGTAAATTTTTCTTCTTTATCCGATGAAGCGACACGCACAATTCCGTCTTTTGGAACACTACCAGTTCTAATATTACCTTTAGAGTCTATAAGACTATATGTTGGTAAGCTTTCTAATGCCAAATTATCAAGTTTATGACGGACATCGAATTCCAATATATACTTTCCATTAGGTGATGATGGAAGATTAGGAAGATCGGCTGTTACTGTCTGCCCCCCCATAAATAAATGCTGCCCAGCCTTCACCTCAAACTTGCCACCAGTAGTCATAAAAATGCCCGAACCAGTAATTTTGACTTGAGAGCCACCTGCGGTAAGTACAATTTCTTTGGCTGCGGTCGCTTCGATTTTGTCTTCAGTCGAAATCACCTGAACAGCTTTACGGGCGATTAAATCCGCACCGTCACCTTGCGCTTGTATCTCGACTTTGCCTTTGCCTGCATAGAGTCTTGCCCCTTCTTGAGCCGCAAAAAGGCTGATTTTATTTTGGGCATGCGCGATTAAATTCTTTTGGGTAGACAGGTTAATGCTGTCTCCGGCAGTTTGGTTAAGCTGCCCATCTGCGCTTAAGTGAATGTCTTCGTTACTGCTCAGCGCGATGCTATTGGGGCTTGCCAACAGCATAATTGCTTCTTTAAAGGTTTTGGCTTTTGCGTTGTCTTGCTGTTCAAGTTTTTCAATAAAGGATTTTAAGTTTTCTAAATTTTCTAATGGATCAGTTTGCTGATTTTTGGCAACTTCACTGAGTGCCTTGGCATTGCTAAGACCGCCTTCAACTTGTTGTTTGGCCTCAGCTGCGTCTAAGTGTACGCCTTGAGCTTGGTCCTGTTTATGGGTACTAACGAGTAAGCCACTGCCAGCTCTTACTGCGCCCCATTGATCTGTTCTGAGTTCGAAACCCTCACCTCGGCCATCACTTTCCGCTTTGTCTTTTGGATGGCTTAAGTTACCGAGGTTTAATTGGCTTGCCGCATGGCTGCTTTGTAGCTGGGCACTGATTTGCCCTGTGGTGTCATCAAAGCGTAGCTGGTTAAAGCCTTTACCATCGACTTCTTCTGAACGGATACCACTGAGTTTTTTAGTATCAGGTAATTGACCTTTCTGGTCGAACTGGGTCGGGTAACGTTCAGCTTCGTGAATACGCCCCACCACAAATGGGCGGTCAATATTGCCGTCAAAGAAATCGATCACCACGATCTCACTCACACGTGGCAAGAAGCGTGCGCCATAACCCGCACCTGCCCACGGGGTGAGTACATCAACCCAAGCCGAGTCAGTGTCATTGTCGTTACTTCCCGCTCCACCGTCATGGCTATGGTCGTCAGCTCGGGTAAACAGGAAGCGGACTTTAATGCGTCCCCACTGGTCAACATGAATGCTTTCACCCTCTAACCCCACCACTCTAGCGCGCTGCGGGTAAGCCGCTGGACGGTGCTCTAGCGGGCTATATTCAGGCACAGTTTTAATGTTGCGTCGAACAACATTGAGCTCAGCAAAGTGGCGCTGCTCAGGATTTTGCGTGTCGAGTTGGACGGCCTTAAGCTTGTCTTTGGGTAATAAACGCTCAAGTTGCTGCTGTAACTCTTTCGGTAAATTATTCTGGTTATAATAGTGCTTGCTTAAGATTAAGAACTCTTTATCAGCACTGTCATGTTGATCGAGCTCTGGATGGTCATTGAGTTCAAACCAGTAACCCACCTGTGCATCACGGACATTGCCTGAAACGGTAAATTGTTTAGAGTTCAAGTAATGGTAAGCATTGATGTGTTGGTTAAGCTGTTCAATCTGGCTATTGCCCGATGCTGTGGCTTGGTCTTCACCGTTTAAGTCCTGCATCCACGCTGGGCTAACATGCCATGCATCTTCAAGGTTTAGACTAGCATTGTCATAGTGTTCGCTGTGTTTCTGTGTGCCTTGCACGCTACCACTACCCTCTTCTTGTTGCAGGGCATCGGCTTGCCAACGTTGCACATGAACAGACGTCGGCTGTAAGCTTCGCTCAGCTTTAACTTGAGTAATGGTATCGAACTGTTCTGTCGCACTGCTGCGTTGGTAGCGTAGGCTACGACGGTCAAGGGCTTGATAGTGCTGGTTATCGTCAATTAAGCGCAAGACTTGTGGCTGAATGGACGCACTTGGGTTGGCTACAAAAAGTTGTGATTCATCGACCAGCCAATTAATGCCCTCGCTACGCCATAGACGAGTTAAAAAGTCATAGTCACTTTCATTTGACTGCATCACAAATGGACGCACATCGTAGTCTTTGCTTAACCCTGCCGTTTCGAGCGTTAAGCTTGAGGCAAATAGCGGGCTTTTACCTTGCCATTCTTTAAACAGAATTTCGCTAATATCGCGCACGCTTTTATTCATAAACACGCGGCTATTACGGCGTTTATGCCAAAGTGCAGTTGGGTCTTTTAAGGTTAAGTTATAAATGGTGAGTGAGCCGTCGCTTTGCCCCTGGCTCGCTTCGGTAATAATGCCCGTGGTTCTAAAGAACTGGCCTGTGTCAGTGACCTGATCGACAGCAACCTGACAGCCAATAAATTGTTTTAATGCAATATGTGCGTTCGTCGACAGACACAGTAACTCAGCAACGCTGCCTTGGTTGAGCGTATGTTCGCCCTCAATGCGCTGTAAGAAAACTTGCTGGTTTAAAGACTGATTTGAGAATTGGATATGGACGGCACGATTTTGTGAAACAAGGCCTAAACGCTCCAATATACTCGACACACTCATCTGCATTTTTATTATCAATCAAACTTATATTTAAGCCGTATTTTAATTAATAAAAGACTAATCTGTCTATCTATACTCATTTTCAAAATGTAACTAGTCTAAATATGCTGTTTTACGTTAATTTCTTATTAAATAGGTATTTAAACCGTAAAATCAGATCATTTTAAAGCGCTATAAATCAGCCAGATATATTTAATATTTTTCTTTTATATTCAAATAGATATTAAATAAATCAACCACTCAAATTAATAAAATTCAGGATGAGATATGAAAATAAAAAAGTCTGCTTTTTATATATTTACTGTGATTTTCTCACTTCATTCTTTAGCATTTGCGGAACCGAGTGTCGCCGATATTCAATATCGTGCAGAGCAAGGACAAGCTGTTGCTCAATATCATTTGGGGATGATGCTTTTAAGCGGTGAACAAGGCGTTGTTAAAAACTATGAACAAGCGTTTAAATGGCTAACTGCGGCTGACCAAAATGGAAGTATGGGGGCAAAATATAGTTTAGGGATGATGTATTACACAGGTACGGGCGTCGAAAAAGATGCCAAACGCGCTTTTGACTATTTTACTAAGGCTGCGGCCAAGGGTCATGCTAAAGCACAATATAACTTAGGGGTGTTATACGACAGAGGTGAAGGAACTGCGCAAGATTATGGAAAGGCATTTGAATGGTTTAGCCGTGTTGCCGAGCAAGGCTACCCACCCGCAGAATATAATTTAGCTCAGCTATATAAAAAAGGTCGCGGCGTCGCTCAAAGCGATGAGCAAGCCCTTAAGTGGTACACCAAAGCGGCCGAGCACAATGAAAGCGATGCTCAGTACAACTTGGCCCAGATGTATTTAAATGGTGAAGGCACGCCAAAAAACCTACCACTGGCAAAGAAATGGTTTCAGCAAGCTGCCAATGCAGGCGATGTAGATGCTAAAGAAATGCTTAAAAGTTTAGAATAAAGGCAGCTATCTCTATAATATTTTACTTATAAGATGATGAATTACTATTATTAATAAAACTGCATGCACAATTATTTTATTATTTATTTTTTCTAATTAAATATAAACATTAATTCCATTATTTTAAAAATATATTTAGTTTTATTATTAAATCAAAAATATTTTAAATATTAAATTGACGTAATTAAAATCACCAATTATTATTTCGTTGCTGGCCACATTGCCAGTCGGTTTTGACAGACCGTTGATCCACGGCGGGTTATAGTACAATCTATAAGTCGTTAGACCCTTGCGTCCCCTTTTCTTTGCGGTAGGACGGGAGGGGGACGCCCCGTGCGTGCTGGTTCCATGGATCCCAGTCTGTCAACCCCCTTTCGTTCTACCACCATAAATTAATTCGCGGTAATCTGGTGGTAGGACTCCATAAATTATAAGGAGTTGACCATGACATTTTTTAAACTTACTTCCTCTCTTATTTAACTATTTTATTTAAAATTTAGGTTTTCTATTGCCTAGTTTTTTAAATTTATAATTTATTTTTATTTTAAAATTTTAATTATTTTATTTTCCTAAATTTATGGGAGGATTAATTATTACCTAAAATTATTTTAAATCTTAAAACGAATTATATTTTTATTCGACTCATAGATATAAATCATTATGAGAATAATATGAAAATTTATAAACCTATTTTGGCTTTATGTTTGGTTCTAGCGAGCTTGGGAATTTCGGGTTGTAACTTACACACTCAACAGGAGTTTGAAAAAATTTGTCTGTCGGGTGGGCACAGCAAAACCAGTTGTGAATGTATTTATCAGCGACTTGAACAAGCCTACTCTCCCAAGCTGATGCAGCAGCTAGAACATGTCAGTTTGCAAAGTCCTGTTCTCCCACGGGACTTTGCTCCTACTTTTTTCAGCGTCATGCAGCGGTGTGACAAAAGTAGTCTGGGTTAAGCGTTTGGCTTGGCCCCCTTATCTCTGTGTTGCAATGGTTTATTACTTTAAATCAGCGCAAAAAATTAAAGTCTGTTGTGGCGCAGAGGCCTAAGTTGAGTTCAAAATGAGATATATAAAAGACGATCTTGTACGTTTTAACCTACAAACTTTTAGGGATTTTGCGGATTGGCGACATCCCTCTTTTTTCCTAATATGAACTCATACAGGAACAGGATGTTCCGGAATACAAAACAACAATAATAGGTTCATGCACCAGGAGCGTGAGATACGACAGGAGTCATATCTAGCAACCAAATACGAAAAAGCTCGACAGGATGTCGGGCTTTTTTTATATCTGAATATTGGGAATATTTTAGGGTTTAAAAATCTCTGGCAGACTCTCTGCAAGAATATTAGGAATATTGTTTGGATAAACAATCTCATCTGTTTGGCTTAACTCATCAAACGTCCACCAACGACTTTTACTAATTACAAGCTTTTCTTGTTCAGTCCAGTTTGCTGTATTTACTTCTTCATTTTCAATAAAAACAATAAAAAGCCTTTCTTCAGAAAACACAACTTCTGCACTTGGTAACATCATTTCAAAATTGCGTGTTGCAACATGAGTACCTACATTTTGTCGTACTACACCTAACTCTTCATAAAGCTCTCGGCAAGCTGCTTGCTCGAAGGTTTCCCCGTCTTCAAGCCCGCCACCTACAGTTGCCCAATGTGATTGTCCAGCCAAAGCATCATTTGTATGAGTAAACTGAAATAACAAAATTTGATGATTTTCATTAAGAACTAATAGTCTTGAAGATTTTCTAATACGCATTTGATTTTTTCTTAAAGTAACAAGGTGGCTATTATTCATATTCAATTTGAAAAGTTAAATCATTTCACAATGTACGTTTTATCCTACAAACTTTTAGGGATTTTGCGGATTGGCGACATCCTTCTTTTTTCCTATGATGAACTCATACAGGAACAGGATGTTCCGGAACATAAAACAACAATAATAGGTTCATGCACCAGGAGCGTGAGATACGACAGGAGTCATATCTAGTACCCAAATACGAAAAAGCCCAACAGGACGTTGGGCTTTTTTTATTGCTATTTAAAGTGATATTTAGGCTAAACCTATAGAGGACTATGAGCCTGTTCCTGCTTTTTATGACGGATCCAACGCACTACCCAGATAACTGCAATCAGCACCACTACTGCCACAAGCGCAGGCACTAACATAGCTGAAACTGAAAGTAAGATTGCACCAATCCACTCACCTGTCGCAACGACAAAATTACCCAAGCCACCCGTAGTTGCCGTTGAAACACCACGTGCAGCAACAGTACTCATTTGCACCACACCTGCCGTACCACCACCGACAATAATGGCTGCTGCCCAACTGGCAAACTGAGACATTTCTCCACTACTGACCGCCATCGTTGCTAACGTACCCGCGATCATAGCCGCAGGGGTTGCGACTGTGTCCAAGGCATTATCGACCCACGGAATATAGTAAGCCGCAACTTCACACATCGTTGCCACAGCTAAAGCCAAACACACCGACGGCATAGCCAACCACTCAAAACCTTTCGATGGCTCAAACCATCCCATCATGGTTGCAATGCTCATGACCAATAGCGGCACAAACACCCGAAAACCGCAGGCAGCGCTCAGGCCCACACCAATACATAAACCCAATATTGTTTCCATAACGGTTTCCTTTTTTAATGCCCATCGCGGGTCTTGTTATGTAAGTCTTATTTTTAAATTAACAAAAAGCCCCATCGGGTGACAGGGCTTTTTGTTAAATGCGAACGCAAATATTATTTCATTCTTAACGTTTAAATTGTGTGCAGTAGCATTTCGTGCAAGGTGGTAAAGGGTCGGTGTTAATTTCTAAAAACACTCGATGTCCGCATTGAGCACAGAAATAAAAGCCTGTTCCGGGTTTTTCGCCAGCTGTTACCATGATTACATTCCTATAATCGTATATATATTAAACAGGAATATAACCCACTTAAAGTGAATGTCAATTGTCCATTTCGCCCGATGATGATGGCATAAATGCAAAAAATGTTATTTGTACGATTTATCTTACATAGATTTAGGGATTTAACGGATTGGCGACTCCCCCCTTTTTTCCTATGATGAGTTCATACAGGAACAGGATGTTCCGGAACACAAAACAACAATAATAGGTTCAAGCACCAGGAGCGTGAGATACGACAGGAGTCATATCTAGCAACCAAATACGAAAAAGCCCGACAGGATGTCGGGCTTTTTTATATCTATAAAACTTTACGGGAGGATAGTATTTTTTCAGTTCTAAGCAAGCTTGTTTGTATGTGCCGCTTAGGCAGCGCTAAGTTATTGAATTGGAGAATACAAATTTGATTCAAATTTACAGATAAATAATTTAACGAACCACACTTTCTCTCAACAATCTTAACAAAAAGAATAATAAAAGAAAAAATGTAAAATTAAAATAAATTAAATAACAAGTACTTATGTTAAATTATAAAAAACTTTCTTTATTTACTCAAAAAATTCTCTTTACATACTCTCCAAAGAAAAATAATATAGAAAAAATAAAACTTATAGGCAAAATAAATGAGCAAAACAAGTTATTTCCCAAGAGCATCTTTTGAGAATAGTTTGGAACTTGCCAATGCAGTTTCTGACTTAGGTGGAAGTTGTACAAGTGAAATGGCCGCTGAAAAACTTGGAAAAAAAGTTAGTGGGGCTTTTTCAGCAATTATTAGTGCTGCTGTTGCATTTGGTTTATTGATAAATAATCGGGGCCAGTTAGATATTACAAATTTATTTAAAAATTATAAGCTTGCATACACCCCAGAAGAAGAAATCAGAGAACTTAGAACTGCTTTTCTTACACCACAATTGTTTACAGAAATTGTAGAAAGATTTAATAATAAATCACTACCCCTAAGCCATTTTGAAAAGTTATTAATTAAAGAATTCAATATACCTGACAATTACAGCTCAAGAGTGGAGAGATACTTTATTGATGGAGCAAAAAAGTGTGAAATTCTTAGTGATGATGGCTTTATCAATTATAGACCTCTTCAAGAAGATAACTTTCTTGAAGAACCAATAATAAGCGATAAGGAAAATATTTCAGCTCCTCTAGCCTTATCTACATCAACATATGAGCAGCAAAAACCATTGGAATGGAGTAAAGAAAGCCAAAATTATTCCATATTAATTACAGGACCAAATACCAATGTAAATTTAGTAATTAATGACGAGGATGATTTGGCAATTATTGATATCACATTAAAGAAAATAAAGAGGATGCTAATAGAGAAATTAAATAAATCTGAAGAATAGGCTTTATGAACTAAGTACCTATGTCTGCAAACATAGGTACTTAGCAAAATAATCTTCCATGGGTGTATCGAGTTATCCAACGGAGGGTCAGACTTATAAATACACATAGAAAAGTAAGCATTTTTATTGTGTAAAAAAAATAAGCTGATGTCAAGGAACTCGAATTGGAGTTCAGAATGAAGCATCAACCACCATTTCCTGCGCCTGCAGGTTATCGCTGGGTATTCTGTAAGAGCTTTAAACACTGGCGTTCAGGTAAAGATGTATATCCGAAAACAGCTGAATGTTTTTGCTTTTTAGTTCGAATGTAAAAAAAATAGCCAATAGTTCACAAGTGAACTATTGGCTCTCTTAAAAATCAAGCCACTTGGCCTTCTAAAAAGTCTTGTGCAAAACGCTGTAATACACCGCCCGCTTCATATACAGAAACTTCTTCTTCTGTATCTAAACGGCAAGTCACAGGCACTTCAACAATCTCTTCTTTACCATCCGCTGTGGCACGTTCAATCACTAAAGTTAAAGTCGAACGCGGCGCAATATTACCAATCACGCTATAAAGCTCTGTACCATCTAGTTTTAAAGTCTTGCGGTTTACACCCGGTTTAAACTCAAGTGGTAACACCCCCATACCCACTAAGTTGGTACGGTGAATACGTTCAAAACCTTCTGCCACAATTGCTTCAACACCCGCAAGGCGAACACCTTTTGCAGCCCAGTCACGGCTTGAACCCTGACCGTAGTCAGCACCTGCGATAATAATTAACGGCTGTTTACGGTTCATGTAGGTTTCAATCGCTTCCCACATACGCATCACTTCGCCTTCTGGCTCTACACGCGCTTTTGAACCTTGCTTAATCGTACCGTCTGAACGAACTACCATTTCGTTATACAGTTTCGGGTTGGCAAATGTTGCACGTTGTGCAGTCAAGTGGTCACCGCGGTGCGTTGCGTATGAGTTGAAGTCTTCTTCTGGTACACCCATTTTGTGAAGATATTCACCCGCAGCCGAGTCCATCAAAATCGCATTTGAAGGCGACAAGTGGTCGGTGGTGATGTTGTCACCCAAAATTGCAAGCGGGCGCATGTTCGCTAAAGTACGTGGTGCAGCCAACGCCCCTTCCCAATAGGGTGGACGGCGGATGTAAGTACTTTGTGGACGCCAGTCGTAAAGTGGGCTTTTCGCTTGCTCAACTTCGCCTAAGTCAAACATTGGAATGTAGACTTTTCGGAACTGTTCAGGCTTCACCGCTTCTTTAACTAAGGCATCAATTTCAGCGTCAGATGGCCAAATGTCTTTGAGATAAATCGGGTTACCTTCTTTGTCATGTCCTAGCGCATCTTTTTCGATGTCAAAACGAATCGTACCCGCAATTGCATACGCTACGACAAGCGGTGGAGATGCCAAGAACGCTTGTTTTGCATATGGATGGATACGGCCGTCGAAGTTACGGTTACCAGAGAGTACTGCTGTTGCATACAAGTCACGGTCAATAATTTCTTGTTGGATGACTGGATCTAACGCACCCGACATACCGTTACACGTCGTACAAGCGTAAGCCACAATACCAAAACCAAGTTGCTCTAAATCTTTTAGAACGCCGGCTTCTTCAAGATAAAGTGCAGCCGCTTTTGAACCTGGTGCAAATGATGATTTCACCCAAGGTTTACGAACTAAACCAAGTTCATTTGCCTTACGGGCCAACAAACCTGCGGCCACAGTGTTACGTGGGTTAGAGGTATTAGTACATGAAGTAATTGCAGCAATAATAATCGCGCCATCTGGCATTAAGCCGTCAGAACGGTTTTCAACAACACCCGCAATACCCTTTTCTTTTAGATCCGCAGTTGAAACACGTGCATGTGGGTTTGATGGACCAGCAATATTACGAGTTACTGTCGATAGGTCAAAACGAAGTACACGTGGGTACTCTGCTTTGGTCATATCCGATGCCCAAAGGCCAATTTCTTTTGCATACTGTTCAACCAATGCCACTTGAGCATCTTCACGGCCTGTTAGGCGTAAGTAGTCAATTGTGTTTTGGTCGATGTAGAACATCGCAGCCGTAGCGCCATATTCTGGTGTCATGTTCGAAATGGTTGCACGGTCGCCCACAGACATGCTGTCAGCGCCTTCACCAAAGAACTCAAGATATGCCCCCACCACGCGCTCTTTACGCAAGAATTCAGTTAAAGCAAGTACGATATCTGTTGCAGTAATGCCCGCCTGACGCTGACCTACAAACTCAACACCAATAATGTCTGGCAGACGCATCCAAGATGCACGGCCTAACATTACGTTTTCAGCTTCTAAGCCACCCACACCCACAGAAATTACGCCCAAAGCGTCTGTATGTGGTGTATGTGAGTCTGTACCGACACATGTGTCTGGGAATGCTACGCCATCACGCGCCTGAATCACCGGAGACATTTTCTCTAGGTTAATCTGGTGCATGATGCCGTTCCCCGCAGGGATCACATCAACATTTTTAAATGCGGTTTTGGTCCACTCAATAAAGTGGAAACGGTCTTCGTTACGGCGGTCTTCAACAGCACGGTTTTTTGTAAAAGCGTCTGGGTCAGCACCACCGTATTCCACTGCTAAAGAGTGGTCGACAATGAGCTGAGTCGGTACAACTGGGTTAACTTTAGATGGGTCACCACCTTTGTCAGCAATCGCATCACGCAAACCTGCAAGGTCAACCAATGCAGTTTGGCCTAGGATGTCATGACACACCACACGCGCAGGATACCAAGGAAAGTCCAAGTCCTGACGGCGTTCAATCAACTGGGTTAAATAAGCAGTTAAGTTCTCGGCATCGGCACGGCGTACCAATTGCTCTGCGAGTACTTTAGAGGTGTAAGGCAGTTTTTCGTATGCGCCTGGCTGAATATCTTCAACGGCTTGACGCACGTCGTAATATTCAAGCTGGGTACCTGCCAGCGGTTTACGGTATTTTGTGTTCATTAACCACGCTCCGCCAATGGTTTAAATTCGAGGTTTTCAGGGCCAGTATAGTTCGCGCTTGGACGAATGATTTTGCCGTCTTGGCGTTGTTCAATCACGTGCGCTGACCAACCTGCTGTACGTGCAATCACAAACAGTGGTGTGAACATGGCAGTTGGAACACCCATTAAGTGATAGCTCACCGCACTGAACCAGTCGAGGTTCGGGAACATGTTTTTCACTTCTTTCATCACGGCTTCTAAACGCTCAGCGATAAGGTACATTTTGGTGTTCTCTTGTGCTTCTGCTAAGTCGTGCGCCACTTTCTTGATCACTTCGTTACGTGGGTCAGAAACTGTGTATACAGGGTGACCAAAACCAATCACAACTTCTTTATTTTCAACACGTTTACGGATATCAGCTTCTGCTTCGTCTGCATTGTCGTAACGTTGTTGAATGACGAATGCAACTTCGTTCGCACCACCATGCTTAGGTCCGCGAAGTGCACCAATACCGCCTGTAATTGCCGAGTACATGTCAGAACCTGTACCTGCAACCACACGTGAAGTAAATGTAGATGCGTTGAACTCATGCTCAGCATACAAAATAAGTGATGTATGCATTGCTTGAATCCATTCTTCAGATGGCTTTTCGCCATGAAGTAAGTGTAAGAAATGCGCTGCAATTGAGTCGTCATCAGTTTCAACTTCAATACGACGACCGTTGTTGCTGAAGTGATACCAATAAAGCAACATTGAGCCTAGGCTTGCCATTAATTTATCAGCAATGTCTTTTGCGCCAGCTTCATTGTGATCTTCGTGTTCTGGCGTTAAACAACCAAGCACTGAAACACCTGTACGCATCACATCCATTGGGTGTGCAGACGGTGGTAATTGCTCAAGTGCTGTTTTCAGTGCTGCTGGTAAGCCACGAAGTGCTTTTAATTTTGCTTTATAGGCTTTGAGTTCAGCTTTGTTTGGTAGTTTGCCATGTACGAGCAAGTGAGCAACTTCTTCAAACTGGCTACCCGCTGCAAGGTCAAGAATGTCATAGCCACGATAGTGTAAGTCGTTACCGCTACGTCCTACGGTACAGAGTGCTGTGTTGCCTGCAACTTGTCCGCTAAGTGCAACTGATTTTTTTGGTTTGAAGCCTGTTGTTGTTTCATTTGAGCTCATAAGATTGTCCTTTCCTATCTATCTGAATTTATTTATTAAGCACGACGGAGTCGTACCATTTTCACTTCTTATTTCAGGATTAACTACTTCGTCTTGCGCTTCGACAAAGCTTTAATCGCTTCGACTTGCTCAGGTTCGACCTACCTTACGAAACGATGTTTCTCATTTCGGGAAAAGTAGGCAAAACCATTGTCATCTGCAAAACTCGTCCACAACCATCGAATATCCTATCTATCGCAGAACCATTTTTAAAAAATGTAGTCCTGTCTCAAACAGTTGCAGATGACGCCTCCGAGTATCAGATTCCAATTAATCAACTTTTTAATTTATTATTTCTTTTTAGCAAATGCGTTGTCTAAGTAGTCTTCAAACGCATAGTAGTTAATGCGTTCATATAACTCTTTACGCGTTTGCATAATATCAACCACGTTCTTTTGCGTGCCTTCTTTACGCAAGGTTTCATAGACAGTTTCGGCTGCTTTGTTCATGGCACGGAAAGCAGAAAGCGGATAAAGCGCAAGGCTTACATCGGCAGATGCTAACTCTTCAGTAGTAAACAATGGTGTAGAACCAAACTCGGTAATGTTTGCCAAAATTGGTGCGCCAGTCTTCTGAGCAAATTGCTTGTACATATCAAGCTCGGTAATTGCTTCAGGGAACAACATGTCTGCGCCCGCTTCGATGTAGGCACCCGCACGGTCAATCGCAGCTTGTAAACCATCTACTGCCAATGCATCGGTACGTGCCATAATCACGAAGCTGTCATCACCACGCGCATCAACCGCAGCTTTAATACGGTCAACCATTTCTTCTTGAGTCACAATGGCTTTGTTCGGACGGTGACCACAACGTTTTGCGCCCACTTGGTCTTCAATGTGCATTGCCGCAGCACCAAACTTGATCAGTGCTTTTGTAGTACGAGCAATGTTAAATGCAGAAGCACCAAAACCTGTGTCGGCATCAACCAATAATGGAAGATCACATACATCAGTAATACGGCGTACGTCGGTCAACACATCATCAAGGTTACTAATTCCCAAATCAGGTAAGCCTAAAGAACCAGCGGCTACACCACCACCTGATAAGTAAATCGCTTTATAACCTGCACGTTTTGCCAAAAGTGCATGATTGGCGTTAATGGTTCCAACCACTTGTAATGGCTTTTCTTGGGCTACTGCATCGCGAAATAGCTGACCTGCGGATTGTTTAGCCATTGTTATGTTCTCCTTGTGCTTGTAGCAGTGTTTGCTCAATAATTTTGTAAGAAGCATTGATATGTCGATGCATCAGCAGCTCGGCAAGTTCGCCATCGCCTTCTGCAATTGCATCTAAAATACGGATGTGTTCGTCCCAAGCTTTGCTCGGTCGATCAGGTGTGTTTGAAAACTGAATTCGGTACATACGAATGAGATGATAAAGCTCATCACATAGCATTTTTTCTAAGGTTTTATTGCCACTACTTTTGATAATGCAGTAGTGAAAATCGTCCTGCCCTTCTTGCAAGTAATATCCTTTACCTGCTTTAAAGTTTTCATCTTCGGCATGCATACGCAATACATCACGTAACGCCAAGATTTGCTTTTTATCAATATGCTGAGCAGCAAGTTTGCAAGCCAAACCTTCTAATGATGCACGAATCTGGTAAAGCTCTTTAAACTGTTGCAGTGACAGCGAAACCACGCGCGCGCCCACATGTGCCGTGCGCTCAACCAAACGTTGCCCTTCAAGGCGATGAATCGCTTCACGTAAAGGCCCGCGGCTAATGCCATAAGTCCGTGCCAGTTCAGGTTCTGAAATTTTGCTACCTGCCGGAATTTGACCCAAAACAATTGCCGTCTGTATTTGTTTAAATACATTCTCGGTCAGTGTTCTTCCCTGACTTTGTAATGGCTCTGGTGCGAAGGTCAAATCTTGCATATTGTCGACAATTTTTAATCAATTATGAGTTTTATAGCGGGGTGAATGAAAAAAATCAAGGTGATTGTTGACACTTTATAGAACGCATCAGGTCAATTTTTATCGTTTGACCGCTTATATCACCTTATATTTAAAGCATTACACCACTTGCTATTTAATATTTATAAGACAATAACTTAGTTTCAATTTATCTATGTTTTTATGGCTCTTTTTCAGTTGCTTTTGGGCCTCTAATCTTTTGTTTCAAACTTTAGTCTACAACCAATGTATTACAGCAAGATTGTAGACAATCTGCTTGAATGAATTCATGAGTTAGAAATTAGTATCTATTTACCGTAATTTCTTTTAAATCTTTTTATCATTTTCAGCCAGAAAATATCGATATTAGTGAAATTATCAGGTGCTTCACGGTAGCTTTATTGATACATTATTGAGCATCGACATAGTTGTGGCGTATTTTTCGAGACAGAAAAAACCCAGCACTATGCATATTGTTGAATGAAAGGACTTTTTTGATGTTTCAACATATCCCCCCATACGCAGGCGACCCAATTCTCTCTTTAATGGAACAGTTCAATGCTGATACTCGTTCTGGAAAAGTAAACTTGAGTATTGGTCTTTATTATAACGAAGACAGTATTGTTCCTCAGTTAGAGACCATTATTGAAGCGCAAAAGCGTATCGAGCCTAAAAACGGTAAAACCAAACTTTATTTGCCAATGGAAGGCTTCAAACCTTACCGTGAAGCAATTCAAGCACTTTTATTTGGTGCAAACAGCCCAGCAGTTAAAGCTGGCCGTGCTGTAACCATCCAAACGCTTGGTGGTTCAGGTGCATTGAAAGTTGGTGCGGATTTCTTAAAAACTTATTTCCCAAATTCTGACGTTTGGGTAAGCCAACCAACTTGGGATAACCACGTTGCGATTTTCAATGGCGCTGGTATCAAAACTCATTTCTACCCATATTTCGATAACGAAACGCGTGGTGTAGATTTTGACGGTATGCTTTCAACACTTAAAACTTTGCCTGAGCAAAGCATTGTGTTATTGCACCCATGCTGCCACAACCCAACGGGTGCTGACTTAAACCCAGCGCAGTGGGACCAAGTAATTGCGGTATTAAAAGACCGTAACCTTATTCCATTCCTAGACATCGCTTACCAAGGTTTTGGTGACGGTATGGAAGAAGATGCGTATGCAATCCGTGCTTTAGACCAAGCGGGTCTAAACTTCATTGTGAGCAACTCGTTCTCTAAAATCTTCTCTTTATATGGTGAGCGCGTTGGCGGTTTAACTTTCGTATGTGACGATGCAGAAGCTGCTCAGTGTACATTTGGTCAGTTAAAAGCAACTGTACGCCGTATTTACTCTAGCCCTCCTACAACAGGTGCTTGGTTAGTTGATGAAGTGTTAAATGACGCTGAACTTAACCAACAATGGCAAGGCGAAGTAAAAGAAATGCGTGAGCGTATTATTAAAATGCGTAGCATCTTGAAAGATGAACTCACTAAAGCATTACCAGACCGTGACTTTAACTACCTTGTAAACCAAAAAGGTATGTTCAGCTACACTGGTTTAACTGCTGAGCAAGTTGATATCTTGCGTGAAGAATATGCAATCTACTTAGTACGTAGTGGTCGTATTTGTGTAGCAGGTTTAAACATGAACAATGTTTACACTGTTGCTAAAGCGATGGCAGAAGTGCTTGCTAAATCTGTAGAAGCAGCATAAATCATCCATTAAAAAAGGCGCTTCGGCGCCTTTTTTTATTTATCGAGGTTAAGATTTAGCTTTGCCCCAATATTTCAGTTTTGAGGTATGTCCAATACCTACGTTAAAGCTATTGGTTGGGTCGAGTTTTTGGTAGAAATTGGCCAATGCAGGTTTAGCAATGTAGAGATGCCCGACATTATGCTCTGCCGGATATTCAGCACGTCGTGCATCGAGTAATTTCCACATTTGATGTTCCATTTCTAATGGGTCATGGCCCTTTTTAAGAATATAGTCCTGATGAAAAACATGACAAAAGAAATGCCCATAATAGAGCTTATAGAGAATTTTCTTTTCCATCTCGGCTGGCAGTTGCTCTACCCATTCGCGGTCATTACGACGTAACGCAATATCAAGCGCGACAATATCTTCAACTTCACTACGGTGCGTATCGCGATAACGAATAGCCGCCCCTGCAATCGCAAAACGGTGTAAGAACGCTTTTCGCCCTTCTTCTTCGCTGCATACGAAATAGCTGCCTGACGGATGCACTGCAAAATATTCTTTTAAAAACTGCTCAGTCTGTGCTTTCGAATTATTTTCGACACGTAAAACTAAATGGTGCTCATAACGATCCCGATATTCGGTCATACGCTTAGGTAAATGACTCGGTAAAAAGAACGTAATGGCCTGCAAAATATGATCTGTTAAGCCTTTAATTTTAAATTTTTCTAAAAAGCCATCAACTTTATCTTTCATCGCAAAAGCTTTTGGAACATTGGCTGTACCGAACTTTTCAATAAATAAGAAGGTGTCTTTTCCATACTTTTCACCAATTAAGTAAGCGTCTCGGTGAATATATTCCCCCGCAATCGGTAGACTTGGCAGTGAGGTCAGTAAATAACGACGAATGGCTGTTAAGTCATCGGCATCATTAGTACCAATATAAAAGACATTACTTTCTACTTTTTCATAAGTATCAAGGCGTACCGCAAACACACAGACTTTACCTGCCGAACCCGATGCCTCAAACAAACGTGATGGATCTGCATTAAAACGAGCAGGCGTATCTGCATCAACTTGAGTCACATCATGCGCATAGCGATGGTCCGATGCCTGCTTTTCGCTATCATCTAAAATATCTACCGCTTGGTACTGCTGTTTTTCTAAACGCGTCAAAATTTCTTCGGGAGTCGCGCCTAAATTAACCCCTAAATGGTTCACTAATTCTAATTGACCGGCAGCATTCACCTGAGCATATAACGCCAGTTCAGTGTATGCAGGGCCACGACGTACCAAGGCACCGCCCGAGTTATTACACACACCGCCAAGTACCGATGCACCAATACAAGATGAACCAATCACCGAATGTGGTTCACGGTCATAACCTTTTAAAATTTGCTCTAAATTATCTAAGGTCGCACCCGGTAAACAAATCACTTGCTTACCATCATGAATAACTTGTATACCCTTTAAACGACGCGTACTCATGACTAAAACAGGACGGTCATAGTCATCGCCATATGGCGTTGAACCACCTGTGAGTCCCGTATTTGCCGCCTGCATAATAACAATACAATCTGCATCAATGGCAGCTTGAAGCACCTGCCATTGCTCTAACAATGTGCCTGGTACCACTACAGCAAGCACTTTCCCCTCACCAAAACGGCGGCCTTGACGGTACTGACGCGTGCTTTGGTCATCGGTCAAAACATGCGAACGCCCTACAATGTTTTGTAAACGTTCAATCACTGCTTGAGGAGAAAATGTTTGCATGATGGTTTCCTTTTAGTCATCCATATAAGATCTAGCTGTAATCCACGCTAGAACCAGATCAGCACGACGGAGCTTACTATTTGTAATTTATAATTTAATTAGCCCATTCTCTAATTCGAATTAGCCCTACATTTACTATCGTGGGGCGGCATGGATGCCGCCTGTTGAGCAACCGTACAAGGAAGTGCGGTTTGCTCAACAAAAGGTTTTTGGTTACTTTTGACCTTTCAAAAGTGACAAATGCCTATACGCAAAACATTAGCAAATCATCAAATTTTGAGGCTGTGCTTACTGCTTCACTTAAAAATTATTTCTTAAAAACCTTGCTTCATCGCCTGTACTAAACAATCCGCATTAATATCCGAAATCGACTTAGCACCTGTCAGCGTCATCGCAACACGCATTTCTTTATCAATCAAATCAAGCAGGTTCGACACGCCTTGCCCACCTGCTGCTGCCAAGGCATAAACAAACGCACGGCCAAGTAAAACTGTATCGGCGCCAAGTGCCAACATACGCACGACATCTAAACCATTACGAATGCCGGAGTCAGCCAAAATCGCCAAATCACCTTTGACCGCATCAGCAATTGCAGGCAATGCACGAGCAGACGACATCACGCCATCTAACTGACGACCACCATGGTTAGACACCACAATCCCATCTGCACCAAAACGCACAGCATCTTTGGCATCTTCAGGGTCTAAAATGCCTTTAATTACCATTGGGCCATCCCAAAACTCACGAATCCACTCAAGGTCTTTCCATGAAATTGATGGGTCAAAGTTCGAGCCTAACCAACCAATATAGTCTTCAAGTCCAGTCGGTTTACCTAAATATTTAGAGATATTACCCAAGTCATGTGGACGCCCCATTAAGCCGACATTCCATGACCAATGCGGATGGAATACAGACTGCATATAACGACGCATCGCTGCATTTGGTCCACTCATACCGGAATGAGCATCACGATAACGCGCCCCTGGCACAGGCATATCTACAGTAAACACCAGTGTTGAACAGCCTGCCGCTTTTGCACGCTCCAAAGCATTACGCATAAAACCACGGTCACGTAATACATAAAGCTGGAACCACATAGGACGGTTAATTGCAGGTGCAACTTCTTCAATCGGACAAACAGAAACTGTTGAAAGCGTAAATGGAATGCCCTTTTTGTCGGCTGCCATCGCCGCCTGAACTTCACCACGACGCGCATACATGCCTGTTAAACCAACTGGTGCCAACGCAACCGGCATCGACAAGGTTTCGTTAAACAGTTTTGTCTCTAAACTTAACGCTGACATGTCATTGAGCACACGTTGACGCAATGCAATTTCTGACAAATCTTGTACGTTACGCTTTAAGGTATATTCCGAATACGCTCCACCATCAATGTAATGAAATAAGAATGGAGGTAAGCGACGCTGTGCCGCAGCACGATAATCATTGCCAGAAGAAATAATCATTTTGAATCAACTCTATTTAAACGATTTGCACGTTTCTGGCGAGCTTCGTCTTCATCCAGAGAACGCACATGATTAATCACAAATTCAATATGACCGCAGACAGCTTGGCGTGCGGCCTCGGGATCTTTACGATCAATAGCATCCATCACCTGAAAATGCTGCTCACTGAGCAAGTCACCATTTACGGGGTCGTTATAAACTTTCTTACGCCCTAACAAGACGTTGTATTGCAGCAAATCGAACAAACTACGCATCATTTGAATCAGCACAATATTGTGAGAGGCTTCAGCAATCGCCAAGTGAAACTCAGCATCCGCCACCGCAGCCTGTGCTGAGTCACCCGCATTTTGGTGACGACTAATTTCATCAAAATAATGATGAATTTTGGCGCGATCTTCAGGCGTTGAGCGCAATGCGGCATACCATGCCGTGCCACCTTCAAGTAATAATCGCGCCTCTTGCACATCAAAACGGTATAGCGGATCTTCTTCAATCAAGTTACTAATTGGGTTCACAATCAGTTGCTGGGGCCACTGTTCAGGTAACTGCTGAATATAAGTCCCATCGCCACGGCGGCTACTGAGCACACCTTGACTATTAAGCTGCTGAATCGCTTCACGCAAAGACGGACGAGAAACTCCTAAGCTTGTTGCAAGCTGGCGTTCGGCAGGCAAACGGTCACCTTTTTTCATGTGCCGCTCTTCAATTAATGCCTGCAATTTCATGACCACTTGATCGGAGATTCTCATCGCGTTTCCTTCACTGGAGTTATGGAATCATCCACGGAACCAGATAAGCCTGAACCGTAATAATGATGCCAACAAAGACAGTGAATATGATGCTATGTTTTACCGTGAAACGGAACAAGTCAGATTCTTTTCCAACTAACCCTACCGCTGCACAAGCAATGGCAATCGACTGGGGAGAAATCATCTTACCCGTTACACCACCGCTGGTATTCGCTGCTACAAGCAATACTTCTGGAATACCAATTTGCTGAGCCGTAGTCGCCTGTAGTGCCGAGAACAAAGCATTTGAAGATGTATCTGAACCCGTAAGGAACACACCAAGCCAACCCAAAAATGGCGAGAAGAAAGTAAACGCATGACCCGTATGCGATAGCGCCAAAGCTAAAGTTGCAGATAAACCTGAATAGTTCGCAATAAAAGCAAAAGCCAACACCATACCAATCGAGTAAATCGGTGTTTTCAGCTCATTGAGTGTTTCACCAAAAGTCGTTACAGCTTCACTTGCTTTCATTTTTAAGAAAATAGCAGTGATGATTGCAGCAATAAAAATTGCAGTACCTGTAGCAGAGAACCAATCAAACTTATAAATCGCTTCGTATGGCTTCATCTCTGCCACAATTGGCGGCATTTTTTCGACTAATTTATGTAAATACGGCACTTCAAGTTTAAAAATCCAGTGTTCAAGAGCACCATCTTTTGCAAATAAGGCTTTAAATGGCTTAACACTCCAGATGGTGACCATCACTGTTAAGATGGCAAATGGAGACCACGCCTTCACAATTTTGCCGATGCTATAACGTTGAACCGTAGTAGGTTGCTGAGTCAAAGTTTGACCCGCTTCAGGTTCAAAACGGAAAATATGTTTGGGTTTCCAAACACGGAACAGTAAAGTTAAGCTCACCAATGACGCAATTGCTGCGGTAATGTCTGGTAACTCAGGACCAATGAAGTTAGAAGTGAGATACTGAGCAATCGCAAACGAACCACCACCGACAACTACCGCAGGCCAAGTTTCCTTAACACCACGCCAACCGTCCATAATCGCCATAATCCAGAACAGCACGATTAGCGTTAAAAACGGCAACTGACGACCCACCATCTGGCTAATTTCCATGGTGTCTACGCCAGAAACCTGTCCTGCCACAATAATTGGAATACCCATTGCACCGAATGCCACTGGTGCTGTATTTACGATCAAACATAAACCAGCAGCGTAAAGTGGTTTAAAGCCTAAACCAACAAGGAGTGCAGCGGTAATCGCAACTGGAGCACCAAAGCCAGCAGCCCCTTCTAAGAAAGTACCAAAGGCAAACCCAACCAGTAACATTTGCAGACGTTGGTCTTCGGTAATCGACAAAATGCTTGAACGAATAACGTCAAATTGTCCTGTTTTTACCGAAATTTTATATAGAAAAACTGCCCCGATAATGATCCATGAAATTGGCCATAGACCATAGAAGAAACCATAAATAATGGATGCAAAGGCCATTTGACCCGGCATTTGATAGAAAAAGAGCGCAATCAATAATGCAATAATGACTGTGCCTGTACCGGCAATACTGCCTTTTAAACGAAAAACAGCCAATGCTAAAAAGAAGAAAATAATCGGGATTAATGCAACCGCACTGGACAGCCAAATATTATTTAAAGGGTCATAAAGTTGTTGCCACATATTGAGCATTGTCATCTCCTTGAAATGCCGGGGCGAATTTTTGTACCTTAAATCTTTAAACATTTAGCACAATTGGTATTACCAATTAAAATTTAAGTGCAAATGTTATTCCTTAAACCACAGACCGCATCATAAACACAGCTATTTGCAAGATCAACCATTAAATAATTATCATAATTGGTATGACCAATACTATTAAGTAAAATCAAGCTATTTCGAACTTATAGATTTTTTTATTAGACTAAAGTCGTAAAAATCTTTTTTATAAATTTAGATTGAGTCTATAGAAATGAAGCGAAAAATTTGAATATAAAAACTATAAACATACCTGTTTCATGATCTATGTATAATGTGCACACAACTCAAACCACATGTATTGAATTGAATAATGACTACTTTAACGTGTTTTAAAGCTTATGATATCCGAGGCAAACTCGGCACCGAATTGAATGAAGAAATCGCCTATAAAATTGGCCGCGCTTACGGACAAATCTATAAACCAAAGACTGTTGTTGTAGGTTGTGATATTCGTCTAAGCAGTGAGGATTTAAAACAAGCGACCATCCGCGGTTTAAATGATGCGGGTGTCAATGTGCTTGACTTAGGCATGACGGGTACTGAAGAAGTTTACTTCGCCGCTTTCCATTTAGATGTACAAGGCGGTATTGAAGTTACTGCTAGTCATAACCCAATGGACTATAACGGTATGAAATTGGTTCGAGAAAATGCTCGTCCAATTAGTGCAGATACAGGTTTAAAAGAAATTCAGGCTTTAGCAGAAACCAATAACTTTGAAGAAGTTAGTCAAAAAGGTACAACGCAAAGTTATAACATTTTGCCCGAGTTCGTTGACCACTTAATTACCTATATTGAACCTGCAAAAATCCGCCCCCTTAAATTGGTGGTAAACGCAGGTAATGGTGCAGCTGGTCATGTCATTGATGCCATTGAAGAAAAATTTAAAGCGCTTAACGTACCTGTTGAATTTATTAAAATTCACCATGAAGCAGATGGTACGTTCCCAAATGGGATTCCTAACCCAATTTTAATTGAAAACCGTGACAGTACCCGAAATGCTGTAATTGAACATAACGCCGATATGGGAATTGCATGGGATGGCGATTTTGACCGCTGTTTCTTGTTCGATGAAAAAGGTCAGTTCATTGAAGGCTACTATATTGTTGGTCTATTGGCTCAAGCTTTCTTGATTAAACAGTCAGGCGAAAAAATTGTTCATGACCCACGTTTAGTGTGGAACACATTTGATATTGTAGATGAATACAAAGGTGTTGCCGTGCAGTCAAAATCTGGTCATGCATTCATTAAAGATGTCATGCGTGAACACAATGCTGTATATGGCGGTGAAATGAGTGCCCATCACTATTTCCGTGACTTTGCTTACTGCGACAGCGGCATGATTCCGTGGTTACTCACCGTTGCCCTACTCTCTGAAACAGGACAATCTCTTTCAACCCTAGTTGAAAATATGATTACCAAGTTTCCTTGCAGTGGTGAAATCAACTTTAAAGTAGCTAATACACAGATCACTATTCAAAAGATTTTCGATTTCTATGCTGATCAAAATCCACAAATTGATCGTACCGATGGTGTAAGCCTCGACTTTGGTGCATGGCGCTTTAATGTGCGTGCTTCAAACACTGAGCCTTTACTACGTCTCAACATTGAAAGCCGTGCAGACCAACAAGCTCAACCAATGCAGCATTATATAGATGAGTTAACTGGATTGATTCAGAGCTAATCAACAATAAAAAAGGAGCGATTTGCTCCTTTTTTTATTTACTTAGTTATAGCCATTAGGATTCTGCTTCTGCCAATTCCAGCTATCCTTAAGCATATCTTCTAAACCATATTGCGGCTGCCAACCTAGCTCAGCAATTGCACGAGCGTTATCAGCAAATGATGTTGCTACATCGCCTGCTCGACGTGGTGCAAATTCAAAAGCAACAGGCACACCGTTAACTTGCTCAAATGTATTTTTAACTTGCAAAACTGATGAACCATTACCTGTGCCAATATTCCATGCACGGCAACCTGTCGCTTCTAATCGATTATTTAGAGCACATAAATGTGCATTCGCCAAATCGACGACATGGATATAGTCACGTACCCCAGTCCCATCTACAGTATTGTAGTCGTTACCATAAATAGATAGCTTTTCACGGCGACCTACAGCAACTTGAGTCACATAAGGCATTAAATTATTTGGAATACCTTGTGGGTCTTCACCAATACGGCCACTCTTATGGGCACCAACTGGGTTAAAATAGCGTAGTAAAGCTATCGACCATTTAGAATCTGAATTTGACAGTTTTTGCAGCAATTGCTCAACAATCAGTTTAGTATAGCCATAGTTATTACTTGGCATACCTGTTGGCATATCTTCATTTAATGGAGATATATTGGCCTCGTCATATACTGTCGCAGAAGAGCTAAACACAAGCGTATAGACACCTGCTTTTTCCATCGACTTAACGAGTTGAATACTACCAGCAATATTATTATCAAAATAAATCAGTGGTTTTTCCTGACTTTCACCTACTGCCTTTAAACCTGCGAAGTGAATTACAGCATCAATTGAATGATCTTGAAACACGCGATCAAGTTCATTTGCATTACGAATATCACCCTGAACAAAAGCTAAACTCTTTTGTGTGATATCTTGGACTCTCGTTAAAGACTCTTCAGAACTGTTTGATAGATTGTCAAAAACAATCACTTCATGACCAGCGTTTAAAAGCTCTACACAGGTGTGTGAACCAATATAACCAGCACCACCAGTAACTAGGATTTTAGCCATCTACTTTTCCTAATAATATTTTAATTAATCCACGTGTTGAGGCATCTAATGATGAAAGATCATTTTGAACCCCATTTAAAATAGGTAATAGCTGATCAGCAATCTGCTTGCCTTTTTCGACACCCCATTGATCAAACGGGTTAATATTCCAAATTACAGACTGCACAAAAACTTTATGCTCATATAAAGCAATTAACATTCCCAAACTATATGGATTCAACTCTTTCAATAACAGGGTTGAACTCGGTTGGTTACCTTCATATTGCTTGTAAATCGGCAGTTTTTCTAATTCAGTTGAGTCTAAAGCGTCATTACCAAAGGCCAATAATCTTGATTGGGCCAAACAATTCGATAATGCAAGATGATGCTGCTCGACTAAAGCCTCTGCATTTTCAACATAGGTAAAATGGTCAGCGTTATAGCGTTGGACTGGCGCAATAAAATCACAGCTTACTGCTTGAGTTCCTTGATGTAATAACTGATAGAAGGCGTGTTGAGCATTTGGTCCAACTTCCCCCCATACAATTGGGCACGTATCAAGTTCGACTTTTTGACCGTCACGTTGTACCGATTTACCATTAGATTCCATTTCAAGCTGCTGTAAATAAGCAGCGAAATACTTTAATCGACCATCATAAGGCAATACGGCATGAGTTTGAATATTTAAAAAATTATTGTTCCAAACGCCTAACAACCCCATTAAAACAGGAATATTTTGCTCATAACTTGTATTTTGAAAATGTTCATCTACTGCATGAGCACCAGCTAAGAGTTGCTGAAAACCTTCAACCCCGATACTCAACGCAATAGGTAAACCAATGCATGACCACAATGAGTAACGGCCACCTACCCAGTCCCAAAGCAGTAATTGATTTTCTGGGGCAATCCCCCATTCAGTCATTTTATCTGCTTTTGTTGATACTCCAACAAAGTGACTTTTTAAAACTCGGGCATGTGTTCCCAAAGTTTTTTCAAGCCACTGACGTACGGTTTGGGCATTTGATAAAGTATCAATCGTTCCAAAAGATTTTGAAGAAATAATAAATAGTGTCGTTTCTGGACGAAGTTGGTGGAGCAACTCCGACAACTGACTACCATCCATAGTCGATACAAAGTGAACATTTAAAGGTTTAGCCGTTTTCACTTTAAAATCTGACAACGCATGGGTGACCATTTGTGGCCCTAAATCAGAACCACCCACACCGATGTTCACAACATCTTGAATCACTTCACCGGTTGCACCGCGATATTGACCAGCATGAATCTTTTCCACTAAGGCATACATACGTTGTAACTGGCTATGGACTTGAGCCGTTAACTCTGGGAACTTCGAATAGTCAACTGGCAAGCGTAGTGCCCAATGCATTGCTGCACGTTGCTCCGTACAATTTACTTTGTCTTGTGAAAAAAGACGCTCTATCCATTGATTTAATTGTTTAGTTTTCGCAAGAGCAGTCAATTGTTCCAAAATGTCTTTAGTCACACGATGCTTACTATAATCAAAAACTAATGGATCAAATTTTATAGAATATTGTTGAAAGCGATCCGGTTCTGAAGCGAACAATTCTTTTATGTGTAACTTTGAATTTTTCTCACCCATTAACTGTAACTTTAGTAAAGGTGAAACCAACTCTTTAGGAAATTTCTCGATAGATTTACTCATAAACGACCTACTCCTTCATAAGCAAAGCCCTTAGCCTTTACATATGCTGGGTCATAAATATTACGCCCATCCAAAATTAAAGGATGTTGCATCAATTGTTGTAACTGCTTAAAGTCAGGACTCCAGTACTGTTTCCATGCGGTAACCAAACATAAGGCATGTGCGCCTCGAGCAGCCTCATATTGATCAGTACACAGTACTAAATCCTTACGGTCACCATATGTAGCGGCAATTTCATCTAATGCTTGAGGATCATGCAAACGTACTGTTACACCTTGCGCCCACAATGCAGCTAATAAAATATGAATTGGCGAGTTATGTATGCTTGAGGTATTTTCTTTGAAGGATGCACCCCAAATAGCCACGGTTTTACCATTCAAATTACAATGATAATAATTCCACAGCTTACGGAATAAAATTTCTTTTTGTTGTTCGTTAATCGCCCATACCTGCTCTAACAGTCGACTTTTCGCCCCAGTTTCAGAAACAGTACTTGAAAGTGTTAAAATATCATGCGAAAAGTTTTCACCCCCAAAACCGACTCCAGCAGACAAGTAAGCCGCACCAATACGTGTATCGGCCGCAATTCCATGCTTCACATTAGCAATATCAATACCGAGTTTCTCCGCCACCATAGCTAAGTCATTCATATAACTAATGCGGGTCGCCAACATGCCAGAAATACTAAGTTTGGTAAACTCAGCGTCCAAGATCGGCATAAATAAGTATTGATAACTAAAGCGGAAAAATGGGCGTAACAGCTCTTGCATTGTATCCCGTGCATGATTGGATTCAACACCAACAATGACATGCTTTACATTCAATACGCTGTTAATGGCATTTCCTTCTTGAATTACATCAGGAAAATAGACCCACTCGTCTTTTGGTAAATATTGTTTTAACTGATCAGTTCCATGTAAGCCAAATGTAGAACCATTTACCATTAATCTAGGATGAACAATAGGACGTTGACTTAACTTCTCAACCGTATTTAAAGCAAGTTGAATTTGTGTAGGGCTAAAACAGAATAAATAAACCTCAACATCAAGAGGAATAGCAGAAAAAGGACTTTCTTGTAGAAAACCCGATCTTCTTTGCTTATTTAAATAATTATTAACTTCTTGATCTTGATAGGAAAGTACAGAAATATTTTCTTCGCAGGTGACACTTGTGCACCAATAAATCTGATTGCCATATTCAGCCAGTAATGCTGCCATTACACCAGCGTGTAAGGTGGTTCCAAACACTGCGATTTTCATTGCACACCTGATTTTTTAATATTCTATAGACTTCTCTTCCCGTTAAGGGAAGAGAATATATTGATTGTTTATTATATTCAGCAGTTTTTACAAATACTTAAGTAGAACTACACAATATTACAACTTAAGCTCTTGAATTAACTTTTTAAATTCCGACCCTAATTTAGGATGTTGAATTCCATAATGTAATACAGCTTTTAAATAACCGACCTTACTACCGCAGTCAAAAGTTTGGCCTTGCATACGATAGGCTTCAACAGTATCTGTTTCTTGTAACATCGCAATCGCATCTGTTAACTGAATTTCATTACCCGCACCTTTTGGCGTATTTTCTAAAAGGTGCATAATTTTTGCAGGTAATATATAGCGACCAACTACAGAAAGATTTGAAGGTGCAGAGCCAACCGCAGGTTTTTCGACAATACCTTGCATGGCAACGCTTTCACCTTCATTAGGACTATGGTCTACATCTACAATCCCATATTGATCAACAAGGTTATCAGGTACAGCTTCTACCATAATTTGTGCGGCTTGCACGGCATCATAACGTGCAATCATACGGGTTAAATCATTTCGACCCGAGTCATCTTTTACCAACACATCTGGTAATAACACTGCAAAATCATCTTGACCAACAATACTCTTTGCACATAAAACCGCATGTCCTAAACCTAAAGGCTGAGGTTGTCTGACACTTACAACACTCACATGGGGCGGAACAATTTGGGTAATTTCTGCAAGCAAATCAAACTTCTTTTTTTGCTCTAACGTGGTTTCTAGTTCAAAGTTTCGATCAAAATAATTTTCAATCGACGCTTTTGAAGAGTGAGTCACCAAAATAATTTGCTCAATTCCCGCTTCAACCGCTTCACGTACCACATACTCAATGGCTGGGCGGTCAACAACGGTTACCATTTCCTTCGGAATTGACTTGCTTGCTGGTAAAAAACGCGTGCCTAATCCGGCTACTGGTAAAACTGCTTTTTTGATCATAATAAAGATTTCAAGATATAAAATTTACTTTACAGAAGAATCAACATTTTCTGGAGCATCATTACCCTTAAATAAAGATGGTCCAACATGTCCTGGCGCGTTAATGCCTTCACGCTTTGTCATTACCTTGACTGTTTTAAACATAATTTTAAAGTCAACCCAAACATTGTGATTGTCGACATACCATACATCACACTTAAATCGTTCTTCATAATCTAATTCATTACGGCCACTTACCTGAGCAAGGCCTGTCATTCCTGGACGCACTTCTAAACGGCGCGCTTGCTCTGGTGAATATAATGCAACAAAGTCTTTAAGCATTGGACGAGGTCCAACTACGCTCATGTCACCTTTAAGCACATTAATCAATTGCGGCATTTCATCTAGGCTCGTGGAGCGCAATTTTTGACCAAATGGGGTAATACGTGCCTCATCTGGTAATGGGTTTCCTTCTGCATCAAAAGCATCCTTCATAGAACGGAACTTAATCATTTTAAATAATTTTCCGTCCTTTCCAGGTCTTTCCTGGTAAAAGAATATTGGTGAACCTAAATTTTTACGAACCTTATAAGCAACGATCAGAAATATTGGCGACAGAACAGTTAAAGCTATTAAAGAAATGACTATGTCTACTAAACGCTTCATATTTTCATTCACTCATTTTTTAATATCTTTACGGAGAAAGGTATTATAAATTTTACCCAATAAATTTGCTGGCAACAGTCTAAACGCAGACCGTACCAGAAACAGCATGTTAGCATATAGAGGATTTTGTAACTTTAGTTGTTTTTTTAAATCTAGTAACTGTTTTTCACTTTTAATATATTGGAAACCTTTACGACGTCCATGCATACCATTATCAATACGTGCATAGACTAAAACATCTGGTAAGTTCTGAATTATGTACCCCTTAGCAATCACCCGTAAAAAGAGATTATAGTCTTCCATCCATAAATGATGTTGATAGCCACCAACTTCAAGAATATGGGACTTTCGATATGTAATTGTCATATTATTAAACGGGCTTTGCTTCTTTGCATAATTTCTTAGATCTTCATTTGATAAAGGAACGTTACGCATACCTGTTGGATTTTGAGTATCTTCAACAAACTCAAGAATTTGTCCCCCCACAATTGAAACATCCGGGTTTTTTTCCAAAAATTTAATTTGCTTTTCAAACCTTTCGGGCACATAAATATCATCTGTATCTACAATACAAACAATGTCATAGGTACATTCTTGTAATCCAATATTTTTTGCTTTTCCTGTTCCAACATTCTGTTCAAGTTTTTTAACCCGAAGAACTTCACCTAATTTTTTTTGCCATTTAGCAATAATTTGATCTAATTCAGGAGTTAAAGGACCATCCTCAATTAAAACAATTTCTGTAGGTTTTAAAGTTTGCTTATCCCAAATACTTTCCATACATGAATTAAAATGTAACGGATGTTCTTTATGATAAATAGAACTTAAGACAGAAAACATAAAACTTTATCCTTGCAAAACTTTCCCAATCCAAATTTTTAAAATTTGTTCAGGTTGATATTTTTCAGCATTTAATAACGACTCTTGGGAAAAGCGTTTTAATAGATCTGGAGATGAAGCAAGTTTTAGAATTGCTTCCGCCAATTTATCAATATTTTGATCTTCAACTAATAATCCATTTTTATTTTCTTGAATGACATCACTAGGACCATATGGACAATTATAGGAGACAATGGGTAAACCAAAACTTTGTGCTTCTATTAAGACCATTGGTAAACCTTCATATTTTGATGACATTACAAAGAAGTTAGATTGTTCGTATACTTGCTTTACGTTAGAAGTTGTCCCCATTAAGGTCACATTTCGAAGAGAATTTCTAGTAATGTAGTCATCTAACATTGAATAATGTTCACCTTCTCCGTAAATATTTAACTGCCACTCAGGGATAGATTGATGTATTTTCTCCCACGCTTGAAGCAGATGGATATAATTTTTCTGATCAGTTAAACGACCAATTGTTACAATTTTTTTATTATTCTGTTGATGTGTTGAGCTAATAGGAAATGGCGAAAAATTAGGTATTACAAGCACATTTGAATGAAATTTATCAAATTGCTCTTTGTCATTTTGAGTAAGAGTCACCACTTGATCAATTTTTCGATATAACAGTTTACTTAAAATTTGTATTTTTTGAGGACGACTGACAAAAGAAACATGTTCCAAAATTACTAGTTTTTTAATATTAGGGACAAAGGCACATAGTAAAGACAATTTGCCCATATTATGGACAATTACCACATCATAATTCGAGGCAGCAATATGTTTTTTAAGTTTTTGATAAAACTGAAATAAATTACCATCCAGTGCTATTACGTTTACATTATCAGCAACAGGATATGCTGTACTATTTTTATTCGACTCTCTATTTAATAACGTAATATCATAATCTTCTATAGCTGACATCTTATTGGCCAATTCAACAGCGACACGCTCTGAACCAGATTTACTCTTTAAAGAATTAATTAAAAAAAGAATTTTCACAAAAATTAACCCTTTGATAGTAACTTAAAAATTATACGTTTAAATAAATATTGACTTTGGAACTTAGATTTACAAACTGATCTAACTAAAAAAACAAACATTTTAAAAAAATTTTTATGAGCTTTAGCCATGAATGCTTTTTTTAATAAAATATTTGATTTATCAAAATCTTCTTTATATCTGGAATAGTAACTTAAGTAATTCTGTACATTAACAGGACTAAAATTATCTTTACCTGACTTTACTCTCATTTCATAAAGCTCAACCACATAATTTGACATTAATCTCTGATTAAATCCAATTGTAGAGGTTGTATTTCCATCACGAATGCGAACTGAATACTCAAAACTATTCAAATTAGTAAAAGATAATCCTAATGAATGCATTCTTAATAAAAAATCATAGTCTTCAGCACCAGGAATTTCTCTATATCCATTAAGCTTATTATAAACATCTCTTCTAGCCAACCAAATATGAAGTACTGGAGAGGCGTATTTTATTGTTTTATTAATTATACTATCTCCAATGGGCATTTCCTGCTTTCCAATAAGTCTATTGCTAGCATCAATCGTATTAACATGACTCCCAATTAAATTATAATTAGGATTTTCTAATAAAAATTCTAATTGTTTTTCTAATCTTTCTGGAGTGCTAATATCATCACCATCCATTCTAGCAATAAAATCACCTTTTGCTTGTTCTAAAGCAAAATTTAATGTTTTTACAATTTTTGAATTTTCCCGATTCTTAAAAAGTTTAATTCTCGGATCAATCTTTACTAATTCAGCAACCACACTATAAGTATGATCAGTGGAGCAATCATCAACTACAATTATTTCAATATTTTTATATGTTTGATTACAAATTGATAGAACAGCCTCTCTAACAAAAGCCTCAACATTATACACAGGTATAAGAACACTGATTAAAGGTAGACTAGATAACATTTTTTTTACCACTCAAAGCTAGAATAGAAGCAATAGTTAAGGACATGATTGGGAATAAATACAGTCCTAAAGAAAAGCCCATTAGAAAAAAGAGAGCTAAAAAAACTAACAAATCTTGTTTGGCAATTTTTCTTCTAGAATTTTCAATTCTAAATAAGAAAAAATTAAAGAAATAAAGAAAATAAATAATCGTACCAATAATTCCAGTTTCAAAAATTAAAACTACAGCAATATTATGTGCTCCAATCCCCAATGCATCGTAAGTTTGTGCCAAACCGTTCCCAAATAAATATTGAAATAATGAAAAATTATTAGACATATAAGTTAAAGCTTCATCAATAATATAAATTTTAGATAAAAAACTTCCATCTGTAATCATATCAATATGTAATATTAAGTAAATAAAAGCAGAAACAGTTGATAAATAAAATATTGGTTTAATAATAGTTACATAACGTGTATTAACAGATAAATAATATAAGCAAGCCAATACTCCACCTAGCATAGCTGAGCGAGAAAAACTTAAAAATATTAAGATTAAAAAGACAAATATATATTTGTTTAGTTTTAAAATTATACTAATATAAAGAAGGCAAAATAAGTGCAAAGCAACAAAATTCGAATCTTGAAAAACAAAACTATTTAATTTATATGGATAAAACCACTCTTCTTCAACACCAGGTTGTAAAGCATAAACCGGAAAAGATACACGATACAACATTTCAATTAAAAAATAAATAAAACATAGATTTAAAAAATAAGGTATAGCTTTTACATTCCTATCATTTTTTAAACAATAGTAAAAAATAGGAAAAATTAAAATTGAGAGAGTGGCATTAAGTACCATACCTATATCTGTTTTCATTAATAGAGAAACAAGCCCTAAAAAACCGATAAAGCACAAAGATACGATTAGATAAGAATAATTAATTATATAATTTTTAAATAAATATCCAAAGAAGACAGCTACACCTAAAATAATATATACTGGTTTTAAAGTAAAATAATAAATATAAAAGACTGACCCAAAATACAACAAACTTAATTTTATATTATCTAACCTAATCATACCAATCTCACCAAAAAAAGCCAAACACTAAATTTTCTCTATAATTTCAATGAGTTGACTAAATTGAAAATTAGAAGTTAACTCTACTGGTACTGTAGTAATGCTTGTTTTCTTATTTAAAATAAAATCAGAAATTTTTTCATAATTACGTGTTGCAATACCTAAATTATACTTATTAATTAAATAAGCTAACTCACCATCTTCATCACACAAGGCAATTATAGGTTTTCTTGCACGTACATATTCATAAAATTTCCCAGTTAATACTCCTTTTTCAAAAGTACTATTACCTAGTGCAATAATCAAATATTCAGCACTATTTTGTATTTTTAAAATTTCATCTCTTGGCAGCTTATCATTAAAATTAATTTTTAAATCAGGATACTGGGCGATATACCCTTCAACTATAGGTTTGTCACTACCAAAAAAATCAATTTGTTTATTTGTCTTAATAAAACTTAATGCCTTAAATAAAGGAGACAAGTCTCTTAACCCGCCATATAAACCGCCAGTATAAACAAAGTCATAAGATTTTTTATCTTTATGATGACTGTCTAAGGAATCATCTATAAAACCATTACGAATGACTTCAATTTTATATGGAAGATAATCCTCCATAATTAATTTCATATGCTGAGTCACGACCAATATAAGATCAGCATTTTTAAATATTTTATTTTCAAATTTCTTATCAATAGAACGTAAGGACATTGGCATTTTTCTGTAGGGAGTAGTAGCCCATAAATCCCTATTATCGGCTATCCATTTAATATTTTGGTACTTATCCTTAATTTCTTTTGCTACACAATGTAATGTAAAAGGTAACGCCATCGAAAATATAAGATTGGGCAAACCATTTTTAGAAATATATTCTTCAATAGCCTTTAAAAATTGATTTTTCTTATAGATAAAATGATCAGGATAGGAGAAATGTACTAATACACGTTTAATAATTTTAAATTTATTTGCATTAGGGTTCTCGTAATCAAGAGCCGATAGTACACTACTAAAACCTACGTCTATCACCTCAATTCCTGTGAGATCAGCATTATAGTCTTTTGAAACATAATTATCTTTAAAAGAGGTAAAAACTGTAACCTCATGACCTTGATCCACTAAATATTTTGCAAGCTGATAAGGTCTAACAGCGCCAATCATATTAACAGGAGGAAAAAAAGCAGCGATCATAAAAATTTTCACTGTTTCATCTCCAGTACTTTTACTATATTTTCAGCGGTGTTGCCATTTCCATAAATATCTTTAATAGAAATTTTATTAGGTGATTCATTCACTAAAGATGAATGAATTAAATCAGAGTTAGAACCAACAAGTACGTTATAACCATTGTTTACAAGCTCTACCCACTCTGTCTCTTCTCTTAAAGTTACACATAATTTATTATGAAAATAAGCTTCTTTTTGTACTCCACCAGAATCTGTCACAATAAATTCACTATGAACTTCTAACCATACCATTTCTAAATATCCGATAGGATCTACTACTCTAATATTTGAAGGAATCATTAAACCATACTGTTTAATCTTACTCACTGTTCGTGGATGCAATGGTAAGATAATATCTTTCTGAGACAGTTCTAATCCTTTTAAAATATTAGATAATTTTGTTATATCGTCTGTATTTTCAGCTCGGTGAATTGTACATAAAACAAACTTTGTTAAATTTAAAGCCTCAAACCATGAGGGCTTAACCATTTTTTCTTTATAGTACAGAGCAACATCATACATAATGTCACCAACTACAAATATTTTATTTTCGTTGACGCCTTCACGGAGTAAATTGTCTTTAGCTCCCGAACTTGGTACAAATAAATAATTACTAATTTGATCTGTCAAAATACGGTTAATTTCTTCTGGCATTTGTCGATTAAAGGAACGTAATCCAGATTCAACATGTGCAATAGGGATATGTAATTTTACAGCAGCTAATGCACCCGCTAATGTCGAATTAGTATCACCATAGACTAAAACTATATCAGGCTTTTCAATTAAAAGTATTTCTTCAATTTTTTCTAATTGTTGCCCTGTCATGGCTCCATGAGTTTTCCCACCAGTCTGTAACATATATTTAGGCTTTGGAATATCCATCTCTTCAAAGAAGACATCTGACATGTTTTGATCATAGTGTTGTCCAGTATGAACAATAACTTCCTCAATCTTAGAACTTCTCTGAACTACTCTAGAAAATGCCGCAGCTTTAATAAATTGGGGTCTAGCACCTAGTACTGTTAAAATTTTCATCATTTAATTTCCTTTATTACTTTAGCAGGTACACCTGCAAGTATGAGCTTACCTTGTGGAAAACTTTTTGTAACAACAGCACCTGCAGCAACTACTGTACCTTCTCCAAGCACAACGCCGGGTAAAATTACACTATTCATCCCTATCCAACATTTATCACCGATAATTACATCCTTGCCATCTGTATGCGCGTCCAAGTCAGCGAGTTGATGGTTTGCTGTAATAATTCCAACATTGGGAGCGATATAAGTCCCTCTACCTATATAAATATGGCCATTAAAGTTTTGGAAATATGTCCCTGGTGACTGAAAATTATTTAAATCATCTGGATGAAAGTGGATATTTGCAGGATTTGATATTAAGCAAGTTAAACTGGTAGGAAAAGGCATGGGACGCCCTAACCTAAGTATATTCTTCACCCAAATAGATTTAAATGCTAGTAAATATCCGCTCAAACTATTATCAAAATATCTACCTTTTAAATATTTCTCATCAAAAAATAAATTTAAAAACAAGCGCACACAAGGTAATATAAAATAGATTATTTTTCTTAATATTTTTTTCATAGACCTACCATCCTTAAAATTGAAGCTATTAGAGTTCCTAATAAAGTTGCAATTATAATAAAAAAAGCAACTTTTTTTATTAAAAGAATATGATCTTTAATTTTAAGACCAGCAGCATTAGAAAAAACGATATAGCAAATACTATAGAATATCCCACCAGAGATTGCATAGGCTTCCAATAAATATGATGGGTTTAAATAGAACTGTCCATATAACATCCCTATGCGTAATATAAAACCAGTTAGAGTTAATAAAAGCATTTGCTTCTGATGACCAACAATATGCATAATCATCGATATAGGGGAGGCTATTAACTGAAAAGCAAACCATGGTATCATCCAACTTATAATTAAGCCTACTTTTTCCCATTCTTGACCAAATACATATTTAGCTAAAATAGGACTAATTAGACCTATAAAAATTAGACCACTAACACCATATTTAAATAAATTTTCCAGTATATTTATAGTATATTGAGTAATAGTTTTTTCCTGCACAGCTACAGGTGCGTGAGCTAAATACACTTGCGAAACAGCTCCCCCAATTAACTGGATAGGTACAGCCATTACTTGCATTGCTATCATTAAATAGCCAGCTTCTGAACCTAGAGCTAGTGTAGCAATAATAATTATAGGAAGTTGAGCTCCAGCAGAATTAGCTAAAGAATCAAGAGTTGAATATTTAGGGAACTGATCATTTTTTTTAAAAACTGTACATAACTGATTAACAGTTATATTTTTTATAATAAAATCTGCTTCTTTCCAAAAATTTCTAGCTAACTTTCCAATTCCAGCGGAAATCTTAATAATTTGACCGAGAACCAACCCCAAAGCTGCTGCTCCCCAAAATCCCAATATTATTTGCGTAGCTACCCCACTTACCGACTGTACAACTCTTGTTCTAGCAATTACAGTAAAATTTTTCTTTCGAGTTGCCCAATATTGGAGTGCTGTATATATTCCTGAAAAAAAAACACCTAAAGGAATTAACCAAATTATTTGGTTAAAACGAGGTTGCTTTAATAGAGTAATAATTTCTGTATGAAATAACCAAATTAAAAGAGCAATTAATATACTAATAACAAAATTACTTATTAATGCTAATATAACTAATACGACTGCTTCTTTATCCTCTAAAGGAATTGGTATTGCAATTTCAAAACGCAAACAGCTTGCTACTGTAAGAATACCTAATATTGAGGCATAAACGGCAAATGTAGAAAACTCAATAGGGCTATATAATCGTGTTATAAAAGGTAAAGCTATTATAGCCAACCCTTGAGCAAAAGCTGTACCGCCAACAAGAACTGATACAGCTTTTAAAAAGCCTCCTTGAGCATTTAGCTTTACATTAATTTTTTCAAAAAGGCTTCTCACAGCTCAATCAACCTAAAGCCTGAACAATTTTTAATTGGGCATCGATAGTTAAGTAGGGATGCATAGGCAAACTCATTACTCTTTCCGCAATCGCATCACCGACTGGAAGCATGACACCTGCATCAGCAACCGCAGGTTGCTTATTAAGTGGAATTGGATAATGTACAGCTGTTGGAATACCTTGAGCTTTTAATTTCTCTTGTACTTCTGCACGGTTATCAACCTGAATCGTATATTGTGCCCACGCACTGGTATTATGCGCTTCAAGATACGGCGTTGTATGAATACCAGCCTGATTAAATAACTGATTATAAATTTCAGCTACTTTTTGACGCGCTTGCATTTCATCATCCAAAATTTCTAATTTTGGTAACAAAATAGCTGCTTGCAAGGTATCTAAACGGCTGTTCACACCCACACGAATATGATGGTAACGCTTATCCTGACCATGTCGTGCAATCTGACGAATCACTTTAGCTAGCTCATCATCATTGGTAAAAATAGCACCACCATCTCCATAGCACCCTAATGGCTTACTTGGGAAAAAACTCGTACAAGCAACGGTACTTAGATTACAGCTTTTACGGCCTTTATAGGTTGCACCAAAACTTTGCGCAGCGTCCTCAATTACAGGAATGCCATATTTCGCAGCAATCGCATTGATTGCATCAAAGTCTGCACACTGCCCATATAAGCTTACAGGTATAATAGCCTTGGTTCGAGGTGTAATTGCAGCTTCTAATTTTTCAACATCTAAATTATAAGTCTTCGGGTTTACATCAACATACACAGGTTTTGCACCTAGGAGTGCAACTGTTTCAGCAGTAGCAATATAAGTGAAACCGGGAGTAATCACTTCATCACCAGGCCCAATGCCAAAAGCCATTTGTGCAATTTGCAATGCATCTGTGCCATTTGCACAAGTAATACAGTGCTTAGCACCTACATATGAAGCTAGCTTTTCTTCTAGCTCAATTACTTCTGGACCTAAAATGTATTGACCATGCGTCAATACATTTTGAATACCAGCATCAATTTTATCTTTAATTCGATTTTGTTGTGCTTTTAAATCAATAAAGTCAATCATATTAACCTTGCTTTGTTAGTGTCGTTCCATCGAGTTGATAAACTGCTCCTGTATGTGAACAGGTTACTTGAGCTTGCCCCTGTAAAGGTAAATCAAGCTGTTCACCGAATTCACTCATCCAACCGATCTGTTTAGCCGGCACGCCCACCATCAATGCATACGCTGGTACATCTTTATTTACTACGGCACCAGCCCCAACGAAAGCATAAGCACCAATGGTAATGCCACAAACAATAGTGCAGTTTGCGCCTAGCGTAGCACCCTTTTTCACCAAGGTATCTCGGTATTGGTCTTTACGTTCTATGAGAGAACGTGGGTTATATACATTTGTAAACACCATACTTGGGCCACAAAACACACCCTCTTCCAAGAATACATTATCGTAAACAGATACATTATTTTGGACTTTACAGTGGTCACCAATCACAACACGGTTACCCACAAATACATTTTGGCCTAAAGACACGCCTTTACCAATTTTGGCTCCACCGCAGACATGAACAAAATGCCAAACACGGGAGCCCTCACCAATTTGTGCACCATCATCGACTATGGCAGTTTCATGTTGATAAAAGCTCATGCTTTTTTCACCTTTGCCAATAGTGGATGTGGATTTTCTGGGTTTTCAACAATGGGAGAAACGCGGATTACTTCAACCGTCTCAATCGCTGCACGATTTTCTTCAACCCCATAACCTTTACCTTCCAATACACGTTGATAACTCTGGGTATGTAAATCGGTAAAGCCACCTGAAAACTCAAGCTCTTCATTTTCAATGGTAATACTACGATAAGTCAGCTTTTCACCTTGTACAGCATTTTCTGGTAGGTTATTGGCATCAATTGACAAGAACCAACGTACACGCGCACGCTCATATTCTAAATAACCCGACGCAGTTTTTTCATCACGGAAATGCACTTCATTTTTAACAATTTTGCCAAAAATAAAATGCAACATGTCGTAAAAATGCACACCAATATTAGTTGCTACGCCACCTGATTTATTGTCTACCCCTTTCCATGATTTTAGATACCATTTACCACGAGATGTAAGATAAGTAAGGTCTACGTCAAATACTTTATCTGCTGGTGCAGCTTGAACTTTATCACGCAAGGCAATAATTGAAGGATGAAGACGTAATTGTAAAATTGAATTTACTTTAGCACCATATTGCTTTTCATATTCAGAAAGCATATTTAAGTCTTCTGAGTTCAGCACTAATGGTTTTTCGCAAATGACCTCAATGCCATTTTTCAAAGCATATTTCATATGCGGTGCATGAAGATAGTTTGGTGAGCAAATCGCCACGTAATCTAACTTTTCACCTTTTAGTTTTTGATCTTCTACATAAGCTTCAAATTCTTCAAACTCGGTAAAAAACTCGGCTTCTGGAAAATGGCTATCCATAATCCCAACCGAATCATTTACATCCATAGCAACCGCTAAAGTATTACCAGTTTCTTTAATAGCTTTTAAATGACGTGGTGCGATATAACCAGCAGCACCAATAAGTGCAAATTTTTTCATGATCAAAACTTCAATTCAATAATAAGATAAAATTAGAGACGGAATACAGTAAAGCCTGCATCGGACATTTCTGTACGATCAAAAAGACTCTTAACATCAGCCAACACTGGCTTTTCACCTTTCGTATAATCACGCAATTCACTTGCTGAAAGTGAGCGGAATTGATTGTGACCTACCGCAACAATGACACTATCTACAGGATTTTGAGCATCAACTTTTCCAAGCTCAATACCATATTCATGTCTCACTTCATCTGCATCTGCCCATGGATCTGCAACTATAACCTGCGCGCCCCAGAACTCTAACTCTTTAATGAGATCAGCTACTTTACTATTACGAATATCAGGACAATTTTCTTTAAAAGTTACTCCGAGTACACCAACTTTTGCGCGGGGCACATCAATACCATTTTGAAGCATTAGCTTAATAGTATTACGAGCCACATAACGCGCCATATTATCATTAATACGACGACCAGCAAGAATGACTTGTGGATGATAACCAACCTCTTCTGCCTTATGAGTCAAGTAGTAAGGGTCTACACCAATACAGTGTCCGCCAACCAAACCTGGACGGAACGGTAAGAAGTTCCACTTACTCCCTGCCGCCTCTAAAACATCTAAAGTATCAATACCAATACGATCAAAAATTACAGAAAGCTCATTCACTAAAGCAATATTTAAATCACGTTGTGTGTTCTCAATTACTTTGGCAGCTTCTGCAACTTTAATACTAGATGCTTTGTGAGTGCCTGCAGTAATAATGCTTGCGTACACCGCATCTACAGTATCTGCCACTTCAGGTGTACTACCACTCGTAATCTTTTTAATTTTAGTCAATGTATTAACTTTATCGCCTGGATTAATACGTTCAGGACTATAACCAGCAAAGAAATCTTGATTAAATTTCAATCCAGAGATTTTTTCTAAAATAGGAATACAAACTTCTTCTGTAGCACCTGGATATACCGTCGATTCATATACAACGATATCGCCTTTCTTTAAAGCTTGCCCAACAGTTTCACTTGCTTTTCTTAAAGGAGTTAAATCTGGTCGGTTAACATGATCAACAGGTGTTGGAACAGTTACAATAAAAAAATTACTTTGTTTTAAGTCATCTAAATTTGCACTAAAACTTAATTGTTTTGCTTTTTGAAGCTCTTCTGGAGAAACTTCCAAAGTATGATCTTGGCCATTGTTCAATTCATTGATTCGGTTTTGATTAATATCAAAACCAATTACTGGCCCTTTTTTTCCAAACTCAACTGCCAATGGCAAGCCTACATATCCTAAACCTATAATCGCTATTCTTAAATCGGCAAGTTGCATAAAAGTTAGCCTTTTTCCTTACAAGATTGTATATATTAAATATATGTTGCATGTTAACTGGATATCTTCGAGCGTAACTATATCAGTTTTTTTTTATTCTCCGTAACGCAATTGTATAAATGTGTTTACAATGCAAGTGTATAGGGTTAAACAATTTAGTTTAAAATAATAACTTTTAACATTTCTATTAATTTCCTATAACCAACCTAGCCTGTGTAGATAAACTAAACATACAAAGCACTACGATTTTACGGTGTTTTTTCATTTCTTTTCAGCTAGAATCTGTCCATCCTGCGTTTAGTTTAAATAGACACTTGTTACTATGCAGTGGACAATATCAATTAAAGATAAATACACAAAGGGTCGCGTGTGAAGTATTGCCAGTTTTTCTCTGTTCTTACCTTAAGTTTAAGTGCTGCCAGCTGTGCGGTTACTTCCGGCTTACAAACATATGACATTCCAAGTGAGGGAGTTTATAAAACTGACCTCGGAACTACTGTGAATGTCGTAAAAATCTCTCAAGAAACAATACCAGCAATTCAACCTGCTCAAATTGACTACCAACGCGACTATGCAAGCTTATTTAAAAACCAGCAATCTATTTACCGTCTAAGTTCAGGAGATATTCTCTCTATTCAACTTTGGGCATACCCTGAAATTACCCCTCCTGTGAATGGTATTAGTAGCGAACAATCTATTCAGGCGAATGGTTACCCTATTGATCAAAGCGGATATATTCAATTCCCCCTAGTCGGCCGTTACAAAGCCGCTGGTAAATCACTCGCTCAAGTCAACCGTGAACTTCGTAGTCAACTTGCTCGTTTTTTGAAGAACCCTGATGTAGTTGTCCGCGTACTGTCTTATGAAGGTCAACGCTTCTCTGTGCAAGGGAGTGTCACTAAGGGTGGTCAGTTTTATCTAAGTGATCAACCAGTAAGTATCTATTCAGCTCTTGGCATGGCAGGTGGGGTAACTGATAGAGGTGATAACACTTATATTCAACTAATACGAAATGGTCAAACTTATAATTTAAATACGATTGATTTAGAAAAAGCTGGGTATTCACTACATAAACTATTGGTTCAACCCAATGACACAATTTATGTCAGTACACGCGAAAACCAGAAAATTTATGTCATGGGGGAAGCTGGGAAAAGCCAAGCCTTACCAATGCGTGATCAGGGGATGACATTAAGTGATGCCTTAGGCGAGAGTTTAGGTATTAACCCAGCTTCTGCCAGTGCAAGTAAGATTTATGTAGTACGTACAAATCCGAATGATCGTACTACTGAGATATATCATTTAAACCTAATGAGTATTGGTGACTTTGGTTTAGCCAATCAGTTTAGACTACGTAGTAATGATATTGTCTATGTTGATGCGACTGGCTTAACCCGTTGGCAACGTGTTATTAACCAAATTATTCCATTCTCAAATGCGTTATATAACATAGACCGTTTGGGACAATAATATTATGCAAATTAAGAACATTCTGGTTGTTTGCATTGGAAATATTTGCCGTAGCCCTATGGCTGAATACTTCTTGAAACAGCAATATCCTCAGTTAAATATTGAGTCTGCTGGGATTTCAGGGCTTGTGGGACATCAGGCAGACAATAAAGCACAACTTTGTATGCAGCGCTTAGGGATTGACATGCAACCGCATGTAGCACGTAAGCTTAGTGCTGAACATATTAGAAAAGCTGACCTTATTTTGGTCATGAGTCACAACCAGCAAAAGCATATTGAACAAACTTGGCCCTTTGCAAAAGGTAAAATCTACCGCTTAGGGCATTGGCAGAACAGAAACGTGCCAGATCCGTATCAGCACGATCAAGCTGTTTTTGATGAAACCTGCCAACTTATTCAACAGTGCATTGCTGATTGGAAACCTTATATTTAACGCCAAGATTTTAAACTTATGAACCAAAATACAAACACCGAAGATACAATTGATTTAAAAGAATTGTTTTTTTCACTGATTGCTCAGTGGAAGCTAATCGCACTCTGCATTATTTTGAGCCTTGTATGTGCACTGCTCTATTTACGTGTAACACCAGACACCTATTCGGTTGATGCTTTGGTTCAAGTTGAAGACAGTAAAGGGGCTTCTGCCGCACTTTTAGGCGATTTGTCGCAAATGATTGAGCAAAAATCGCCTGCTCAAGCTGAAATTGAAATTTTAAAGTCTCGTCTGGTCTTGGGTTCAGTCATTAAAGACTTACATCTGAATATACAAGTTTCCAGTACTGAAAATACGCTTACTCATCGCTTATTAAGCGATACTGACTATAAAACTGAATACAATAAAAATTCAGTTTTATTTAAAGACGACTCAAAAAGTTTTGAAATTCGTGAGTTTGAAGTTCCAGCTTTTTATCTGGATAAAAATTTACTGCTTAATTTTGATAAACAATCGGTACGTTTAACCGACCCAGACACAGAAGAAGTACTATTAACTATTCCTCTGAATCAAGCTAACCATGTTGCGGGTCCCCATGGGCTTTGGAAAATTGCTATCTTTACGAAAGATCAATTTGATGCCACTTATAATATTAAAAATTCATCTATACCTGCCGCTGTAAATGCACTTAGCTTAAATTATTCAGTTGCAGAACGCGGTAAGCTGACTGGTGTTTTAGGCTTAAATTATCAGGGACAAGACAAAGAACATATCACTAAAGTTTTAAACGCGATTTTAGCAACTTATAGCGCACAAAATATTGAACGCCGCTCAGCTGAATCTGCCCAAACCTTAAAGTTTTTGGATGAACAGCTTCCTGACCTTAAAAAACAACTGGACGATGCAGAACGTCAATTTAATAAATTCCGTCAACAATACAATACAGTTGATGTGACTAAAGAGTCCGAGCTATATTTAACTCAAAGTATCACTTTAGAAACTAAAAAAGCTGAGCTTGAACAAAAGCAAGCTGAAATGGTCGCAAAGTATACTGCCGAACACCCTGCAATGCGTGAAATTAATGGACAGCTCGCAGCCATTAATAAACAAATTGGTGAGTTAAATAGCACATTAAAACAATTGCCGGATGTTCAACGTCAATATTTACAGCTTTATCGTGAAGTAGAAGTCAAAACTCAGCTCTACACAGCACTTCTCAACTCTTATCAACAACTTCGCATTGCCAAAGCTGGCGAAATTGGTAATGTCCGTATTGTTGATACTGCAATTGAACCTGTCGAGCCAATTAAACCAAGAAAACTAATTGTTTTAATTTTAGCTATTTTTGCTGGTGGTTTTGTTGGAACTCTTGTTGCCTTATTACGTAAGATGTTACGCACAGGTATTAAAGACTCTGGTCAAATTGAAAATGAACTAGATCTACCAGTTTATGCAACAGTTCCACGCTCTCCAATTCAAGAAAGTCGTATTAAAATTTTAAAGAAGAAGAAGAGTATTCCTATTCTTGCTGTTAAAAACAGTGATGATATTGCTATCGAAAGCTTACGTAGCATTCGTACAGCCATTCATTTTGCTTTAACAAATGCTAAGAATAATATCATCATGATTGCTGGCCCTTCTCCTGAAGTAGGCAAATCATTTATTTCGACGAATCTTGCAACGATTTTTGCGCAAGGTAATAAACGCGTTTTGCTCATTGATGCTGACATGCGCCGCGGTTATATGCATAAGTACTTCGATGTAGATGTAAAACCTGGTCTTTCTGAACTACTAAGTGGACAGGCAGACTTTCAACAGGTTCTCCACAAAACTCAAGTTGCTAACTTAGACGTGATTACTCGTGGTAAGAGCCCAACGAACCCTTCGGAAATCTTAAGCTCTAGTCAGTTTAAAGATTTGCTAGAAAAAGTTCAAAGTGAATATGACCACATCATTATTGATACTCCACCTGTCCTTGCAGTAACCGATGGTATTATCATTTCGCAATATACAGGTGTGAACTTAATTGTTGCGCGTTATGCTAAATCGCAAATGAAAGAGCTTGAATTAACGCTTAATCGCTTTGAACAAGCAGGTGTTAAAGTCAACGGCTTTATTCTTAACGACATTCAACGTGCGAGTGCGGGTTATGGTTATGGCTATAACTATGCTTACGCATATAAAGCGCAAAAAGAAGATTAACCGAAAAGTAATAAGAGAACCGGATCAAATGATCCGGTTTTTTATTTAAGATTTTTTTAAGTCTATCCCTACTAAAACTAACTAAAATATATAAAAAACCACTCGTTTTTTTTCTTAAACATTCTATGCTTAAGCATGCTAAGATCAAAAGCAGCCTTTTTAGACTCAAATGATTATTTTTGGAACCTTTTATGAGTAAAGCCTTACCCATTGCTGTCGCTGTAGTTTTAGGCGGTGCTGCACTTGTACCAGTATATTATGCAAGCCAACATCCGACCACAGAAGTCGGAAGCAAGGCAAATAAAAATGCCTCTCCAATTGAAAAAATTAGTTATGTTCTTGGGTATGAAGTTGCTCAGCAAACTCCACCTGAGCTAGACACAAAATCATTTGTGAAAGGGATTCATGATGCTCGTAATAAGCAACCAAGTGCTTATACTCAAGAAGAGTTAAAAGCTGCTGTTACTGCTTATGAAAAAGAGTTGCAGCAAAAAATGCAACAACAAGATAAACCAGAGCAAGCTGCTGGAGCAGCGTCTGAATCTGCAGACGTTCAATTCCTTGCAGAAAATAAAACTAAAGCTGGTGTAAAAACTACAGCTTCTGGCTTGCAATATATCATCACTAAAGAAGGCACAGGTAAACAACCAACTGCGCAATCTATGGTGAAAGTACATTACGAAGGCCGTTTAATTAATGGACAGGTTTTCGATAGTTCTTATAAGCGCGGTGAACCAGTTGAGTTCCCACTCAATCAAGTTATTCCGGGCTGGACTGAAGGACTTCAACTGATGAAAGAAGGTGGTAAAGCAACGTTCTTTATCCCATCAAATCTTGCTTATGGCCCTCAGGAACTTCCTGGTATTCCAGCAAACAGTACGCTGATTTTTGATGTAGAACTCATTTCAGTGAAATAAAAACATTCAGGAGAGTAAAACAGTACTCTCCTTTTTTTTGGAAAACAGCATGAAAAAAATTGGTTTAATTATTGCAACATCAACAATGAGTTTATCTGTTTTTGCTGCTACACCTATCACAAATAAAAGCCCAGCAAAAGAACAATTTAGCTATAGTTATGGCTATTTAATGGGTCGTAATAATACTGAAGCATTAACAGATTTAAATCTTGATACTTTTTACCAAGGCTTACAAGAAGGTGCTCAGAATAAAACAGCTCGCTTAACCGATGAAGAAATGGCGAAAGCAATTAATGATTATAAAAAAACATTAGAAGCTAAACAGCTAGTCGAATTTCAAAAACAAGGTCAACAAAACGCTCAGGCTGGCACTGCATTTCTTGCAGATAATGCAAAAAAATCAGGTGTAATTACCACTAAGTCAGGTCTTCAATACCAAGTATTGAAAGAAGGGACAGGTAAAAAACCGAAAGCTGCATCACGTGTGAAAGTGAATTATGAAGGCCGTTTACTCGACGGAACTGTATTTGACAGCTCAATCGCACGTAATCATCCAGTTGAATTTCAGCTTAGCCAAGTGATTGCAGGCTGGACTGAAGGTCTACAAACCATGAAAGAAGGTGGTAAAACTCGTTTCTTTATCCCTGCAAATCTCGCTTACGGTGAAGTCGGTGCAGGTGACACGATTGGTCCGAATAGCACTTTAATTTTCGATATTGAATTGCTACAAGTTTTACCAAAATAAATGTATCAGATATAAAAAAAGCGATCTAAATTGATCGCTTTTTTTATTTTAATGTTTTAAATCTCTTGGTCGAAAACCTGTAAGGATCAAACCGATCAGGTAGGCAATGATTCCAACTACGCATAGCCCTACGACTTCGGCAACACGAAGCCACTGTGAAAGCTCGCCGTTATACCAATTTAATCCGAACCAAAGCGCTGCAATCATTGCAAGGTTTGCTAAACCATATTGAAGCACTAGTTTTTTCCAATGTGAACCAAATCGGAAAATATTACGCTTGTGCAAATAGAAGTAGAGTAAACCGGCATTCACTAAAGCTGAACCTGAAGACGCTAGTGCAAGTGCCATATGTTCTGCATGCCAATCAATAAGCTTAAAGAACCCAATAAATACAACGTTTAAAATTGCATTAGCAGCAACAGACATTAAACCTACGCGCACTGGTGTTTTAGTGTCTTGCTGTGCATAGAAACCAGGTGCAAATACTTTAATAAGCATAAAAGAAATTACACCAGCGCTCATGCATTGCAATGCTAGAGCTGTCATTTGTGTATCACGTAAATCAAACTCGCCACGCTGGAATAATGCTTGAATAATCGGTGTTGAAAGCATAAATAAAGCAATACTTGCTGGTAATCCTACCAATACAATGACTTTTGCAGCCCAGTCGATCATACCGCGGAACTTTGCTTGGTCTTGCTCTGCATGACGGGCAGAAAGTGAAGGTAAAATTACTGTACCAATCGCGACACCGATTAAACCTAACGGTAACTCAGTCATACGTTCTGCACTATATAGCCAAGATACCGAGCCATCTTGCATAAATGATGCCCAAATCGTATTTAACAGTAAGTTAATCTGAGTCACAGATACACCAAATAATGCTGGAAGCATGAGTTTTAGAATACGCTCCACACCCTCATGTTTAAAATCAACTTTAGGTGGAATCAATAAATTTTTACGCCACAATTCGGGAATTTGTATCGCTAACTGTAACACTCCGGCCACAACAACTGACCAGCCTAATGCTTTGATTGGCTCAGCCATATACGGCGTAAGCCACCATGCCCCTGCAATCATTGCTACATTGAGTAAAACAGGTGAAAAAGCTGGTGAAGCGAACGAGCCATAACTATTTAAGATGCTGCTGGCAAAAGCTGTAAGCGACATAAACATTAAATAGGGGATGGTCAAACGGAACATGCTGACGGCTAAATCGAACTTTTCTGGATCACTGTGGAAGCCCGGTGCATACATATAGATGATTGCAGGCGCTAAAACCATAGCCACAAAAGTGAGTAAGGTCATGACTGTTAATAAACAGCCAAATACGCGACTAATTAAAATCTGTACTTCAGCATGTGCTCGACCCGTTTTATATTCAGTTAATACGGGAATAAATGCCTGCGAAAAAGCCCCTTCGGCAAACAACCGTCGAAAGAAGTTAGGAATACGAAAAGCAACGACGAAAGTATCAAAATCTTTACCTGCACCAAACACGTTGAGCAATACGACGTCACGTACTAACCCTAACACTCGTGACAACATCGTCATTGCACTGACAATAAAAGTCGATCGCCACAATGCCATCGCACTCACCTACAGCTATATTCGAAAGTCGCTATTGTAATGAAACTAAAAAATCTTTTCGTTGTGAAATGATGAATGAACTCAATTTTTTTTCTGAGCCAGTAATTGTCTAAAGTGCTGCCATTTAAAATGAGGGCCCGGATCGGTTTTTCGGCCAGGGGCAACATCTGAATGACCTGCAATATGATTTTTAATTTCTGGATAAGCTTGGCGAATAGCGGTAACAACATCTGTTAATACTTGATATTGTACTTCTTCAAAAGGTAAGTCATCACTTCCCTCAAGTTCTATCCCAATTGAATAATCATTGCATTCTATTTTGGATAAATAGCTCGAACGTCCGGCATGCCATGCCCGATCATTAAAATTAACAAACTGTAGGACTTCACCTGTTCGTAAAATTAACAGATGCGTAGAAACTTGCATGCCTTCAATGGTCTGAAAATAAGGATGAGCTGACCAATCTAGCTGATTTTGAAAAAACTGCTCAATATATCCGCCTCCGAATTGAGAGGGTGGCAAACTAATATTATGAACCACAATCATTTGAATTTCGGTACCAGTCGGACGCTGGTTAAAATTTGGAGAAGGGATTTGTCTCGCCCCTTTTAATTGCCCATCTATAACTTCATACGGTGTGATTTGCTTCATTGAGATGCCAATAAATTGCTTGCCAATTGTTTTAGTTTAAAACAGTTATCTACTTTTCAAAGTAGTAAATGCGATTGTTTATCGCGATTAATCTCATAAAACAGCTTATTTTTCAGGTCGACGGTGCTAATATATCGCAAGTTTTAGGGTCATCGACAAAATGGAAACCGTATGAGCATACCTCAGTCTTTGCTTGAACAATCAATTCAAATCAATATTCAACAAGCATTACAAGAAGATATTGGGGACGGCGATATTACCGCTATGCTCACACCTGAAGAGGAGCAAGCCACTGCAACCATTATTAGCCGTGAAGATATGGTTTTAGCTGGTCAACCTTGGGTAAATGCACTCATCTCAGCTTATGACAATACTGTTCAGGTGACTTGGTTAAAACAAGAAGGTGAGCGTGTTGCGGCAAACGAAGCGTTTTTAAAACTTGCAGGTTCTGCACGTAGTTTACTTACTGTAGAGCGCCCTGCTTTAAACTTTATTCAAACTTTATCTGCTGTTGCGACAAAAACTGCTGAATACGTTAAGCATCTTGAAGGCTTAAATACAAAACTTCTCGATACACGTAAAACCTTACCGGGCTTACGTATTGCACAAAAATATGCCGTAGCTGTCGGCGGCGGACAAAATCACCGTCTTGGTTTATTTGATGCGTTCTTAATTAAAGAAAACCATATTATGGCAGCGGGCGGTATTGCCCAAGCGATTGCAAAAGCACACCAAATTGCACCGGGTAAACCTGTTGAAGTCGAAGTTGAAACTTGGGATGAGCTAAATCAAGCGCTTGAAGCTGGTGCAGACATTGTTATGCTCGATAACTTCAGTCAACAGCAAATGATTGATGCTGTAAAACATGTGGCAGGTCGCTGTAAACTCGAAGCTTCGGGCAATATCACTATTGAAAACTTACGCGAAGTTGCTACCACTGGTGTTGATTACATTTCTATGGGTGTCTTAACTAAAGACGTTAGAGCTGTTGATTTATCAATGCGTTTTAATGCTTAAGTAAAATCCACATCGTTATTCATATTTTTTTGCGACTTGGTCATGTCTGCCGCTTGTGTTTTTTGCCACGCTGACTGAGTCGCTTGTGCCCCACTATCACGTGGATCGGCAGCCATTAAAACAAATGTAACTACTGCTAATAATACAATAAAACCTTGTAGCATAAATTTTCCCCATCACTTTAAAAAATCAGGGTTTCAAGATAAAAGATAAATATGACCACGCTTAGGAGATTCTGTTACAAAAGGTAAGCCTTTATTTTTATTATTCATCTATACGACAGCATCTTCCCACATAGTATTTTATATAAACACCCTATTCCCTTTATTTACTATCGTGACAGGTGACATGGATGTCGCCGTTTCTCTGTGTTACATGGAAGTAACATCAGAGAAACAGAGGTTTTTGTCACTTTTGACCTTTCAAAAGTGAGGAAGCCTATACAACATCTATTTGAATTTCATGTGATATGAGGCTGTGCTTTTTTATCAAAGTCATCTAAATCGACTTTAAATAACAATTCCAATTCAGGCTATATAACTTAAGACTCTAAATAACCCATATATGGATCAGAAATTGAATCTTCTTGAGTTTCTATACGACCTGCAAAACGACGACTAAACGTCATATCATCAGATAAAGTCACAGTAAAGTCATACCAGCCACCAAATTCAGACATATCCCAAACCAGTTCTTTTTCAGAACGATTTGTTTCTATAGTCCATGTCTTGTTTGGAAGATAAGCATTTGCTTTGACGTTAAGTTTGACTGACTTATTACCATCATGACGCACTTTTAAATACAAATTCGCATCACACTCTTCCACACATACTCTAATTTCTGGTAGTGCTTGCGTCTGGTTGGCTTGACTTAAATTACCTTTAAACGCACGGTGGAAGCCATTTGGTCCAAGTACCCATAAATCGTACTGGCCATTTGTAGCATTCCATACATCATCAAGCTGTTTACCTGCCTCAACCATATAACGACGAGGAGCTACCGTAAGATCTAATCGGTTATACACATGAAAAACGGCTGCTTGTTTGCCCGTGTTTGAGAACATCAGCTTTACAGTTTTTTGAGTAGCATCGACTTTGGCACTGGTATGCAAAATATAAGGTAAAGCACGTGATGGTCTAATCCCCATTTCCTGCTGCGGAAATTGTTGCTGGCTTGGAACAGGAACTTGTGGCAATAAAGCCTGAGCAACACGAATCGCATCAGCTTCGGCTTTAGTTTTCTTCCCGTCTAGTTCAGCAACAGGCAGAAGGTTCGGTGTTTTAAAATTAAATGCTGTTGTTAAATCACCACATACGGCACGGCGGTATGGACTAATATTAGGCTCTTGCACACCAAAGCGTTTTTCCAAGAATTGTAAAATAGAAGTGTGGTCGAAGACCTGTGAGTTCACCCAGCCACCACGGCTCCACGGTGAAATTACATACATTGGAACACGTACACCCGGCCCATACACTCGACCGTCTGGCTTAGGTTGAGATTCTGAAGTCGCTACTGCTGGATGGTTAAAGTATTCATAAGATACTTGCTGATCACTTAAAGTCGTTTTTCCATATACAACACCATTTGCATCTTTAGACGGTGCACTTGGTGAAGGAACATGGTCAAAGAAACCGTCATTTTCATCGAAGTTTACCAATAAAACGGTTTGACTCCACAGCTCAGGGTTTTCAGTTAATGCATTTAATACTTCCTGAATATACCAAGCGCCCTGTACAGGACTAGATGGCTCTGGATGTTCACTGTAAGTTGCTGGAGCAACCAACCAACTCACCTGCGGTAATTTACCTTGTGCGATATCAGCTTTAAAAGTTCCTAAAAAACCACCGTCCGGCATGGTATTGGCAATACCTTTGTAAAGTGGTTGAGTCGTATCGATCTTTTCATCATACGCTGGGCAAATGAGTGAATCATGGCTAACTGGTTGCCCTGACTGTTCATTTGCACGGCGATACTGTTTGAAACCAGCTAATGGGTTATCGGTAAAGTTATCCGGCATGTTTTGATAAACTTTCCATGTTACGCCGGCCTGCTGTAAGCGCTCAGGATAAGTCGTCCATTCATAACCTTCAGTTGATGGTCCAATCCCATCAAATTCATTTACCACACTGGCGACACCTGCGCCCGTAGGACCATTCGTTCCCGTCCAGATAAACTTACGATTTGGGTTGGTGCCCGCATGCATAGCGCAGTGGTAGGCATCACAAATAGTAAATGCATCGGCTAAGGCAAACTGATATTCAACTTCTTGTTTTTTATAGTAACCCATCGATTGTGGTTTTTTAGATGCCACCCAATCACTCATTCGCCCATTGTCCCAAGCTGCTTGGCCATCAGCCCATGAGTGGGGTGTACCTGAAACGCGTTGTGCGTTTCCTAAACGGCTATCTAAATGGTAAGGCAATACTTTCTTTTTATTCGTATCATATTGTTCCCAAACCTTTCGGCCTTCCGTCATTGGAATAGTAAAGCGGTCACCAAAACCACGTACACCTTTTAATGTTCCGAAATAGTTATCGAAAGAACGGTTTTCCTGAGTCAAAATCACGATGTGTTTAACATCTTGAATAGTTCCACTTTCAACTTTGGCATCAATAGCTAAAGCTTTTTGAATACTCAGCGGGAAACTCGCTAAAGCAGCTGTCCCAAACATAGTTTTTGTAGAATTTAAAAGAAATTCGCGACGATTCATTAGTTCTATCCTAAGTTCTTATTATGGTGCACAGTGCATTTTGCAATTACTAGTCGGCGGTGTTGTAGGCGATGAATTATCTGAGTCGTTATCATCATTACAAGCACTGAACATGAGTGCTAAAGATGTAATTAATAAAAGTGAAAGTTTTCGCATTAGTTTTTCCAAACGTTTTAAATGCGAACTACTAATAAAGCGTAAAAGTGACAGGCAAGTGATGTTTTTATGTCGATTTGATGAAGGCATAAAAAAACGCATCCGAAGATGCGTTTTTTAGAAAGCGTAATATTACCAGCCTAAAGCTTCTTGTTGCTTTTTAATGAGCTCGGCAATTCCTTTTTCAGCCATTTCTAACATGGCATTACTTTGTGCGCGAGTAAACGGTTTGTCTTCTGCTGTACCTTGAATTTCAATAAACTCACCAGCTTGTGTCATTACTACGTTTAAGTCAGTTTGACAGTTCGAGTCTTCTTCATAACAAAGATCAAGCAGTACTTCGTCTTGATACATACCTACAGAAATTGCAGCAACTAATCCTTTAAGCGGATCGTGCTTAATTTTCTTTTGCGATAACAAAACATTCATTGCATCAACTAATGCTACAGCCGCACCAGTGATCGAAGCAGTACGTGTACCACCATCAGCCTGAATTACATCGCAATCGATCGTAATCGTGTTTTCACCAAGCTTTTTCAAATCAACCATAGCACGTAAGCTACGACCAATGAGGCGCTGGATTTCCTGAGTACGACCAGTTTGCTTACCACGAGCCGCTTCACGATCACAACGTGAATGTGTTGAGCGCGGTAACATGCCATATTCTGCCGTTACCCAGCCTTGACCTTGGCCTTTTAAAAAGCGTGGCACTGAGTTATCAATGCTTGCAGTACAAAGGACTTTGGTGTGACCAAATTCGACCAGCACAGAACCTTCAGCATAACGGGTGTAGTTTCGTGTAATTTTCACTTCACGTAATTGGTCTAATGCACGTTGGTCAATACGCATAATCCTTCCTAACTTCTCTTAAATACAAACTTGGGCATAGTATAGCAAAGGATTTTGACAGGTTGAGTTTATTCCCTACTTTCAAATGTAAGTCTGCAATTTTCATGACTTGAAAAATAAAAATAGCCCCTAAAAAGGAGCTATTTTGAAATAACTTAGATTACGCAAATTTGAATTTTGCTTTTAACTTTTCCAATGTCTGCATCACTTTTCCAGTGGTATGGTTTGGCAGTGAACATTTCGCCAAACGTACCCATACACTCCAGAACTGGCGCATAAAGTTCGCTTCGTTGTAGTTAATGCCATATTCTGCACAAAGTGCCTTAATTTTCGGTGCTACTTCTTTATAGCGATTAGCTGGCATATCTGGAAATAAATGGTGTTCAATTTGATGACTTAAGTTACCACTCATAAAGTGCATCCATTCTGTACCACTAAAATTACTTGAACCACGAATTTGACGTAAATACCACTCTGCCTTGGTTTCAGTGTCGGTATTATCAGGCTCAAACGTTTCTGCATCTTCTGTAAAGTGGCCGTTAAAAATCACGGCAGATGACCATAAGTTACGAATAATATTCGCAACTACATTTCCTGCAAAAACCGGTAAAAACATAGGACCAGAGATCACAGGGAAAAACACATAGTCTTTTAAAACTTGACGAGTGGCTTTTTTACGTACTTTAGATGAATCTTTCCAAACCTGTTTCCAGCTCTTGGTTTTATAAACTAATGCATCTTCAAGATGTAAGTTTTGTACGCCTACATACCACTCAAAGAAAAACATTAACTGTAAACCAAGTGGAATATTAAACAGGTGGCGAGGTTCCCACTTCTGTTGATCACTTACTCGCAAAATACCATAACCAACATCATGGTCTTTACCAACAATATTGGTATAAGTGTGGTGCACATAGTTATGTGTTTCACGCCAATCATCACCCGATGCAATGGTATCCCAATCGTAAGTATTACCGTTCAGACTTGGTTCATTTAACCAATCAAACTGACCGTGCATCACGTTATGACCAAGTTCCATGTTTTCTACAATTTTAGAAATACCTAATAAGCCTGTGCCTAGTAGCCAAACAGGCGGAATCCAACCACCAAACATCAACATGCCACGTGAGGCGATTTCGGTGTAGCGAACAAAATTACGTACTTTGTAGATATATTTTGCATCTTGCTCACCAAGACCTTGCATAACATCTTGACGAATCTGCTCAACACGGCGACCAAACTCTTCAGTCTGTTCAGGTGTTAAATGAGCAGATTTAGAAATGGTAGAAAATTCTAATGCCATATTCATAGGGTTAATCCTCTTTAATTCTTTTTATAGATCAATCGTGACTGGGCTTAATGCCTGACTCACGCATAGTTTAATTGGACGGTTTGGCTGATCTTCAATTTCACCAGTTAACAGGTTTTGAGTGACGCCGCTGACTTTGGTGCAGCTACATTTATTGCAAACACCCATACGGCAACCATGTTGCGGACGTAAACCTGCTTGCTCTGCACTGCTCAGTAAATTTGTTTCAGCTAAAAACTCATGCTGGGCACGGCGGAAAATAATACGCTGTGCTGCATGTGTACCAGTCACTTGAAGTGGCTGGAAATACTCTTGATGAAGCTGCGACTGAGCACCTTTTTGTGCATAGATTTCATTCGCTTGCTGCATCATGCCATGATGACCACAAACATAAGTTGCTGTCTGCTTGAAATCTGGAACCAACTTTTGCAATAGATCTTCAGTTAAATGCTGCTTTTGCTCGGCTGTATTAAAAAAATGATAGTGAAGCTCGGGATGCTTTTCTGCCAAAGCTTTTAATTCAGCATGAAAAATTTCTGCACGATTAAAATAAATGACATGAATTTCTTCAAGCTGCTGTTTCAACGCTTGCTGTAAAAGTGAGTAAATTGCAGTTATACCGCTTCCTGACGCAATCAAAATCGCAGGATGCTGGCCTTGGTGCAAAATAAAATCACCTTGTGGCTGGGAAATCTCAATGCTCTCTCCAACATGTAATCGTTGAGCTGCACTCGACACTAAGCCTTGTACTTTAATACCTAAAGCGATTTCACCTTGAGGAGTTACTTCAATAATTGAGTAACTACGTTGTTGGTAAACGCCATCGATGAGCAAAGTCAGCAAAATACTTTGACCTGCACGGACCTGATCGAAATTAAAATTACGATTCGGTTTAAGTTTAATGAGCACCATATCGGTATGCAGTGGCTGAACTGCAGTAACTTCTGCAAGTACCCTTTTCCACGCCCAAGTCACGTTAATTTTCTGTAAGACAAAATCAACGAAATCTTCTCGAACCCAATGTGGCTGATAACTAAGTGTTGCGTTCATACGTTCCTCTTTTGTATCTGGCTATTTATTTGAGTGAACACATGTTCGTATAGTGAACATATGTACACTATATTTATAACTGTTCACTCAGTCAACACTTGTTCACTATTTTTTTTATGAAAGTTTGCTCTTTTTTGTTAGACTTTGGCTCACGGTTTAAATAGGTTCTTTTAATGTCGATACGGGATGAACGAAAACAGCAAAGTCGTCAGGCACTTCTAGATGCAGCCTTGCATCTGAGCACGTCTGGGCGTTCGTTCAGTAGTATCAGTTTGCGTGAAGTTGCACGTGAAGTAGGTTTAGTACCGACAGCCTTCTACCGCCATTTTCAGGACATGGATGAGCTCGGCAAAGAACTGGTTGATCAAGTTGCCCTACATTTAAAAAGTGTCTTACATCAGTTAGGACAAAGTTATTTACAACATAAATCTGCCAAGACCCAAACCAGTATTGAGCTATTTGTGCAAGCAGTAAATCATAGCCCTAAACAGTGGCAATTTATGATTTCGGAGCGTTGGGGAGGCTCAGAAACGGTTCGTGCAGCAATTGCGCGAGAAATCGAATTTTTGATTGAAGATCTAACAACTGATCTTACCAAACTCGAAAATTTTAAACATATTCAAAATCCTCAAGACTTAAATGTCTTATCTACCATTTTGACCAATATGTCATTTACATGGGCAATGACGTGGCTCAACCTATCGAAACAGTATCAAGGTGATCAGCTCAAGCTGCAACAAACTGCCTTTATTGAAAACGCTTCTACACAAGTTCGCCTCCTCTTTAGAGGGATTGCAAACTGGGAACGGTAGAAGCGGCAAATGACAAAAAACAGGTTATGTGGTAATACGTAAAGGGAGAAAGAAAAAGGCTAAAATTTCGAGAAAAGTCTTTTTCTTTTTACAGGAAGTAAACTATTAGTTAGGCCAAACTGGTGTGGGAATACCTATGAATCTTGATCGTCATACACAGTTTTTGATGCGTAAAGAAAAAATTCTGAGCGTGGCAGAAAAGTTGTTATTAGAAAACAATCAGGAAATTACTCTAGATGAGTTAGTGGCCGAGCTAGATATTGCTAAGGGCACACTTTATAAGCATTTTAGGAGTAAAAATGAGCTTCTACTCGAGCTCATTATTCAAAATGAAAAGCAAATTTTAGAAATTTCTAAAAAATATAATACAGATTTCAAAGAGTATGCTCCTCATTACATGCTTCATCATTTGCTTGCACCAGGTAAAACGATTCTATTGCATCAACTTGAAGAAAATCTGACGATGACAGAATCTAAGTTGAAGCATCTTTTCGAAGAGCTGTATGAAATTCGTCAACAGCGTATTTTAGCCATTAAAGATATTACCGAAAATTATTTAAAATCATTGAATTATGACATGTCAATTCGTGATTATTTATCTTATATCTGGTCACTGACTTATGGTGCATCACTGCTTTTAAATTCTACCTATTACCAACGTTCGATTGGTTCTCGCCAAAAATTAATTAATTTATATATTAATCAGGCATTATCGCTACCGACTCAAACAGCTAATTTTGACGTTTTAAATTTTCAGATTGAAGATGAAAATCAGCAAAATTAATTGAATTATTTCGTGATAGTTAACGATAAATTAAATATAAAAATGGGCTTCATATGAAGCCCATTTTTGAAGTAAAGCCTAAACAACTTATTTTGCTTTACGTTCTTTCTCAATTAAATAATTAACAACTTGAGTGACTTTACCATCTTCACCCTGCACAACATATTTACCATTCACGACAACTGCTGGTACGCCTGTTAATTGGTACTGTTGAGCAAGTTTATTTGACTCGGCAACTTTTGCAGTCACAGCAAACGAGTTATAAGTACTATTAAATTTCTGTTCAGGTACGCCATAACGAGTAAAGAACTTCGCAGCAGAAGCCTGATCAAAAATTTGTTGACCGTTCACCTGAATCGCATGGAATAGTGGTAAATGCGTGCGTTTACGTACACCTAATGCCTCAGATGTATAATATGTACGCGCCCCTTGTTCCCACATTTTATTCATTGCAGCAGGTGTACGTACAAAACGCACATCTTTAGGAATCTGTTTTAACCACGTTTGCATATGCGGTTCAAGTTTAAAACAGTGCGGACAGCCATACCAAAAGAACTCTCGAACTTCGATTTTCCCCGGAACTTCCACTTTGCTTGGATTGGCAATCACGGTGTAGTCTTTACCAGCAACAAAATCTGCTGCCATTGCACTACCCGATACGGCCATAATTGCTGCACTCAAACCACCCAAAACCAATTTTTTCATTGCTACAGCTTTTCCTCTAAGTTGTTATGCATTAGCTTATGCTCTAAATATAAAACAAATATGCTAAATTCGTTTTGCTTGTGTGAAGTTTTTTATTGGGTTTATCGCTTTTTTCCCAATAATCGCTACACTAACGGCGAACTACATCCAAAAAGATAACTCAAGTTTAGAGGTAGCACCATGTCGCAATTGAATGTTGATTTACAAGAAATCGCAAAGTTTGAAGCACTTGCTGCCAAATGGTGGGATCAACATTCTGAATTTCGCCCACTTCATCAAATTAATCCACTACGTCTAAACTGGATTGATGAACGTGCAGGCGGTCTTGCTGGTAAAAAAGTACTTGATGTCGGCTGTGGTGGTGGCATTTTGGCCGAAAGTATGGCACGTCGTGGCGCAGATGTACTCGGCATCGATATGGGTGAAGCACCTCTAGCTGTTGGACGTTTACATGCTCAGCAAGAGAATGTTCAAAATATTGAATATCGTCAAATTCCTGTTGAAGAATTAGCCCAAGAACAAGCAGGCCAATATGACGTGGTGACTTGTATGGAAATGATGGAACACGTTCCAGACCCGGCATCTATTGTAAAAGCGTGTCAGGCTCTGGTTAAACCAGGTGGCCATGTGTTCTTCTCGACCATTAACCGCAACCCAAAATCTTATTTATTTGCCATTATTGGCGCAGAGTACGTACTACGCATGTTGCCAAAAGGTACACATGATTATCATAAATTTATTCGACCATCTGAAATGGCACATGATATTCGTAATGCAGGCCTTACGTTAAAAGAAATGACTGGACTACATTACAACCCACTGACCAAGCATTACTGGTTAGCGCCAAATGTCGACGTTAACTATATGGTTCATACGATTAATACAGGTGCATGATGAAAGCTGTTTTATTTGATTTAGACGGTACGCTTATCGATACAGCTGCGGATTTCATTCGTATTATTCAGCAAATGTGCCATGATGAAAGACGTCCTGTAGTTGATGCAGACCTAATTCGCACTCAAGTTTCTGAAGGTGCGCGTGCGATGGTGAAATTGGTCTATCCAGAGCTGGATATTGCCAATCCAATTTTCTTGGCACATCGTCAAAACTTTTTAGATATTTACGGCAATAATATTGTGGTTGATACAGATCTGTTTAAAGGCATGTATCCACTTCTAGAAGAGTTAGAAGCTGCGCAAATCCCGTGGGGTATTGTGACCAATAAACCACGCGGTTTAAGTGAATCTCTTTTAGAAAAGTTAAATCTGACAGAACGCTGTGCGGTTTTGGTATGTCCTGAAGATGTCAGTAAAACAAAACCAGACCCTGAACCCATGTATTTAGCTGCTAAACAGTTAAATATCCCAGCAGATGAAATTATTTATGTAGGTGACCACCCACGTGATATTGATGCTGGTCGCAATGCCAATATGTACACGATTTTAGCTGCATACGGCTATCTACCTATTGAGCACCGTGATGATCTCGCTGCTTGGCAGGCTGATTCGATTGTAAATACGGTGACAGAATTACACGATATGTTACGTCAAAAGCTTCCTGCTCTACAGGAAAATCAGCGTATGATAAGTTAACATCAGAGTTTTATAGACTTTTTTAACGGTTACTCGTTTTATCAATATAAAAAGAAGGAGGTTTACCAATGAAATATTCAGAATATCAACCTCGTCCGGATCTACTCAAAGATCGTGTTATTTTAATCACCGGTGCTGGTGATGGAATTGGGCGAGCTGCGGCTCTAAGTTATGCCCTACATGGTGCAACCGTTGTCCTGCATGGTAGAACCTTAAATAAACTTGAAGTGATTTATGATGAAATTGAAAGTCTCGGTGCACCGCAACCCGCGATTTTACCGCTACAACTTTCAAGTGCCTCTGACCGTGATTACGACTTTTTAGTCGATACACTCGAAAAGCAGTTTGGACGTTTAGACGGTATTTTGCATAATGCGGGTATTCTAGGTGAGCGGGTAGAGCTGGCACATTATCCTACAGAAGTATGGGATGACGTGATGGCAGTTAACTTACGTGCTCCGTTTGCCCTCACTCAAGCCTTATTACCACTTTTGCAAAAATCAGAAAACGCCTCTGTCGTATTTACCAGTTCTGGTGTAGGCCGTGAAGCGCGTGCTTTATGGGGCGCCTATTCCGTCTCCAAAATTGCAATTGAAGCAGTGAGTAAAATTTTTGCAGCGGAAAATACTTATCCAAATATCCGCTTTAACTGTATTAATCCGGGCGCAACACGTACTGCAATGCGTGCTAAAGCCTACCCACAAGAAGATCCGAAGACATTACCTACACCTGAGTCAATCTTGCCTGCCTACCTCTATTTAATGGGTGAAGACAGCTTGGCACTCAATGGTCAAAGTATTGATGCACAGGATTAAAAAGTTAAAGATGAAAAGCTAAATTAAATTACGGCCAATCATCAAATCTGGCTTGCCTATACCTGAAAAGATATATACAAGCCTTTTTTACGATTGATAAAAACTCTTGATCTATCCGTAATTTTAATTGAACCATTAAATGATCTTCACAGTTTCTCTGCATTTTGCGCGTAGAGTATTCAACATGAGAGACATCAGATGTAAACGAGGATGCATCATGAAAAAGTTGTTCACCATCTTAGCCCTATGCATAACCGTACTGACCACCAGTATGGCAAGCTTTGCTGATCCCCCTTTTGACCGAGGCCATGGCCCTAAAGGTCCTAAAGGCGGAGGACCACGCGGTGAGTGGAATGATCGTGGGCCAGGATTTGGACGTGATCATGATGAAGATCGTATCCGTGACGAACGGCGTATGCGCGAAGAACGTGGCTTTGAACGGTTGAAACAGCATCGCTGGCAGCCGGGTTATGTTATGCCACAGCACTATCGTGGCAATGGTTATAAAGTCGACTATAAAGACAGCAACCTACCTAAACCGGGCCGTAATCAGCAATGGTACAAAATCAATAATGACTATATTTTAGTCGATACAGATTCTAATAGTATTGTCAGTATTCGTGGTTTTTAAAGCGATAGAGCCTCGCTATCGCTGAATAAAAAGGATAATGCCTTCAGGTTTTATCCTTTTTTTATGCCTTATCTAGTTCAAAAATAAAAACTTTTTATATTTTCATATTAAGTATTTTCTTAATTTCTTCTTATTTCATATTGGGTTTTCACATTTATTCTTCTTGGTCTCCACGATTTATCTGCAATTGTTCACTAATCTTTAGTTATTGAAATTTAGCTCATGATTCGAGGTTAATAATGAAAAAATTAACAACAGCAATTGTTCTTTCACTTACTGGTTTAATTGCAACAACAGCAATGGCAGCGCCTAACGATCATAATCACCATGGCAACTATCAAAACCATGAAGTAAAAACAGTTAAAGTGATTAAAAAATATGACCATCGTAATGCTTGGCGAGTGGGTCAAGTTGTACCTCATGAATACCAACACTCACGTTACGTGATTGACTATCGCCAACATCAAAAATTAAGTAAACCGGGTCGCTACCAAAAATGGTACAAAGTGAACGGAAATTATGTACTGGTGAATGAACAGAGCCATAAAATCATTAGAGTTGTTCACTAATTTAAAACTTTTTAAACACCCAAACTTAGATTTGGGTGTTTTTTTATCTAAAACATGCGGCTTTAATCTTTTTTGTTTAGAATCATCTTTATATCTTTTTGCTGTTGATTCGAGATCGGTATGTCAAGTAAGCCTGTAAGTAAGTCGCATAATAACACCCAGCATTATGTACACTGGTTTCGACACTCAGCACCCTACATTAATGCACATCGCGATAAAACGTTTGTCTTGATGTTTGGTGGCGAAGCAGTTCGCCACCCTAATTTCCAGCATATTATTCATGATATTGCACTATTACATTCTCTTGGTATCCGATTAATTCTCGTACACGGCGCACGTCCGCAAATTAATCACAACCTTAAAGAAAAAGGAATAGAAACTCCTTTTTATGACAATAGCCGAATTACCACACGTGAATCTTTAGGTTGTGTCATGAATGCTGTAGGCTCTATTCGCCTAGAAATTGAAGCATTACTTTCTATGGGTTTAGCGAACTCACCCATGTATGGCGCTCGAATAGATGTCGTATCAGGTAATTTTGTGACTGCGAAGCCTTATGGTATTCGTGATGGGATGGATTTCCAGCTCACAGGTGAAGTTCGTTCTATTGATACCGATGCGATTGATCGACACCTCGATAATCATAATATTGTGCTATTGGGGCCAACAGGTTATTCCACTACAGGCGAAGTATTTAACTTACGAGCAGAAGAAGTTGCGACCAAAACTGCAACTTACCTAAAAGCAGATAAACTCATTTTTCTAGGTGAACAACAAGGATTGCTAAATGAAGATGAGCAAATATTACGTGAGTTAAGCCCACATCAACTGGACTACTACATTCAACAATACCAAACCATCAGTCCAACACTCACTTTGCATTTGCAACAAGCAAAAAAAGCGTCTTTATCAGGCGTACACCGTGTTCATCTCATTTCTTATGCTTATGATGGTGCACTAATTGAAGAGCTGTTCACACGTGATGGTGTTGGTACCATGATTACCGATGCGCATTATGAAGAAGTTCGCATGGCCAACATTCAAGATGTGGGCGGTTTAATGAATTTATTACGTCCGCTAGAAGAAGAAGGTATCTTGGTTTATCGTTCACGTGAACGTTTAGAGCAAGAAATTAGCCAGTTCGCTGTCATTGAACGTGATGGTACAATTCTAGCATGTGCTGCACTTTATCCAATTCCGACCGAATTTAACGAGACTCGTTCCGCAGAAATTGCCTGTGTTGCAGTACATCCAAGTTATCGTAAATCAAATCGCGGTAGTCAAATTCTGCAATTCCTTGAAGAAAAGGCAAAAGAACAAGGTATTCGTCAATTATTTGTTTTAACAACGCGTACTGCTCATTGGTTTTTAGAACATGGTTTTCATCAGGTGAGTGTTGATGACTTACCAAATGCTCGTCAGGCGCTTTATAATTACCAAAGGAATTCTTTAGTCTTTAAGAAACTGCTTCCTTAGCCTTTGCTCTTTTTAAGATATTCTTATTTCAGATAAGCTTAGTTTAAAAAGTACAACCATAAATACGATTAATTTATGGTTGTACTTTTTTTAAATCTTTAAATTTTATTATTTTAATAATTTTTATTTTATTTACATAAACTTAAATAACTTTTTATAAAGATCATCTTATTTAATAAATCATTTTTTTGCATAAGTTTATCGCCGAAAGTTTTTAGCTTTTTTTTACATAAATAAAGTCCGAATACTTATTTTTTCTGAAATAAAAATCCCTTTAGGGTATCTGCTCATCCAATTATTTTTTCTTTTTCTCTTTCGGGGAGCACGAAATCTCATGGCACTTTTCAACACCACTTCATGGGCAAAATATTCAGTCATCGCGGCCAGCCTTGCAGGAGTGATGATGTTAAGTGGTTGTGCCAAAAAAGAGGAACAGGCCACCACAACTTTAAATATTGGTTATCAAAAATATGGCATCCTTCCTATTTTAAAGGCTCGTGGTGACTTAGAAAAAGCACTAAAAGAACAAGGTGTACAAGTAAAATGGGTTGAGTTTCCTGCTGGACCTCAATTACTTGAAGGTTTAAACGTAGGAAGTGTTTCACTCGGTGAAGCAGGCGAAGCACCTCCAATCTTTGCGCAAGCTGCCAATCCAAATTTAGTTTATGTCGCAAACCAACCTGCTGCGCCAAAAGCCGAAGCACTATTGGTACAAAAAAATTCTCCTATTCACTCTATTCAAGATTTAAAAGGCAAACGTGTTGCTCTTAATAAAGGTTCGAATGTTCATTATCTATTGTTAAAAGCTTTAGAAGCCAACAACTTAAGCTTAAGTGACATTCAACCAGTTTATTTACCGCCGTCAGACGCTCGTGCTGCCTTTGAAAAAGGTGCAGTAGATGCATGGGTGATTTGGGACCCGTTCTTTGCTGCAGCTGAACATCAAATTCAGGCACGAGTTTTAGCAACAGGTGAAAATTTAGTAAGCAATCATCAGTTCTATCTAGCTGACCGTAAATTTGCAGAAAATAATCCGAAAGTACTCAATACAGTTGTGCAAACCCTTAACCAGACAACTGAATGGGTGAGCTCACATCAGGATGAAGCAGCCAAGCTACTCGAAAAACCTACAGCACTTGAGTTTGATGTACTGAAGACTTCCATTTCACGTATGGGTTTTGGAGTTCAGCCAATATCTGACAAGGTGGCACAAGAACAACAACAAGTAGCTGATGCCTTTTATACGCAAAAGCTCATTCCAAACAAACTCACCATTCAAGATGCCATTTTAAAACTGAAATAAACCCAGCTTGGGCACGGCAAATAACCATATAAATGCTGTGCCTTGCCTCAAGGGGAACAAGGATATCAATATGCAACATCAATCATTATTTAATAAGAATCAGTGGACCCAGTTAATTAAACGCATCAGCGCAGTCACTGTATTAGGTTTAACAATTGCCGCACCCGCTTGGGCGATTGACCCAACTGTAAAAGAACTTCGTATTGGTTTTCAAAAAAGCTCGATCAACTTTGCGATTGCCAAACAGCAAAAATTATTTGAACAAGAATTTCCTAATGCCAAAGTTACTTGGAATGAGTTCCCTGCTGGTCCACAAATTTTAGAAGCTTTAGCTGTCGGTTCACTTGATGTAGGCGTTACTGGAGATACACCTCCTGTCTACGCACAAGCAGCCGGCAAGCCTTTGTATTACATTGCCTATGAAGCGGCTAAACCACTAGCATCGGCAATCTTGCTTCCTAAAAACTCGCAGCTCAAACAGCTGAAAGACCTTAAAGGCAAACGAATTGCACTGCAAAAAGGTTCGAGCTCACATTACTTACTTGTACAAGCAGTACGTAAAGCAGGCCTAAACTGGAGTGACATTACTCCGATCTGGCTTACTCCAGCCGATGCTCGCGCAGCATTTCAAAAAGGTGCCGTAGATGCATGGGCAATTTGGGATCCTTACTTCGCCTCAGCACAACTAGAAGATCAAGCTCGTGTTCTTGCGTCGGGTAAAGGTTTAAGCCCGAACTATACCTTTTATTTAGCTGCTCCAAGCTTTGTTAAACAACATCCGAAAGCTATTTCTGGGCTGATCAAACAAATCAATCAAGCCGATAAATGGGTTCAAAGCCACCAAGCAGAAACGGCAGGTGCGATTGGGCAAAGTACAGGTCTTAAACCTGCGACCAGTGATTTATTCATTAAACGTCGTCCACGCCCTTCATCGGCAGCTCCTCTTAACAGCAAAGTGATTGCTGAGCAGCAGCAACTCGCAGACATCTTTACTCAACAAGGCATCATTCCAAAACCAATCAGCATCAAACAAGCTGTTTGGATTGCTAAGTAATTTCAATAGACATATAGGTAATGCACATGAAAATTTTCTGGTTTATTCCTACCCACGGTGATAGTCGCTATTTAGGTACAAGTAAAGGCGCTCGTCAGGTTGACCATGCCTATATGAAGCAAATTGCTGTGGCAGTAGATAACTTAGGTTATGAAGGTGTACTTATTCCGACAGGCCGTTCATGTGAAGACCCATGGATTACGGCGGCTAGCCTGATCGATGCAACTCAACATCTTAAGTTTTTAGTTGCATTACGTCCGGGTGTAACAACACCAGCTTTAGCTGCTCGTATGGCTGCAACATTTGACCGCTTATCAAATGGTCGTGTGTTACTCAACTTAGTGACTGGTGGTGATGAAGCTGAACTACGTGGTGATGGTTTATATGAAGACCATGAAACCCGTTATCAAACAGCCAATGAATACGTAAAAATCTGGCGTGAAATTTTGACGCGCTCACATACGGGTGAAGCTTTTACCTTTCACGGTGAACGCTTACAGGTGGATGATGCAAAACTGCTTTACCCACCTGTTCAAAAGCCTTACCCACCACTTTGGTTTGGTGGTTCTTCAGACGTCGCTGTCGACCTCGCGGCTGAACAAGTGGATACCTATCTCACTTGGGGTGAACCACCAGCAGCAGTCAAACAAAAAATCGAACATGTTCGCGCCAAAGCTGAGGCTAAAGGCCGTAAATTAACTTATGGCATTCGCTTGCATGTCATTGTTCGTGAAACTAACGAACAAGCTTGGGCAGCGGCAAACGAGCTGATTCAATATCTTGATGATGCGACTATTGCTGCTGCACAGAAGAAATTTGCGCAAATGGACTCGGTAGGACAACAACGTATGGCAGCTCTCCACGGCGGTAACCGAGACAAGCTTGAAGTCTCTCCAAACCTTTGGGCAGGTATTGGTTTAGTCCGTGGTGGCGCTGGTACAGCACTTGTAGGTGACCCAGAAACAGTTGCTGCTCGTATTCAGGAATATGCTGATTTAGGTATTGATACATTTATTTTCTCAGGCTATCCGCATCTTGAAGAATCAATCCGTTTTGCAGAGTTAGTATTCCCGTTATTACCAATTGAGACCCGAGCTAAACTTGCTCAGCCAAATTTGACCGGTCCATTCGGTGAAATTATTGCCAATAACTATGTTCCAGACGAGAAGAAGCAAAATAGTTCCGTCAAGGAGCCTGCATGAGCAAAGCTGAAAGTATTGTTTCACGTGGAACCAAGCAAATCGGGCAGCGTTTGCTGCCTTGGATTTTCCCGATTGTTCTATTGGTAGTTTGGCAAATTGCCTCAAGTTCGGGTCTTTTAGAAAGCCGTATTTTACCTGCACCTACTGCTGTAGTTTCCGCTTTTTGGCATCTACTGGTGAGTGGCGAACTCTGGCAGCACGTTAAAGTCAGTGCAGGGCGTGCTTTACTAGGGTTGTTGATTGGCGGTGGCTTAGGCTTGTTATTGGGTCTACTCAACGGGTCTTCGCGTTTCGCCTCTACCCTGCTCGATACGACCCTGCAAATGATACGGAACATCCCAGCATTGGCCCTTATTCCACTCGTCATCTTGTGGTTTGGTATTGATGAGACAGCGAAATTATTTTTGGTCGCAGTAGGTGTTTTCTTCCCTATTTATATCAACACCTATCACGGCATACGTTCAGTTGACCCTCAATTGATTGAAATGGGTAAAAGCTATGGACTTTCGCGTTGGCAGCTCTACAAAGAAATTATCCTTCCGGGTGCGATGCCTTCTATTTTAGTCGGTTTACGTTTTGCTTTAGGTTTGGTTTGGGTATTGCTCATTGTCGCTGAAACCATTTCAGCTCAAGCAGGTATTGGTTATATGACCATGAATGCACGTGAGTTTTTACAAACAGATGTAGTCCTTGTCGGTATTCTTCTGTACGCCTTACTAGGCAAACTGGCAGATGTTTTAGCACAGCTTTTAGAACGCTATTTACTACGTTGGCACTCTGGATATCAGAAATAAGGGAGCTTAGAACATGACAAATCTGAATTTAAATATTAATCAGAATGAAGTGCAGCTCATTCCGGAAGATCCAACAGAATCTCAAGAACCTGTATTAGGTGCAGAGATTCTGATTGAGCAACTTTATAAATTCTATGGCGAGGTAAAGGTCCTCGAAGATCTTGACCTACACATCCAGCCGGGTGAGTTTTTAGCAATTGTTGGTCGAAGTGGTTGTGGTAAAAGTACGTTGCTACGTTTAATTGCTCAACTTGAAAAAGCCAACTTTGGGGAGATCAAATTTAAATCTGCCCGACATTTGCGTGAAGGCATTACGAACGATGACATTCGAGTCATGTTCCAAGACCCACGCCTACTCCCTTGGAGAAATATTCTTCAAAATGTGCAACTTGGGCTACCAAAATCGCAACATGCTTTAGCAGAAGAATTACTGGAAAAAGTCGGTTTAAAAGAAAAATCAGGACAATGGCCTTCCCAGCTCTCTGGTGGTCAACGTCAACGTACTGCCTTAGCCCGTGCATTATCTCATACTCCGCGTATTTTGCTGTTAGATGAGCCTTTAGGGGCTTTAGACGCGTTAACTCGCCTTGAGATGCAAAGCTTGATTGAGCGCTTGTGGAAAGAGCAAGGCTTCACTGCAATTTTAGTTACCCACGATGTAAGTGAAGCAGTGCAATTGGCTGACCGTATTATTTTATTAGATAAGGGAAAAATCGCTCAAAGTTTCCAAGTTAATTTGCCGCGCCCACGTAAAAAAAGCATTACTTTTGCTCAACTTGAGCAACAAGTACTCGATGCGGTTTTGGCAACTTAAGGTTGCTATAAGTAATGAGAACCCTTCAACCGGAAAATGCCCAATTTACGAGCAACAAAACTGCTGTTTTATTGCTCTTTTTTAGGGCGAAATTTAAAAAATATTTTTAAGAATAACAATAAACTAGTCAATCTCTCTATTTTTTGCACAATAGTATATCTATTACGCAAATAACTAGCCGTTTTTTGATTAAAAAAGCAAGACACCTGTGCACAAATCAAACAATTTCCCTTACAATGGGAATATTATTTTTTTAATTATGCAGCAGATGGAACAAAAAAAGAGTACCCAAAAGCGCAATCAGCTTCTTGCTGCGGCCCTTGACGTATTTTCAGTCTATGGGTTCAGTGGTGCAAGTCTGGATGAAATTGCCCAACTCGCCGACATGCATAAGTCGAATATTTTCTATTACTATGAAAATAAAGAGTCTTTATATGTAGAAGTGCTCACAACCGTTTTACAAAAATGGTTAGCTCCCTTACAAACTCTAGAAGCTGAATTAGAACCAGCCGAAGCCTTATCTCACTATTTAATACAAAAAATCGAACTGTCTCGTAGCCAACCGAAAGCCTCTAGATTATTTGCATTAGAAATCATTCAAGGTGCTCCGCATATTTTACCTATTCTCAAAGGACCATTAAAAAAACTATTTAAACGCAAAGCTAAAGTCATTCAGACTTGGCAAGAAGAAGGAAAAATTTCTCCAGATATCGATCCTGAATTATTAATCTTAAATATTTGGGGCCTTACGCAAAACTATGCAGATTTTGCTACTCAAATGGAAATGGTGACCGGCAAAACGCTTCGTAACCGCAGTATGTTCCAGCGTTCGATTGAGCATACGGTACATATGATGCTCTATGGCGTATTGCCTCGTTAAAACAAAAAAAGATCGGCAAATTTGCCGATCTTTTTTTTAGAAATGGTTTTGATAAAGGGCTAGGAGTTTCTGGGCCCCTAACAATAAATTTTCTTCCCAATCCAGATGCGCAGTGTCATCTGCCCCATCAGTAATATACTTCACCGAAATTAGTCGTACACCTAACTTATGGCACACTTTAGCTAACGCATAGCCTTCCATATCAACCACATCACAAGCTACTTTTGGCTGACCCGTTTCAAATGAATCACCAGTTCCACATACTGCTTTTGGCAAATCAATAAAATGTGGTTGAAGATGAATTTCAGCTGGCAAGTGTTCATCTAACGGCGTTACACCTACTTCAAATCCTAAGGGTGAAACATCCATATCACGTTGTACAAAAGTTTTTACTTCGACCAAATCATGTCGATTAAATGCAGAGCTTCCAGCTGTACCTAGGTTAATTAAAGTTTTACATCCAGTTTTTTGAATAACCTCAAATGCTTTAAAAGCAGCATTAATCTTACCAATACCACTGTAATGGACTTCAACACCTGCCTGCTCAAATAAACCCTTAGATTCATTAGGAAGTGCCATAATTAAAGCAATATCAGTGTTCATTCAAAAAGCTCAAATCAAAATTAAATAAGTTAGAAAATAAGTATAAATCAGGTGCAAAAGCTTTTTGCACCTTTTCTTCATTACTGCATTTTTTGCTGTAAGGCGATTAAACACGGTGAGAAAAACAGCTGACCGCTATATGCGCCTGCTAGTGTTTTCTTCATTACCACGCCCCACATTGCCAATAATAAAAGGCTCAATGCCACAGCAACGTATTGTAAAAATACAATTTCAACCTGATGCCCTAAATTAAATAGCGCCAAAATAAATACGCCTAATGGAAAGGTTAAGCCCCACCAGCCCAAATTAAATGGAATACCTGTCTTTGCATGACGAAGCGTTGTTAAAATCGCAAGACCAAGCCACCATAACCCAAAACCTAAAAGCACGAGACTGCCTACAATTCCTAAAGCTTGAAAGATATTCGCGAACTCATGAAAGCCCATACTAACAAAGACTCTTTGCACCTGCCCACCTAGCAACAATAAACCTAATGCACCTGTTCCAATCGGGCCTAAAGAGAGCCAGCTAGAAATTGCGACTTCTTTTTCCGGTAATTGATGCAAAGCCATACGCAACATTAGAATTGTCAAAATAGCGAATGCCGGTAAAACAGAGATTCCCCAGAGTACATAGCCAGCCATTAATAAATGAAAGCTGTGCACATCTGCTGGTAAATGTGCAACCAACATTCCAGCAGAACTTGCTGCTACTTCACAGGCAACCACAGGTAAAAGCCAGATTGCAGTCATGGTATGTAGCTGATGGTTCTGACGACTAAACATACAAAATGGCACGATCCACGCAATGGCCAGTGCTAAAAAGACATCGATGTACCATAAAGCTTGAGCAATGTGGATTGCAACTTCCCCGTAAAGCCCAACACCAAAGCTTAGAAACCCGTTTAATATCGTTGCAAGCCCCATTGGGATAGCCCCTAAAAACAAGCTCATATTTGGATGATTAAAAATTTGCTTAGCTTCATGAGGGAAAAGAAACCACCGCAATAAATAAAGAACTGAAAAAACGCTGAATAAAATAATATTAAATTGCCATAACAAAGTTGCTAGCGTGAATAAAAATGATTGAGCAAATGGAAGCTGAATTAAAATCATACTTACCACGCCAGTACCCATAGTCGCTGTAAACCAATTTGGAGTAAAATGTCGTATAACATCTTTGCTATGATTTAATTGGTAAAAGGGTTTTTTCATCTTAGTTCTCTAATCAAAGAGTGGATAAAGATATAGTAGAGCAAAGCATTAATAAGAAAAATTGATTTATTTTTATTTAATTCATTATTTTTATTGATATGTAGAAATTCATTTTGAAAAATAACTGAGTAAAAACACAACAACAAGACGAATCTGTGAGATTATGGCAATATATAGCCCTTGCAAAAATAGCCATATTTTAAGTTCATGAAACTGCTTCGTCTTAATGCGTTATCGCCCAATTTTCAGTTACCTCAAACAGCGGTGACTATTGGTAATTTTGATGGTGTCCATTTAGGTCACCAAGCGATGATTGCTCAACTCAAAAAAATTGCTGCAGCACAAGGCTTAAAAACACTGGTCATGATTTTTGAGCCACAACCTCTTGAGTTTTTTAAAGGTTACGATGCTCCTCCTCGTATAAATTCATTACGGGAAAAAGTCGAATATCTAGCGGAACTTGGAGTTGATTACATTGCAGTTGCTAAATTCGATCAGCATTTCCGTAGCATGAGTGCGTCTGAGTTTGCAGATTTATTAAAAGACAAATTAAATGCGCAGTCTTTAGTTTTAGGGGATGACTTCCATTTTGGCAAAGACCGTCAAGGTAACAGCGAATTTTTAAAAGATTACGGCTTTCAAGTCACAAATTTACATACCATTGAACTTGAAGGTGAACGCGTCAGTTCAACTCGTATTCGCCAAGTACTTCAAGTGGGTAATCTCGCTTTAGCAGCTAAATTATTAGGCCGTCCGTACAGTATTACTGGACGTGTCCAATATGGCGACCAGATTGGAAGAACTCTTGATTTTCCAACGATTAATGTACGTCTCAACCGCCACAAACCTTGTTTAAACGGTATTTATGGTGTTGAAGTCATTTGCGAAACGACGTCGCTCACCGAAAAAGTGCGCCAAGAAACCCCTGAAAAACCGGGAATTGCCGGATACCATGAAAATAGCCTCTATGGCGCAGGTCATGTCGGTACACGTCCAGCCATTCAGCAAGAACATCCAGAGTGGAGATTAGAAGTACATTTCCCTGATGTTTCTGCTAATCTGTATGGCTTATTTATGCGGGTGACTTTTCTTCACTATCTTCATGGTGAACTGAACTACCCTTCGCTTGAAGCACTTAAGGCAGGAATTGATAATGACGTGCAACAGTTACGACAATATCGTAATGACACGACACAATTTCCTTTTTAATTCGAATTTTGATTGTAAAACATGTCAGCTCCCAAGCTGATTAAACTGGAAGAAAACTTGCATGAGCGATAAGCAAACTCCTGAGAATGCAGTGGACTACAAAGCCACGCTAAACCTGCCGGATACTCAATTTGCAATGAAAGCAAATTTGGCAGTACGTGAAGTGAAATGGTTAGAAGAGTGGTATACCGACAACATTTATCAGCAGATTCGTGCATCGCGTATTGGCAAGAAAAAATATATTTTGCATGATGGCCCTCCATATGCGAACGGTACAATTCACTTGGGCCATGCGGTCAATAAAGTACTCAAAGACGTTATTGTAAAAAGTCGTACTTTGTCAGGTTTCGATGCACCTTATGTTCCAGGTTGGGACTGTCACGGTTTACCAATCGAGCTAAAAGTCGAAGAAAAAGTGGGTAAAGTAGGCGAAAAAGTTGACGCTGCGACTTTCCGTAAACTTTGCCGTGAATACGCGCTAAAACAAATTGATTTACAACGTACTGATTTTAAACGTCTTGGTATTTTAGGTGACTGGGATAATCCTTATCTCACCATGAATTACAAACAAGAAGCTGATATCGTTCGTGCTTTAGGTTTGATTCAGAAAAATGGCCATATCCAGCCAGGCTTAAAGCCAGTGAACTGGTGTATGGACTGTGGCTCTGCTCTTGCTGAAGCAGAAGTTGAATACGAAGATAAAAAATCTGACGCAATTGATGTTGGTTTTGGCGTTGTAGATCTCAAAGATTTAAGTACCCGTTTAAATGTAGAAATCCAAGATCCAACAGATATCGTGATCTGGACCACTACACCTTGGACATTGCCAGCTAACCAAGCTGTTGCGTTGCATGCCGAAATTGAATATCAATTGGTACAAGTGACGACTGAACGCGGCAAGCAAAATTTCATTCTTGCTAAAGACTTAGTTGCTTCAGCAATCGAACGTTATAAACTTGAAAACCCAGTTGTTTTAGCAGATTTTACTGGTTCAGCTCTTGAAAAGCTTACTTTACAGCACCCTTTACTTACTGATCGTCAAGTTCCGGTTATTTTAGGTGAACACGTTATCGCAACAAGCGGTACAGGTGCCGTACATACAGCACCTGGTCATGGTGCAGATGACTATAAAGTAGGTCTTCAATACAACCTTAAAGTAGATAACCCAGTCGGTGGTAACGGAGTTTATCTCCCAACTGCTCCAATCTATGCTGGTGAACACATCTATAAAGCCAATCCAAAGATTATCGAAGCTTTGGGTGCTGTAGGCCGTTTATGGGCTCATCAGCCAATTAAACACAGCTACCCACACTGCTGGCGTCATAAGACTCCTATTATTTTCCGTGCTACACCACAATGGTTCATTAGCATGGATCAAAAAGGTTTACGTGACGGTGCGCTGAATGCCATTGAAAATGATATCGAGTTTGTCCCGAACTGGGGTAAAAACCGTATTGAATCAATGATCGAAGGCCGTCCGGACTGGTGTATTTCACGTCAACGCACGTGGGGTGTTCCAATTCCTTTCTTCGTTCATAAAGACACGAACGAATTACACCCGCGTACACCTGAACTCATCGAAGAAGTTGCTCAACTGATCGAACAAGAAGGTATCGAAGCATGGTTCAAACGTGAAGCAAAAGACTTCATTGGTGAAGATGCTGAACAATACAACGCCGTTCGCGATACACTCGATGTATGGTTCGACTCTGGAACAACACATTATGCTGTACTTGAGCAACGTGACGAATTAGAAAGCCCTGCTGACTTATATTTAGAAGGTTCAGACCAACACCGTGGCTGGTTCCAATCTTCTTTATTAACGTCTATGGCAATTCACAATCGTGCACCATATAAAGCCCTGTTAACACATGGTTTTACGGTAGATGAAAATGGTCGTAAGTTATCAAAATCATTAGGTAATTACATTCCGCTTGAAGAAATCATCAAACAACTTGGTGCTGATGGTTTACGTCTATATGTAGCTTCTAGCGACTATCGCTATGAAATTGCGGCGTCTAAAGAAATCTTTAACCGTGTAAGTGATAGCTATCGTCGTATTCGTAATACTCTACGCTTCTTGCTTGCGAACCTAAATGGTTTCAAACCAAGCACAGATGCTTTAGCAGTAGATGACTTAATTGCGCTAGATCAATACATCTTACAACGTGCGAATGAAGTACAACAAACCATTATCACTGCCTATGAAGAAATGAACTTCCATGTGGTATGTAGTGCGTTAACAAGCTTCTGTATTAATGACTTAGGTGGTTTCTACCTAGATATCATCAAAGACCGTCAATACACCACTAAAGCGGATTCTCAGGCACGTCGTTCTGCACAAACAGCGCTTTATCATATTGTTCAAGCATTTATCCGTTGGATGAGCCCAATCTTAAGCTTTACCGCTCAAGAAGCTTGGCCATTGATTCCAGAACAAACTGAAAAGTATGTATTTACTTCAGAATGGTATGACTTGCCTGTTTCATCAAAAGCAAACTTGCTTTCTGAGGAAGATTGGCAAACATTGATTAGCGTAAAATCTGCAGTAAATAAACAGATTGAAGCAGCACGTAACGCTAAAATTGTCGGCAGTAATCTTTCAGCCAAAGTTGAACTTTGGGCAAATGAATCATTACAAGCGGTTTTAAACCAACTGGGTGATGAACTCCGTTTTGTTCTTATTACTTCTCAAGTAGTAGTACATCCATTTGCTGAGCAAGGTGAAGCAACTGAAATGGAAGGCTTACGTGTACAAATATCTGCAGCTGAAGGTGAAAAATGTGCACGTTGCTGGCACGTCCTTCCAGATGTAAATACACATGCCGATCATCCTGGTTTATGTGGTCGTTGTATTGTGAACGTCACTGGTCGTGGCGAAGTGAGAAAATATGCCTAATTCACAAGCTAAAAAAGGCTTATTCCAGTTTTATCCACACAACCTGATTTGGCTTGGACTTTCTGTCCTTGCCATTGTATTGGATCAATGGACAAAATGGATTGCAAGTACACATCTCAACTATGCAGATCCTGTACCCGTACTTCCATTTTTAAACTGGACACTATTACATAACTATGGTGCAGCTTTTAGCTTTTTATCTGATGCAGGAGGATGGCAGCGCTATTTCTTCACATCTTTGGCGGGCTTAGTTTCAGTACTTTTTGTATTTTGGTTAATGCGTATGCCTAAAAAAATGGTGGTGCTACCTGTAGCCATCGCTTTAATTTTAGGTGGAGCTTTAGGCAATTTAATTGACCGTATTACCCTAGGTTATGTGGTCGATTTCATTCATGTTTATTACCAAAATCATCACTTTCCAGCTTTTAATATTGCGGACAGTGCCATCACTCTAGGTACGATTTTGCTACTCATTGATACATTCTTTCTTGAGAAGCAACGTAACCAAAATTCGGATGCATAATATGACCGAAATTATTCAACCTAACGAAGAAATTCGTATCCAAGAAGGTTCTAAAGTCGACCTACACTTTTCTGTATCTATTGAAAATGGTGTAGAAATTGACAATACTCGTAGCCGTGAAGAGCCAGTTAGTCTGACTATTGGTGACGGAAACCTTTTACCAGGTTTCGAAAAAGCATTATTCGGTTTACGTGCAGGTGACCGCCGTACAGTACACCTTCCACCAGAAGATGCTTTTGGTCCGTGGAATCCAGAAAATGTTCAAACTTTCGATACAGTTAAGTTTGAGCAACGCCCTATTCCTGGTCACATGATCGAATTTGAAGATAAGGCAAAAACTACTTTATTCGGTGTAGTTAAATCAGTTAATGATGACATTACAGAAATTGATTTTAATCACCCGTTAGCTGGGAAAAATATTACCTTTGAAGTAGAAATATTCAAGGTAACACCCGAAGGCCAACAAGGTATTAAATTGATGTAACTAAAAAAGCCCTCTCAATGAGGGCTTTTTTATGACTTAATTTTTATTTACGGCATAAGAATCCTTACAAATTCTATATTCTCCCCAGCCTATGTAATGAATTAAGTTATAGAGATAAAAATTCTTAGGACAAATACATGCTGGTCTATATTATCGTAGGAAGTGTTCGTGAAGGACGTACAGCAATTAAAATCGCCAATTGGCTACAATCAACAATTCCCTCTTTTAATTTAAAAGATTTTCAAACAGAAGTAATTGATTTAAAAGAATGGAATTTACCTTTATTTTCAGGTTCTCACCCACCGGCTACCGGGATTTATGATCAGCCTCAACAACAAGAATGGGCAGACAAAATCGCACAAGCAGATGCATTTATCTTTATTAGCCCAGAATACAATCATGGTTATAGTCCAGCTTTAAAAAATGCACTCGACTATGTAGGTAAGGAGTGGAGTGGCAAACCTGCTGCATTTATTGGCTATGGTTCAACGAATGGTTCTCGTTCTATTAGCCAAATACGTCAAGTCACCTCAAGTTTAAGTATCATTGATCCCAACGCTGTCATAGAGATTCGGGATATTTTTAAACGCAATAAAGATGAAAAATTCGAAGCTAATGAGTTTGAAGTAAAAGGACTTCAATCAATTATTGAGAAACTACAGAAATATCATTTGTCTTAAATTGAACAAAAAGCCTCTTTTTCAAATAAAAGGGGCTTTTTAATACTATAAACTTCTTAAATAATTTACTATCTCAGTATTACCTGCCATTTCTGCTAGCTCTAGTGCCGTGTATTCGCTTTTGTAAGCGACATGAGCACCTTTTTCAACTAAGAGTTGAGCTACCTCTAAATGATCATTTTCAGCAGCTGCTTGCAGAGCACTATAACCTTCATCATCTGTCTGGTTAGGATCTTCTCCATCTATTAGTAATTCTTTTACGTGATCGATATCACCTAAAGATGCCCAATAAATCAATGCAGGAAGAGAGAGTTCGTTATCATCTTCAGGTATAGGAGAGAAAGAATTAATTTTCATAGAGGTGACCAAAAATAAGAAATTTCATCATTATATTCATAGAATACAGCCAATATACAAATCCGAAATTGAGCTTAGATTTTATTAAAAATCAAATTCTCTTACATTTCTCACGCATAAAAAAACACCCCTGACCATTGAGTCTGGGGTGTTTGAATAATGAGCTGGCGATGACTTACTCTCACATGGGTAA
>NZ_JAHPTU010000012.1:0-105948 GCF_025514355.1 Acinetobacter sp. WU_MDCI_Abxe161
TTACCCATGTGAGAGTAAGTCATCGCCAGCTCATTATTCTAAACACCCCCACAATTAGTGGGGGTGTTTTTTTATGCGCGGAATAATATATTCAATTCTTTATATGATTATAATGGAATAAATTCATATCAAATCTAATAAGGATATAACATGTCTACCGATCAGCAATTCCCAACACCCAATAATTTAGGTATCGCAGTTTATTCAAATAATGCAGAAGCTATTGGTAATACTCCTTTAGTTCGCATCAACCGATTAATTAAAACTAGCGCAACTGTATTAGCAAAAGTAGAAAGTCGTAATCCTGCCTTTTCTGTGAAATGTCGTATTGGAGCAGCACTTATTGCAGATGCAGAAAAACGTGATGTGTTAAAAAAAGGCATGCATATTGTTGAACCAACTAGCGGTAATACAGGGATTGCATTGGCTTTTGTTGCGGCAGCAAAGGGTTATCCAATTACTTTAACTATGCCAGCAAGCATGAGTCTTGAACGTAGAAAAGTATTAAAAGCTTTAGGTGCCAATTTAGTTTTAACTGAACCTGCGAAAGGGATGAAAGGTGCGGTTGATGAAGCTGTACGATTAGCAACTGAACAGCCCGATGTTTATTTCTTGCCACAACAATTTGAAAATCCAGCCAATCCACAAATTCATGTGGACACAACTGGTCCAGAAATTTGGCAAGCAACAGGTGGGCAAGTTGATATTTTAGTTGCTGGCGTAGGCACTGGCGGTACGATTACGGGTATTTCTCGTTATTTTGAACAAGTCCAAAATAAGCCATTATACTCAGTAGCTGTTGAACCTGCTGAGTCTCCAATTATTACTCAGACTAGAAATGGTGAGAACATTACTCCTGCACCTCATAAAATTCAGGGGATTGGTGCAAACTTTATTCCAAAAAACCTTGATTTAAATCTGGTTGATGAAGTCTTACCAGTGAGTAGTGAAGAAGCAATTCAGTGGGCGAGAAACTGTGCAACGCAGGAAGGTATTTTGGTAGGTATCTCAAGTGGAGCTGCCTTGGCTGCTGCTGCTAAAATTGCAGAGCGTCCTGAGAATGCTGGTAAAACAATAGTCGTTATTCTTCCTGATAGCGGGGAGCGTTATTTATCTTCTGTTTTATTTGAAGGTTTATTTGACGAATAAAATTAACTAGATAAAAAAAGCCCATTTATTAATGGGCTTTTTTATTTGATTTCAATTTATAAGGCACTTTTTAAATTTTTCTGATGCCGCTTCACAGATCGAGCATATTTTTTTGCTTTGTGACGTGTCCAGAAGCTTCGCTCATAACCAGTTGGTCCTACATTATAATAAGCTGTTGCCTTGAACCAACTATCAGCTGACTGATAATAGTGGTTTAAGATATAAGCACCACATTGGATATTAGTAGTTTCATCATATAAATTCCCTGTACAAGTTTGTTGCCAATAGCTCGGAATAATTTGAGTTAAACCGACTGCACCAGTAGGAGAGCGAGCATTACTATTGTAACTAGACTCTTGTCTAATCACTGCTGCAAGTAAAAGGGGGGGTACATTATATTGGTCAGCACTTTGAATAATCATGGGAGATAAACGATTGGCTGTGCTCGGCGGGACAGAATAAGCTTTTTGTAAGCCTGATGAGAGCTTATTAGAGCGCCAAGAAAAAGAGCCACTATTAGGTCCTAAGCTGGTGCACCCCGTCATTATTGTCATCAACGCAATAATAAAAAATTTGAGACTAAGGCGCTGTAATTGTGATGGTTCAAAATGATCTTGAGCTAAAGATGAGGTAAACAAAATACAAAACCAATAATCAAATTTCAAATGAAATGATGGTATTCAGCTGCACTTATTGGATCAATATAAGTTCTGTTGCTCCGCGCATCTAAAAAGTAAGATTTTTGTATTATTGAAATGAAAAAACCCCGACATCCTGTCGAGGTTTCTTCGTATTCAGCTTTATATGTAGTTAACTCCTGTCAACTACCGCTTCCTGCGTTCTTATTCTTCTTCAATGAGACATCCTGTCTCTCTATGTTTCATATATTATGAAAAAATACTAAAGATGAATATCCGCAAATCACCGCAAGCTTTGTACGTTTTAACTTACAGTCGGCTTTTTTCAACTTTCTTAAATACAATGTCGGCCAGTTTTTGAGCTAGAGGTGCACAAATCAATACACTTGGGAAAGCTAATATCCATGCAATAATCCAAGCTGATACCCATAATGAAACGAAGTGATGATTTAGTCCCACTATTTTAAAAGTTGAAATGCCTGAAATTATAAAAGACATCATTCCTGATAAAATTAAGAGGAATAAAAGTTTCTGTGCTTTCATAGTCTTATCTTCCTTGATAAGCATTTAAGGTCAATGCAAAATTTTCTCCAAATTGTTGAGCAGTTTTAATATCTCCTTCATCAAACCTATCGGCATTACTGCCATGTTCAGCTTGAACCATTAAGCCTGACCATGAACCGAGACGGTTAGCTGCTTTTGCATAAGCAACACCTTGATGTTGTTCTGGCAGAATTGGGTTGCCGACCCATAACATGCCGTGTTGCATGCAAAAGGTAAAAAGTGAAATTAGTGTCGATTGTTTATCACCTGCAGGAAGAGAGGAAACAGTAAACCCAGCTGCTAATTTTCCTTTAAAACTCTGTTTTTTCCATAAAGGGCCTGTTGCATCCATGAGTTGTTTTAACTTAGAAGATACACCCCCTAAATAAGTGGGAGATCCCCAAATTAATCCGTCATATTGGATAAGAATTCCTGGGCGCTCGATAAGATCCTCGGCATTGAGTAAATCTACTTTAATATTGTGATGGCTCAAGACGCCAATTTGAATTTGCTGAGCAATAAATTGAGTATGACCTTGGCGGCTATGGTAAATAATGGCAACAGTTTTCATGAGCAGTTTCCTCTTTTATTTAAATTTGAAATAGTTTTACAGTGAGATATAAGCCACAGCCAAAAACACTATGGTTCATTAAACTTTTTAGACAGTTCAAAAAAGGATGGGGTGTTTTTGATGAAGCAAAGCCATTACCCATGGCAGGTTGCATAATAAAAGAAGGAATGAGAACGGTGACCACACCAAACAGTAGAGCTGAGTAAAACTGAGGTTGAATCAGCCAAGTTGACCCAACAAAGAAAATAAAAATTAATGCGAAGATAATTCCAACACTGTAGTGTGCAATCCAGCCCAATAAATATTCACCCTTAATTTGAGGGCTTTGTGCAATAGTTTGATGGATGAGTTTCCCTTGAAATATCCAGCCGATCCAGCGTCCGAGAAAGGAAAAATTTAAGGTCGGAATTTTGAATATCTTTAATATTAACAGCCAGATATCCATAAAAATAGTTGCACCAACACCAAGAAATAAAGCTTGAAAGAATATTGTGGAGGTATTCATTTTTACACCTTGCTTTTATACGCCTAAAACGTGATAAATTTATTGTGCAAGTTCAAGTTCACTTGAAGTCAAGAGGTTGTTATGGATATTGGTGAAGTCGCTAAAAAAGCAAAAGTCACAACGGCCACGCTACGCTTTTATGAAGAGAAAGGATTAATTAAATCAATAGGGCGGCAGGGTTTACGGCGGCAATATGGCAAACAAGTACTTGATCAATTGGCACTCATTGCTTTAGGTCGTGCCGCAGGTTTTTCTTTAAATGAAATCGCCACAATGTTTGGACAAGATGGTAAACCAGAGCTCGATCGGCAAAAACTGAAAGATAAAGCTGAACAGTTAGAGCATATGGCAAAGCGACTGCATTTTATTAGTCAGGGATTACAACATGCGGCAGTATGTCCTGCTGAAAATCATATGGAATGTCCAACTTTCCAGAACTTTTTGAAAGCAGCAATTGCTGGAGAATATCAGCCAACGAAACTTTAATTATTTTTGATGAGGTCATTTAGTTTGTGTTGGTATTGAATAGTTGGGTTTGTCATATTTTCGCCATAAAGATTTCATCTTTTTGAAGTAAAAACTTCATATAAGCTTGATTAAATTTGCTTAATTTTTTACCAACTGTATAAAACTATGAGCAAAAAAACATTAGCGGCATTATTATGCTGCGCCAGTTTAGGATTGACGGCATGTAATGATGATAACGATCAAGAACAAACCACGCCTACTGAGAACGTTGCCGAACCAACCTTAATTTCTTTTGCCAAATCACCTGTAGAAACTTATTCTGCTGGCCCAGACTCTGGCGCATATGTAAAAGGTGCAAATGGAATTTATCCTCCATTTAAAGGTCAACCTGTACAGGGGTTTTCTGCTGCATTAAAAAATGAAGATGGCAGTTATATGGCAATGGCTGATAACGGTTTCGGAACTCAAGATAATTCAGCAGACTTTTTACTTCGTATTTATAAACTGAAGCCTGATTTCAAAACTAAAGCTAAAGGCACCGGTCAAGTGACTGTGCAAAACTTTATCCAGCTGCGTGATCCGAACAAATTAATTCCGTTTAATATCGTGAATGGTAATACAGCTGATCGATTATTAACGGGCGCTGATTTTGATCCAGAATCTATGCAACGTACTAATGATGGAACTTACTGGATTGGGGATGAGTTTGGGCCTTATTTACTTCATTTTTCAGCAGATGGCGTGTTATTAGATGCACCGATTGCTTTGCCAAATCCGTTAAACCCGACTCAAGAGCTACGTTCACCACAAAATCAGTTTAATAAAGCACAAATTAATTTTGTAGAACCTCTAGTTCAGCAAAGTGGTGGTTTTGAAGGAATGGCGATTTCGCCAGATGGGCAGTATCTTTATCCTCTTATAGAAAAGCCAATTAAATCAATTCGGGAAACGGAAAGACAATTGCTGATTTCGCAATTTGACCTGAAGAAAAAAGCGTATACAGGAAAATATTATTGGTTCCAGTTAGACAGCAAGGCAACTAATATTGGTGACTTCCAACTCTTTAATGATAAAGAAGGCATTATTATTGAGCGTGATGCGACTCAGAATAATTTAGGCGGATATAAAAAGTTAATTCGTATTAAATTAAATGAGTCAGGTCAGCTAGTAAGCCGTGAAGATTTAGTCGATTTAATTAAAATCGCTAACCCGAATTTGTTGTATAGCACAGCTAGAGCAGGGGATATTGGTACGGGACAGGTTTTTGCTTTTCCATTTGAGACGATTGAAGATGTGATCATTGAAAATGGCACAACGCTTACTGTTTTCAATGATAATAACTTCCCTGGGTCGACAGGGCGTAACGCAAAACTGGCTGATGATAATGAGATTATTCAGATTCGTTTGCCAAAAGCTTTGTTCTAAGCTTTACAAATAAAAAATTAAAAATGCGGCGGATTTTATTCTGCCGTATTTATTCCAAGAATAAAATATTGAGTAAACTTTAATCAAATTAATTTCTATATTATTGTTTTCGCATGTTTTATAAACAGGGAAAATGAATGAAATTCATGTTAAAATGATCGGCTTTCATCTTTAGATGTCTCTCCTCCATCTGCTAGCCGAGATTCGCAAGCTATGTCTACTGCCTACACCATGCAGACTGCGCCAAAAGCGCTGTTTGATTACGACAAATATTGGGCGTCGTGTTTTGAACCCGCACCATTTTTGCCGATGTCACGAGAAGAAATGGACCAACTCGGCTGGGATGCATGTGACTTTATTTTAGTCTGTGGCGATGCTTATATTGATCATCCATCGTTTGTATCGGGTGTGATTGGACGTGTACTTGAAGCACAAGGTTTCCGTGTCGGAATTATCGCGCAGCCAGACTGGACCAATGTTGAAAGCTTCCGCGTTTTAGGTAAGCCAACGATTGCTTGGGGTGTGACCGCAGGTAATATGGATTCGATGATTAACCGTTATACGGCAGATCGTAAAATCCGTTCTGATGATGCTTATTCTCCTAATAACGAACCGAACAAACGTCCTGACCGCGCAGCAACAGTTTATTGCCAACGTTGTCGTGAAGCCTTTCCAGACGTACCTGTATTATTAGGTGGTATTGAAGGTAGTTTACGTCGCATTGCGCACTACGATTATTGGTCGGATAAGGTTCGTCGTTCGATTTTGATGGACTCAAAAGCTGATTTGCTGATGTACGGTAATGGTGAGCGGGCCATTATTGATGTGATGCATCGTTTGGCCAAAGGTGAAAAAATCCACGAGATTACAGATGTTCGTGGTACAGCATTTATTATTAATAAACATAACAAAGCATCAAAAGCAAAGTTTGTTGAAGTTGCGAGTAATGATGTAGATACGGTTGGGCGTGTTGATCCAATTATTAACCCATATGTCATGACTGAAGATATTGATGGCTGTGAGGTTGAAAAAGAAAAGGGTAACTCTTTAGCTCAATATCAAAATTTCCAAAAAGAGATTGTTGCTAACCCGATTGTGCGTGAAGGCGATAAACTCGATGACGACACTCAAATCGTTCAATTAAAGCCAGCGCCATCAAAAGCGATTAAACACAAATTACCTCCACGAGAATTGGCGGTAATTCGTTTACCTTCTTTTGAAGAAGTAGCGAATGATCAAGTGCTTTACGCGCATGCAAACCGTATTTTGCACCTTGAAACCAACCCAGGTAATGCCCGCGCACTCGTTCAACGTCATGGTGAGCGTGATGTTTGGATTAACCCACCTCCAATTCCTCTAACGACTGAGGAAATGGACTATGTGTTTGATTTACCTTATGCACGCTTGCCACATCCTACTTATGGTGACGCTCGTTTCCCTGCATTTGATATGATCAAATTCTCGGTCAACATTATGCGTGGCTGTTTCGGTGGTTGTACATTCTGTTCAATTACAGAACATGAAGGGCGTATTATTCAAAACCGTTCGGAAGATTCGATTTTACGTGAGATTGAAAAAATCCGTGATACGGCACCAAACTTCACCGGCATTATCTCAGATTTAGGTGGCCCAACGGCAAACATGTACCGTTTGCATTGTAAAGATCCTGAAATTGAGAAGAACTGCCGTAAACCTTCTTGTGTATATCCGGGTGTTTGTCAAAACTTGCATACCGATCATGCCCCTTTAGTGCAGCTTTACCGTAAAGCACGTGCCATTAAAGGTGTGAAGAAGATTCTGATTGGTTCGGGTTTACGTTATGACCTTGCTGTACTCAACCCTGAATATGTCAAAGAGCTGGTACAACATCACGTTGGCGGTTATTTAAAAATTGCTCCAGAGCATACTGAACAAGGCCCGTTATCTAAGATGATGAAACCGGGTATTGGTACGTATGATCGTTTCAAACAAATGTTTGACCGTTTCAGTAAAGAAGCAGGAAAAGAGCAATATTTAATTCCTTACTTTATTGCAGCACATCCGGGTACTTCAGATTATGACATGATGCATCTTGCAATTTGGTTGAAAAAGAATGGCTTCCGTGCCGATCAGGTACAGACGTTCTATCCATCGCCAATGGCAACAGCAACGACCATGTATTATTCGGGCAAAAACCCGCTCGCTAAAGTAGCTCGTTATACTGAAAAAGTTGATATTGTAAAAGGTGAAAAGCGCCGTCGTTTGCATAAAGCATTCTTACGTTACCATGATCCAAATAACTGGCCATTACTTCGTGAAGCCTTAAAAGAAATGGGCCGTGCCGATTTAATTGGTAATTCGAAGCAGCATTTAATTCCAACTTATCAGCCAAAAGGCACAGAAGGGGAATACAAATCTGCACGTAAGAAAAATTCGACTACTGCAGGCGATTCAGTTAAACGAAATAACCAGCAAACGAATAATCATTCAAATCAGAAGCGTCCACAAAAGGGTCAGGTACTTACTCAGCATACAGGCTTACCTCCCCGTGAAACAGGCGAAAAGAGACCATTTGGTGGTAAAAGTAAACCAAAGTCGAAAGCTCGTGGATAATGATAAAACAGGCTCTTAAACAGAGCCTGTTTTGTTTTTAATGTGACGATTTAAATCGTATAATGAGATTTTTGAAGATTTAAAGTACAAAAAACGTAACGAATAATGATAAATACTAAAAATCTGACGAGCTGCACTTGATTGTTGAAGACTCTATGATTATAAATAATGTGAGGGTGGCTAAATTTAAGCCAAGCTTGATAACTACAAGTGAAATTACTAAGAGAACCTTTTAAAAAACGGCTGTGTCGTTATCAATTACAACAAAGTGTGATCTAGCAAAATCATTATAAAAAACCTAAAGGATTGGACCCATGTACTATTTAATCACGATCTTATTATTATTTCTGGCTGTTGTGATGGCCGTGAAAAGTCTTTCACGAAGGAATCAACACGATAGCGCTTTAAAGCGCCGTGCAGTCTTAACAAGTCATGAGCAAATGACCTTAACCCGACTACAAACAGTTCTACCCAAATTTACCGTGTTGGCCCATGTATCTTTTGATGCACTTTTAACTACAAAATATGCGCATACTCGCCGTAAATACCAAAATATGGCAGCTGATTTTGTTGTACTTGATCAAAATTATCAGGTAGTTGTAATCGTTGTTCTGGGGGAAAACGGTTTACGTCGAGCGCATCAACAATATGAACGTCGCCTATTACAATTGGCTGGTTATCGTGTGCTGCATTATAGCGATGTGCCTGATTATGATGATTTAAGAAGAGATTTATTAAGTCCTGAATCAGAGCTAGCAACTTTGCATGTAACGCCCCAGCTAGAAAGAATGTCAAATGCTTTTGTGAAGTCTTAAAAAATGAGTCACTATAGCAATTGATAGGAGAATTTATTAAAGAAGATCTTGGTAATATGCTGATATTAAAGATTTTAAAACCACTAAAAAAATGAGCAATATCAAAAAATATTGCTCATTTTTATTTAGATTTATATAAAACTATGGAAGTACCGCAACAACTGTCATTTCTACAAGTACATCTGGCGCATAGAGTTTTGATTCTACGCAAGTGCGTGCGGGTGGATGTCCTTCGCTAATCCATGCATCCCAAACGGCATTCATTGCTGCATAATCTTTTTCGATATCTTTTAGAAAAATCATGACAGAAAGAATATGAGTTTTATCAGTTCCTGCTTCTGCCAATAAACGATCAATATTGTCTAAAGTTTGTTGAGTCTGTCCTGTAACATCTGCGCTTGTATCGTCTGCGAGTTGTCCAGCTAAGTGAACCAAATTACCTGAAATCGCGACTTCGCAGTAGCGTGAAGTAACGTGTAAACGCTTTACCGTCATAAAAAATGCTCTAGAGTGACTTTATTTAATAGTTTTGATTTTATGAAGAGTTACTAGGTCGGTGCAAGCAAGTAAAAAGGAATTTCAGTAGATTATTGTGATGAGGGGATAGTTAAGCCATGTATCAGAAGAGCCCTGCAATATTCGGATTTGGTCGTCACGCCAATCACAGGACGATATGCCGAAAGTAAAGGTTGCTTTGGCATGTTGCAAATACATGGGTAATGAATATGCGTTGATTAGGTTACTCTAAAGTTTGGGTAAAAGGGAGCCTGTTTTGTTCAAAAGTTGTTCTTTTGGGTGAAAATTAATCAATTACCACAGGTTAAGCTGGAAGTCATCGGCTTGGGTCTGTAATTGATAAACCCCTATACCAATCAAGCGAAATTGGAAATGTTCAGGTATTTGCATTTCATTTAATAATAAAAATAAAACTTGGATTAAGTCCTGTAGCGACTGGATCGGTCTTTTAAAGCTTTTACTATGTTGTAATGTCTGAAAATTCTTAAGTTTAAGCTTAATATTTACACCACGTGCATTGAGTTGTTTTTTCTCTAGAGTTTGCCAGACTTTTTCAGCTAATCCCTGCCAATAGGGCTGGCATTGAGCCAAAGTAAAATCATTATCGAAGGTGGTCTCTTTGGAAATTTGTTGGCGAGCTCTTTCAGCTTGAACAGGCCTATGATCAATGCCTTGTGCATATAAATAAAGCTGTTGACCGTATTTGCCAAAATGATGAACTAAAACGGCTTCTTCAATTTTCTGTAAATCACCTAAAGTATGTAACTGAAGCTGTTGTAATTTTTCCTGAGTGACTTTACCCACCCCAGGAATCTTTTTTAGTGGGAGGTCTTGAATAAAAGTAGCAACTTGCGAAGGTTTAATTACACATAAACCATTCGGTTTGTTCCAGTCGGAAGCAATTTTTGCCAAAAATTTATTTGGTGCTACACCAGCCGATGCAGTAAGTCCCGTTAATCTAAAAATATCTTCCCGAATGTGCATAGCTACTTCAGTTGCACTTGCCATCTGTTTTAGGTTTTCAGTGACATCTAGATAAGCCTCATCTAAAGATAACGGTTCAATAAGCAGCGTATATTGCTGAAAGATCGAGTGAATTTGCGCGGAAACTGTACGGTATTTTTCAAAATTTGGCTCAATAATAACGACCTGAGGGCATAGTTTTCTTGCCTGAGTCATCGACATGGCTGAACGTAAACCAAATTCGCGGGCAGGATAGGATGCAGCAGCAATCACAGCTCGGGGATGATGAGATGAGATAACAACGGGTAGATGTCTTAATTCAGGACGTTCCCGTAATTCGACCGATGCATAAAAGGCATCCATATCGATATGAATGATTTTGCGCATATTATTGTGCTTTCACGATGCCTTGCTGCTGTAAAAATTGGTGCCATTCTTTGACTGAACCCTCATAAACATTTAAGTCTACTGGTTTTGTCATGCCTTCAATTTTACCCTGATTACTATGCTGCCAAAAGAGCCATTTTCTTTTGTCTTTCAACTCAGGTTTACCTTCGTAATCTCTGACCCAAAGCGGTGTATTGGGAAAATTACCTATTAATACAATGTGGTAAAAAGTTTTAGAAATATAAAAAATAGGCTGTTTGCCATAATGCTGTTTTAAGCGGTCATGCATGATGCCTATTTCTTTAAGTAATTGTTCTTTTGTATGCGCATTAATACAGTTGCCGTCATATTCCAGATCAATGACCGGAGGAAGAGCATCTAACTTTTTAGGTACAGTCGCAATAAAGTTATCTGCTTGTGTCTTTCCATCACGACACAGGCGATAAAAGTGGTAAGCCCCTACATGAAACCCATGTTCACGAGCTTTTAACCAGTTTTCTTGAAATTTTGGATCTTTATAATCCCCGCCTTCGGTCGCTTTTAAATAGACGAATTGGAACTTTTCAAGTGATATTTTTTTCCAGTTAATATCACCCTGATGGTGAGAAACGTCAAAGCCCTGAACTGCATAATCTTGTGCAACGGCTTTTTGTTGATAGAACAAACCAAAATAAGCCAAGACTCCCATAACACAAGCCAAGCCAATTCCAATTAAGGCATTGTGCCGTGCTGTGAAAAAGGGTTTAGCCAGTTTGGTCATGCAAAACTCATTAAAAATATGAAGTAAACATCATAGCGTGATTTATGAACGAGAAACTACGCTAAAAATACAACCGCTTAAACAGACGTATCCTTTGGAATTTGCCAGAAAATAAATGCAGTAATAACATTGATACAACCGAGACAAATGAGGGTGACATGAAACGCTGTTGTCACATGGTCTGTACCATAATAATGGGTAAAGATATTAATAAGGGTGCCTGCCAGCGCTACCCCAATACTCATTGAAAGCATCATAATCATCGACAAAAAACTATTACCGCTACTCGCATCTTGTTGAGGCAAATCTTTCAAGGTCAATGTGTTCATGCCAACAAATTGCAGGGAATTTAATGTGCCAAATAAGAAAAAGTGTAAGGCTCTAAACCAAGTTGGAGTGTCGACTGTCATGATGGCAAAAGAGGCAATACACAGCCCAACTAGTGTTGTGTTAATGAGTAAAAAACGTCGATAGCCAATTTTTTGAATAATAGGTCTGACAATTGGCTTTGAAAATAATGAACCCAAGACCAAGGGAATCATCATTAAACCTGCAATAAAGGGTTCAAAACCAAAAGCGACTTGTAGCATGAGTGGTAAAACAAAAGGAAGGGCATTACCACCAAAGCGTGCAAAGAAATTACCTAAAATACCAATCGCGTAAATCTTGTTTCTAAAGAGTCGGCTACGAAATAATGCATTTTGATGAGTATGTGAGTGATAGGCATACCAAAGTGTTGCGATTATGCCGACGACTAATAGCGAAATGCTGAACCATTTTGAATATTCAGGCGAGGCTAAATGTTCGATACCCAAAGACCAGCCAATCATGGCTACTACTAATAAAATGAAGCCGCCCAAATCAAAGTTTTTGACTGAGGGTTCTTTTACATTTGGCATGACTTTTAACGTCATTAATATACCTAGGATACCCATAGGAATATTAATCAGGAAAATCCAATGCCAAGTTGCAACTTCAACTAACCAACCGCCTAAGGTGGGGCCAGCCAAAGGCCCGAGTAAACCTGCAAGGCTCATTAGACTCATTGCAGCTAAAAATTGAGTTCGAGGAATAATTTTTAAAAGTGATAATCGGCCAACAGGAAGTAGCAAGGCTCCACCCACACCTTGGATGACGCGGAAAAATAAGAGTTCATTGAGACTCTGAGAAAGACCACATCCTAAAGATGCCAGAGTAAAAATTACAATTGCCGACAAGAAAATATTTCTGACACCAAAGCGGTCTGCTAACCATCCACTTAAAGGAATACAGGCAGCAACCGATAATACATAGGCCACCACTACGCTGTGCATGCGTAAAGGATCTTCATTGAGATGATGAGCCATTGCAGGAATAGCGGTATTTACAATCGTTGTGTCCAAGGCCTGCATAAAAAAGCCAATAGAAACCAAAAGAACGAGTAAGCGATATTCGGGTTGCAAGGCTTGGTGAGTGGGCGTGGCATTCATAACATTTAAAAATTAACGTTTTGATCTAGTGTAAAACAAAAAAAGCGGCAGAACCGCTTTTTTATAGAGTGTAGATAGACAACTAGACAACAAATCTTTTCGGCATTTTTAAATTTTTAATAACGTTATAAATTTGATCGACCTCTTCACATACAATTAATTTAGCTCGGTGCTGAAGGGGTAGAAAACCTTCTTGAACTGCATGGTCTAATTGGGCGATCAATGCATTATAAAAGCCATTTACGTTATATAAAATCATGGGCTTTTGATGTTGGTTGAGTTGGCCCCAAGTGGCTATTTCCAATATTTCTTCAAATGTTCCTAAACCACCTGGTAACGCAATAAATGCACTTGCACGTTCCGCCATCATGGCTTTACGTTCATGCATGGTTTCTACGACATGTAATTCAGTTAGTCCTGCATGTGCGACTTCATAATCAAGCATAAATTCAGGGATCACCCCGACAGCTTCTCCGCCGTTTGCGAGAACACTATCTGCGACTTGTCCCATTAAACCGATACTGGCACCGCCATAGACTAAACCAAAGCCTTGTTCAGCAATTCCATGAGCAAGTTCAATTGCTTTTTCTCGGTAGATTGGGTTATTTCCTGCACGTGAACCACAATATAATGCAATAAGAGGTTGTTTTGTTTTTACAGCTGTTATTGGTAAATCATTTACTGCCATTGTTAATACGCTATTCATTGCTTTATTTTCACCTTATCACGTTCACATTTCTTGTCTACACTAAGCAAAAGATATGACAACTTTATAAGCAGATTTATAAGAAAGATTCATGTTTTGTATGGGTTTGGTGAATGCTGGTTATGTACAAATAAAAATGATGAATTTATGTTAAATCTTGCCTATACTAAAAAATCGTTTAACAACATATGAACAAATATGGGTAGTGGTTGTAGTCGCTCCGTTTTAATTTCTTGTCCTAAAAAAACATTTTCCGCACTTTGTGTAGGCGCGCCTGTTGTGTTGCCAAATAAAGATAAAATTCAAACAACACAGGAGCAGGATCAATGATCTTTGAATGGATGTCTGATCCCTCTGCTTGGGTAGGCTTAGCGACCTTAATTGTTCTTGAAATTGTATTGGGGATCGATAACCTCGTTTTTATCGCTATTTTGGCTGAGAAATTGCCGCCGGAGCAACGAGCTAAAGCGCGTATAGTCGGTTTAGTGCTCGCCTTGGGAATGCGTCTTATACTCTTAGCCTCGATCGCTTGGGTTGTGACACTAACTGAACCACTTTTCCATATTTTTGATCATCCTTTCTCTGGTCGTGATCTGATTTTGTTATTCGGTGGTGTGTTCTTACTCTTTAAGGGCACCATGGAATTGCATGAACGAATGGAAGGAAAACAGCTTCATAAAGAAGATAATCCTGTTCATGCTGCGTTCTGGATGGTCATTGTTCAGATTGTCGTACTTGATGCGGTATTCTCACTAGACAGTGTGATTACAGCTGTAGGTATGGTGAAAGAGCTGTCAATCATGATGGTTGCGGTTGTAATTGCTGTCGGAATCATGTTGTGGGCATCTAAGCCACTCATGGACTTTGTCAATAAACATCCAACAGTTGTTATTCTGTGTCTTGGCTTCTTGATGATGATCGGTTTCTCTCTGGTCGTGGAAGGGTTTGGTTTCCATATTCCGAAGGGCTACTTATATGCTGCAATTGGTTTCTCGGTTTTGGTGGAAATTATCAATCAAAGCATGCGCCGCAATCAGGAAAAGATGGTTACAACCACAGATTTACGTTATCGCACAGCTTCTGCAGTTTTACGTATGTTAGGCAATAAAAATAGCGGTTCTAGTTCAGATGCCCAATCAGCTGATAAAGAAGATGTACTGGCTACACAAGCGTTTGCAGATGAAGTTTTTGACGAAGAAAACGGCGCTTATCACAGTGTGCTTGTACAAGGCGTACTTGGCTTATCAGAGCGTCCAGTAAAGTCTGTTATGACTCCACGTCCTGAATTAGAGTGGATTGACTTAGACGATGAACCTGAAGTTTTAAAAGAACGTTTAATGTCAATGACTCACTCTCGTTTGATCGTTGCACGTGGTGAGCTTGATAATATTGAAGGTATTGCGCTTACGCATAAAGTTTTAAATAACTTTATTGAAACAGGTGTGATTGATTTCCAAAAGCATTTACGTGAACCTGTGATTGTGCATGAAAATGCTCAAGTACTTATGGTTATGGAACAATTACGTCAAGCTCCTTTACAAATGGCCATCGTATTAAATGAATATGGTTCTATCGAAGGTATCGCAACGCCAATTGATATCTTAGAAGCAATTGCGGGTGAATTCCCGGATGAAGATGAATTAGATGCTGCTGCCGAAAGTTTGGCAGATGGTTCATTAATGCTTGAAGGTTCAACTGACATTCGTCACGTATCACTTTTATTAGGTCGTGATCTCGTTGATGAAAGCGAGCAGTATTCAACTTTATCGGGTTACTTGTTATTCCATTTAGGTCGTTTACCAGAAAATGGTGAAGCTGTTGAGGCAGACGGTTACCGCTTTGAAGTGATTACCATGGAAGGTCATAAAATCGAGAAAGTTCATATTGTTTCTATTGAGCAAGATGAACCAAAAGATTAAATAACGTTTTAAGTCTAGAAACATCATAAAATAGCTCAACTTTGAGCTATTTTTTATTTGAGAAGTACCAAATGACTCAACAAAATTGTCCATGTGGAAAAGGCAGCTATATAGAATGCTGTGAGCCTTTACATTTAGGTGCAGCAAAAGCACTAACAGCAGAGCAGCTTATGCGTTCACGTTATAGCGCTTTTGCATTACAGCAAATCGATTATATTGTGCAAACCACTGCTTTAGGTCAGCAAACAGCTCTTGATAAAGAGGCGATTGCTGAGTGGAGTAAACAAAATCAGTGGTTGGGTTTAGAGGTGGTTAACACCAACGAAAAATTAGATAAAACCCATGCACAGGTTGAGTTCAAGGCTCATTATCATGATGGACAAAAAGCCCAAATTCATCATGAGGTTTCACATTTTGTATTTCATCAGCAACAATGGTTTTTCCTTGATCCAACGGTCGATATGCATGTCACGATGAAGCAACCTTGTATATGCGGTTCTGGAAAAAAATTTAAGCAATGCTGTGCACAATACCTATAACTTTATCTTAAAATACGCCCACTGTTTGGCCTGAGGGAAAGGGCGATGTTACTCACCGTTATTTATATTATTGCGATTACTGCGGAAGCGATGACAGGCGCATTGTCTGCTGGGCGACGGAGTATGGACTGGTTCGGTGTCGTACTGATTGCCTGTGTAACTGCTTTAGGTGGTGGTTCGGTACGTGATGTATTGCTTGGTCACTATCCTTTAACTTGGGTGAAACATCCTGAATACTTGGTTCTGACTTGCTGTGCTGCCTTTGTCACAATCATTATTGCCAAATGGATGCGTCATTTACATAACATCTTTTTGGTACTCGACGCTTTAGGCCTAATTGGGTTTACCATTATTGGTTGTCAGATTGCCCTACAAATGGGGCACGGTTTTGTCGTATCGGCAGTAGCAGGGGTGTTAACTGGAGTATCTGGCGGTATTTTACGTGATATTTTATGTAACGATGTCCCATTCGTTTTCCGCCGCGAACTCTATGCGAGTATCTCTTTTGTGGCAGTCATCTGTTACTGGGTTTGTCAGGACTTAGGATTAAGTTTAGAGTTAACTGTCATTTCAACCCTAATTTTCGGCTTTACCTTGCGTCTGATTGCAATTTATTTCGGTTTAGAAATGCCTAAATTTATTTATAAAGATGATGATGCAGAATCGGCTTCTTCAACCGACGAACATTAATCATGCAGAATTCGATGTGAGCATGCTATAACAATAAAATATATTGTCTTGCTCACTTATTTTTTCCAGTAGAGTTTTTCCTATGGATCTGGTTTCACGTATACAAAATCTTCCAATTGGCAAATTCCACTACACACTATTGTGGGTGGTTGGGTTAGGTTGGATGTTTGATGCGATGGACACAGGGATCATTGCTTTTATCATGACAACGCTTGTTAAAGACTGGGCATTAACACCAGCCGAAAGCGGTTGGATTGTGAGTATCGGTTTTGTAGGAATGGCTATTGGAGCTGTTTGCTCGGGAGCTTTAGCAGACCGCTTTGGCCGAAAGACAATATTTGCAGTGACCATGGCGATCTATAGCATCGCAACTGCCTTATGTGCTTTTGCACCAGATCTAAAGTGGTTATTAATTTTCCGTTTTATTGTTGGTCTTGGACTTGGTGGACAGTTACCCGTTGCAGTGACATTGGTGAGTGAATATATCCCTGCACATGTTCGTGGCCGTTTTATTGTACTACTCGAAAGTTTTTGGGGTTTAGGCTGGTTAGTTGCCGCACTCATTTCTTATTTTATTATTCCTAAATTTGGTTGGCATATTGCCTTTCTTATGGGCGGCCTTCCACTGATTTATATTTTAGTGATTTGGAAAAAACTCCCTGAATCGATACCGTACCTGATTAACCGTGGACGTGTTGAAGAAGCACACGCATTAGTTCAAAAATTAGAAGCTCAAGCAGGTGTACAAATTGTTCACCATATTGAAGTTGTGCCTGTTGCCATGCGACAAAAAGTCTCTTTTAAACAACTTTGGAGTGGTCAATTTGCTCGCCGTAGTTTAATGCTCTGGCTCATCTGGTTTGGAATTGTGTATTCCTACTATGGCATCTTTACGTGGCTACCAAGTTTATTGGTGAAACAGGGCTATGACATCGTTAAATCTTTTGAATATGTTTTGTTGATGATTTTGGCGCAGCTACCTGGCTATTTAGCAGCGGCATGGTTTGTAGAGCGATTGGGTAGAAAAATTACACTTGCTGCATTTATCGGATTTTGTGCGTTGTCTGCATATTTCTTTGGACAAGCCGATAGTGTAAATAGCATTATGTTTTGGGGCTGTCTCATGTCCTTCTTTAATTTGGGTGCATGGGGTGTGTTATATACCTATACACCAGAGCAATATCCGGCCAACATTCGCGCTTTTGGTTCGGGCTGGGCATCTGCAATGGGCCGTCTGGGCGGAATTTTGGCGCCGATCGTCGTCACTCATATGATGGTTTCCAAAAATGGCTTTAGTCATGTTTTTATGATGTTCACTATTGTTTTACTCTTGGTTGCAGCTGTAATTTTAATATTAGGTGAAGAAACTCAAGGTAAAAGACTAGAGTCGATCGGTCTCTAGTTTTGCCTAACTTTATAGCAAGTAACTAAAAATATAGAGAGATGAGACATAATTTGACGCTCAGGTGACAGAGTCCCTCTTGTGTCTGTAACATAGCCCACTTAGCATAAGACTCACTTAAAATAACGACTGATTTGGAAGATAAGCTGACTATGACCAGCCTTGCGCATCAAGCGACAGAAAACCGCTCTGTAGCCGAATTTACTGAACAGGCTTACCTGAATTATGCCATGTACGTCATCATGGACCGTGCATTGCCACATATCAGTGATGGCTTAAAACCTGTACAGCGCCGTATTGTCTATGCCATGAGCGAGTTGGGCTTAAAAAGCAGTGGTAAGCCAAAAAAATCGGCCCGTACTGTGGGTGACGTACTCGGTAAATACCATCCACATGGCGACTCGGCATGTTATGAAGCTATGGTGTTAATGGCTCAGCCATTTAGTTATCGCTATCCTTTAATTGAAGGTCAAGGGAACTGGGGCTCACCAGATGACCCTAAATCGTTTGCTGCGATGCGTTACACCGAGGCAAAACTTTCTGCCTACAGTGAGTTATTACTAAGTGAGTTAGGACAAGGCACGAGTGAATGGCAAGATAACTTTGATGGTTCTTTAAAAGAGCCGATTACGTTGCCGGCACGAGTTCCTAATATTCTGCTTAATGGTACAACTGGTATTGCGGTTGGTATGGCGACCGATATTCCGCCACATAATTTGCGTGAAGTGATTAAAGGAACAATTGCTTTAATTCGTAATCCGCAAACATCAGATGAAAAATTGGCTGAATATATTCCAGCGCCAGATTTACCAACCAAAGCTGAAATTATTACGCCGCCAGAAGAATTACTCAAAATCCAGACGACTGGACGTGGTAGTTACCGCATGCGAGCGGTTTATACCATCGAAAAAAATGAAATCGTGATTACCGAATTGCCGTATCAAGTATCGGGTTCTAAGGTGATCACTCAAATTGCCGACCAAATGCAGGCCAAAAAACTGCCATTAGTCGTTGATATTCGTGACGAGTCGGATCATGAAAATCCAACACGACTCGTGATTGTACTGCGTTCTAACCGTATTGATGCAGAAGCGGTGATGAGCCACTTATTTGCGACTACCGATTTAGAATCGAGCTACCGTGTTAATTTAAACATGATTGGTGAGGATGGCCGTCCTCAAGTTAAATCGATTCGTCGTATCTTGCTTGAATGGATTGAGATCCGTAAAAAAACGGTAACTCGCCGCTTAGAATATCATTTAAACCGAATTGAAAAGCGCCTGCATATCTTGGCAGGTCTTTTAATTGCTTATCTTGATATTGATACAGTCATTCGTATTATTCGTGAAGAAGATCAGCCTAAACCTGTATTGATGGAACATTTCAAAATTGATGAGATACAAGCAGAAGCAATTTTAGAACTCAAGTTGCGTCATTTGGCAAAACTTGAAGAGATGGAAATCCGTCATGAACAAGATGAGCTTGCTGCAAAAGCTGCCATTATCCGTGAACAATTAGAAAATCCAGAATCTTTAAAGAGTCTGATTATTGGTGAATTAAAAGAAGACGCGAAAAAGTTTGGTGATGAACGCCGTTCTCCAATTGTCGCGCGTGCTGAAGCTGTTCAAATTAGAGAACAGGATTTAATGCCAGCTGAAGCAGTAACAGTGGTTTTATCCGAAGCGGGATGGATTCGTGCTGCAAAAGGTGCGGATGTTGATGCAGAGAATTTAAACTATCGCGCTGGCGACCAATATTTAAGTCATGCGGTAGGTAAAACCAACCAACGAATTTATTTCCTTGATGAGACGGGGCGTAGTTATGCCTTACCTATTAGTAGCTTGCCATCAGCAAGGGGATTAGGTGAGCCACTCAGTTCGAAATTGGCACCTGCAAGTGGAGTCGCGTTTATTCAGGTCTACTTAGATGATGAAGACTCAGAACTTATTGCTGCTAGCTCATCAGGTTATGGTTTTAAAACTCAAGTTAAACAGCTAGATACTAATGCCAAGGCCGGAAAAAGCTTCTTGTCGGTACCTGAAAAATCAAAAGCTCTACCATTAATCTCTGCCCAAAATATGACACATTTGGCTGTACTCAGCTCAGCAGGTCGACTCCTGATTATTGATTTGTCAGAACTGCCAAATTTAAATAAGGGTAAAGGTAATAAGTTGATACAACTTGAAGCGAAAGAGCAGATTTTATCCATGACAACCTTGAACTTAGATGAAATAATTCAGGTGGTTGCAGGTCAACAACATCTAAAATTAAAAGGTGATGATCTACAAAAATACATGGGTAAACGAGCTTCAAAAGGTCATCTCTTACCACGTGGATATCAAAAAGCAAATAAACTGTTGATTCAGAGATAAAGCTAGCGTCGGGCAACATAAATACGCTATATATGGCAACATGTTCAAGCAATGAACTGAACTTGTTGGTATTGGATAACGATTAAAAGGACAGCAATTTGGAGTACGTAATTTGTACTCCATGCAAAAAATTTGACAGGGTCAAATTGTCAAAACTTCTGTCTCATAATCTTGTTCGAAAGTGTCATGAATGTGCCAATAAGTTTTAAATATGTTCTGGCACCAAGAAGCTAAAGAATAGCTGGGGCATTGAATAACAGTTATTACTAAGGATTACGAATCGGAGATAATGGCATTATGGAAAAGATTTGGTTTGCAGAATACCAAAAAACAGGGATTCCAGAAACAGTAGCATTGCCTGCGGAAAATACTTCTCTTGTTGATATTTTTGAGAGTAATTTCCAAAAATTTGGTTCTCGTGATGCCTTTATCTTCATGGATAAGGCAATGTCATTTAACGAGTTAGAACTTGCAAGCCGTAAGTTCGCGACCTATTTGCAAAATTTGGGGTTAGCAAAGGGAACTCGTGTGGCAGTAATGATGCCGAACGTATTGCAATATCCTGTAGTTGCATTAGCTGTGTTACGTGCAGGTTTAGTGCTGGTGAATGTAAACCCGCTTTATACTGCACGTGAGCTTGAGCATCAATTAAATGACTCGGGTGCAGAAGTACTCGTGATTATTGAAAACTTTGCCAGTGTTTACCAAAGTATTTTAGGTAAAACTCCTGTGAAGCATGTTGTAGTTGCGACAGTAGGGGATATGCTTGGTACACTTAAAGGCACATTGGTAAATTTTGTATTACGTAAAGTACGTAAGCAAATTCCTGCTTGGAATATTCCTGGGCACGTTAAATTTAATACAGCATTAAATAAAGAAAGTCCGAGTAATTATAAGCGCCCGAACTTAACTTTAAGCGATACTGCCGTACTTCAATATACAGGTGGTACAACGGGTGTTTCAAAGGGTGCTGAGCTGACTCACCGCAATTTGGTTGCCAACCTTTTACAGTGTGATGGTATTTTCCAAAGTAAATTTGGTGCAAATGATGGGGCTAAAGGCGACCGTATTGTTTGTGCATTACCGCTTTATCATATTTTTGCGTTCATGGTTTGCGCAATGTACGGTATGTATAAAGGTCAAGCAAATATCTTGATTCCGAACCCACGTGATTTACCTGCTGTAATTAATGAATTACGTAAATATCAGCCATCATTCTTCCCAGCAGTAAATACATTATTTAATGCGTTAGTGAATAATGAAGAATTTAAACAGCTTGACCATAGCAATTTAAAAATGGCGATGGGCGGTGGTATGGCAGTATTACCTTCTACGGCAGAAGCTTGGAAGAAAATTACAGGCACAACCATTATTGAAGGTTATGGCTTATCTGAGACTTCTCCGGTAGCGACTGCAAATCCTCCTGCATCTACTGAATTTAGCGGCACAATTGGTATTCCATTACCTTTAACAGAAGTTGCTATTTTAGATGACGACGGTAAAGAAGTTGCTTTAGGTGAGCAAGGTGAAATCTCAATTCGCGGTCCTCAAGTCATGAAAGGCTATTGGAACCGTCCTGATGAGACAGCTAAAGTCATGACAGCGGACGGTTTCTTCCGTACGGGCGATATCGGTGTGATGGACAGCCGTGGTTATACAAAAATTGTAGACCGTAAAAAAGATATGATTTTGGTTTCTGGCTTTAACGTTTATCCAAGCGAAATCGAAGAAGTGATTGCTAAACATCCAAAAGTATTGGAAGTTGCTGCAATTGGTGTTCCAGATGAAAAATCAGGTGAAGTGCCGAAACTCTTTATCGTGAAAAAAGATCAAAGCTTAACGACTGAAGAAATTTTGAACTTTGCTAAAGAGAACTTAACAGGTTATAAACGCCCTCGTTATGTTGAGTTTATGGATGAGTTACCTAAATCAAACGTAGGTAAAATCTTACGTAAAGACTTACGTAAACCAGCTTAAAAAGTTAGTGAAAAAGCGCCTTAGGGCGCTTTTTTTGTTTTTATATTTTGTGACTTTTCATAAACCAGCGGTCTATGTAGGGACGGCCAATTCCTACCATTCCAACAAAAACAAGCATTGTGCCAAGTTGTAAGCGTAGATGAGTCAAATCAAGTTGACCATAACTTAAATAATTATCAACAAGGCAATATAGAGCAATCACAATTAACCAATGCCATAAAGGAAGCCGTTTAATACCGACCGCAATAAAGGTAATTGTTAAAATGACAAAGGTGCCTAGTGTCGATTGCCAATTCAAATTTGCACAAATCACACTCAATAAAAAAGCGACAATCGGAAGTACGATTTTTAATACACGATCTACCTGAAGTTGATTCTGTTTTTGCTTATCTAAGACTTCAAACAATTCTTTTTGATCAGGTTGTTGCATATATGGCCCTATTAATCAGTGATGACAAGTGATTGCATAAAATTTCAGGTAAAAACGCAATGTTATGATAGCATGATCAACAGTATTTTCAGTGATGGATGGCACTATGCAGGGCATCAGCGGCATTATCTATATTATTTTAGTGGCATGTTTGCTGCCATACGCATTTACCGTAATTGCAAAGTTTACGGGCGGTTTTCAGCCTAGTGACAATCAAAACCCGAGAGCCTTTCTTGCGAAAACAACAGGTCTTGCTGCTCGCGCTAATGCCGTACAACAAAATAGTTTTGAAAGCCTACCATTATTCTTAACAGCTATTTTAATGGCTGAATATATGGTTGTTCCGGAATATTTCATTCTAAGGTTAGGTTGGGCTTATATTATTTTAAGAGTTATTTATGGCATCTGCTATTTAAGTAACTGGGCAACTTTACGTTCGATTGTCTGGTTCTTATCTATATTGTGTCCAATCTTTTTATTAGTGGTCACGATAAAACTGACTTGAGTGTCATTCTGTCACCATTCATATCAACTTTCGCGTGTGCCCATTGTATAATCGGCATCATTTTGATGATATCCACGCTATAATCGAGTGGATTTTACATCTGACTTCATAACGAAAGAGTATTGATATGAGTTACAGCAATATCCCAGCAGGTAAAGATGCACCAAATGACATCTATGTCATCATTGAAATTCCTGCAAATGCAGCACCAATTAAATATGAAATCGACAAAGATTCTGATGCATTGTTTGTAGACCGTTTTATGGGTACAGCAATGTTTTACCCAGCGAACTATGGTTATGTTCCAAATACTTTGTCTGAAGATGGCGACCCGTTAGACGTACTTGTTGTAACTCCACATCCTGTTGCTGCTGGTTCTGTAATTCGTTGCCGTCCAGTGGGTAAATTAAACATGGAAGATGACGGTGGTATTGATGCGAAATTAATCGCTGTTCCACACGAAAAATTATCTCCACTTTACAAAGACGTGAAAGAATATACAGATCTTCCTCCGTTATTGATTAGCCAAGTTGAGCATTTCTTCAGTCACTATAAAGATTTAGAACCTGGTAAATGGGTAAAAATCAGTGGTTGGGAAGGTGCTGATGTTGCTAAAGCAGAAGTATTAAAAGCAATTGAAGCTGCTAAATAAGCTTTAATTTATAAGCTCAGAATTTCTCAGTTGATATTCTGAGCTTGATAAAAAACCTACATCTGTTGCCAGACGTAGGTTTTTTTATGCTTGATAGATGTGTGAATTAGAATAATTTCACAGGAATATCAAGGAATAAACGCCATTCGTTTGTATCGCCAATATAGGCTTTCGATTGGTAAGCATCACTCGCACGGTAGTAAGAGTTACGAATACGAAGGCTTGCATCTTTAGCAAAACCACTTTGAACTGTGTATTTCACTTGGTTAAAGAACTCACGTTCTTCAGCATCATCAGTTAAGCCTTTAACTTTGATGTCCCAACCGTATACAAATGCAGTGGTCCAGTTCAGACCAGGTAATACGCCTAACTTACCAAAATCAACATTGTACTGAATTTGTGCAGATTTTTCATCGTTACCGATGAAGTCTGACATGTAAGAGTTCGGTAAATAGATACTTTGGAAACCATCAGCATTTTGACCATAGTCATAACCGACATTACCACTGTTTTGTTGGTAAGCTAACATCACACTATGTGGGCCAGTTGCATAAGTTCCTGAAATTGCCCAAATATTGTTTTTACGGTTAGATTTGTCATCAGTAGTTTCTGAATATGTAATAGCATTTTCATCAAACTTAGTATGATAACCACTGAAATCATAAGTTAATGAACTGTCATTAGCCAATGGCTGTTTAAAGTTCACATTTATATAATGACGTTCAAGTGCATTTTTGCTGTCTAAACCATAGTAAGATGCATTTAAATTATCATCAAACTTGTATTTAGCACCCCAAACAATTGCACGATCAAGACCATTACCATTTACGTCAGCATCGGTATTGATTTGATCAGACATTTGGTCTTTAGTAAATTTACCAGCAACCAATTCAAGGTTTTTAATTTCATGGCTAGTTAATAAAGTACCTGTAAAGTATTCAGGAACCATACGTCCAGTATTACTTGCAAGAACAGGTAGATCGAGTACTTGAGTACCGTAACGTACTGTTGTATTCGAGAAACGTGCTTTAACGCTACCACCACCACGAGCCCAGTGATCATAAGCGGAGCCATCATTATGTAATGGGATCATTTGGTTACCGGCATTTTTATTTTCACCGATCTTAAATGAACCATCACCCACAGCGCCAACACCGAAACCAACAATACCAGGGGTAAAGCCAGAATCAATACTTACAATTGCTGATTGAGCAAATGAGCTAGTATCTTTTGCGCCCTGTTTTTTGTCACGGTTGATGTAACCTGTACGGAAGAGAATAGAACCGTTCGCATCTTCAACAAATCCTTTTGCCTCACTTTGCTCGCTTGCCTGAGCTGAGGAAATTATTGCCGCAGAAATGAGAACTGCTAATGTAAGTTTTTGTGCTTTTAGCATATTTAAAGAACCTCATAAAAACGATAAATCCTGTGCCTTGTTATTGTTCAGGGCCTAGGATTTCCATCAATTGTATAAGTAATCTATAAAAAAGATATATTTTTGTTCATTTTATTTTATATATGCTATGCAGGATTTAATTAATGTGTTAGGAGTTATCTAGTAGTTTTATAGCCAGATTTTTACACTTAATATATTGTTTAAAATAAAAAAAGTAATTTATTTTTTAGTGGATTTTTACCATTTATTTTTTATTAATAGACCAAAAAAAAGTTGATTTTTGTGTTCATTTTTTGCGCTTTTTTGTTGGATATGTTTACTTTTTAATCTTCTCTTAAGCAGCTTTTTTCACCAATTTATTTTAAAGTATAGCTAAATTGTTACTTTATAACATTATTTAAAAATAAAGGTGTATGAAAATAGATCACTATAGTAGGCCGACAGAATATCGTTGAGTTGGTCACATTTAGTGCGCTAGATTGCTTGGATTTTGTGCATTATTATTTTTTCTCAAAATATTGTTTAAAAAAGACCCAATATGGTTCATTGTTTTAAATTAGAAAATAAATAAAAAAATCTAACGAGTAGAAATGCTCACTCACAGACCATGTAAGCACTGTCTTTAAAAATTTACGGAGTTTTTATAGCTCGGCTCTAGGTTTAAATAGAGAATTTACATCTATCACATGAACACTTCTCATCTCGGTAATGAGTTTCCGATAAGGGGTTTTCTTATATTTATTATTTTTAATACCACAAGAATTTTATTTTTAATTTATTGTTTTTTATTAATATATTTTAATGAAAAATAAGCGAAAATTTAATTGTAGAATAAATCTGATCTCAAAATTAATGAAGTGCATCGATAGCAAATATGGAATTGGCACAGCAATTGCTAAAGCTTAACCAACACAATTTGTTAATTCATATAAATCGTGCATTCATTGTGGGGGAGATCAAAATGATGAAATTTGCACTTAAGGCCGTGAGTCTTAGTATTTTTGCAGCAAGTTCAACCATGGCTATGGCTGAAGATGCACCATCTTTTTATGGAATCACGGCAACGGGTAGTGTGGCAGCAACCACAGACTATCGCTTTCGTGGTGTGACACAATCATCAAATAACCCAGCCATTCAAGGTGGTTTTACTTTTTCTCATAAGTCAGGTGCTTATGTTGCGCTTTGGGGTTCAAGCGTTGACTTTAATACACCGGGTGTTTCAACTGAAACTGATATTTCTTTAGGTTATACCAACACCTTAAAATTGTCAGACACACTTGCGCCAACTTATGATGTTGGTGTGATCCGTTATGGTTACATTGGCTCTGACTCAAAATTTACTAACCCATACAATGGTGATACTGGTTTTGACTTTACCGAGTTTTATGGAAAATTAACGTTTGCAGACTCTTTATTTAAAGGTGATGCACTTAGTGTCGGTGTGAACTATTCTAACGATTACTGGGGCCACTCTGATGAGTTCTGGTATTTTAACGTTGGGTACTCAGCACCAATTGCAGACACAGGATTTACTGGACTTGCTTCAGTGGGTTATAACAAACTCAAAAACAAAGACTCTTTACTTGTCGTTGCGGGCGGACCAGGTGAAGACGATAGCTATATCGATTATAAAGTGGGCGTAAACTATAACATTTTGGGTATTGTTGCTGAGCTAGATGTAGTTGGTACAGATATTAGTACTTCTGGTATGACTGATGCTCAGAAAAAACCTTATGACACAGGTTTAGTATTTAGTTTGACTAAAACATTCTAAGTTTTGAGTTATAAAAAGCGGGTAAATAAACCCGCTTTTTTATTAGTTTTCTATTTCCGAAATTAGCTGTTTTAATTGGCTAACCTCAATATCCGCAGCTTTGGACAGAGGCTTGCGTGGTGCCCCCGCAGCGATACCTTTTAGTTGTAAACCTGCTTTAATCGTTTTGGGTAAACCACCAGTTACAATAAAGCGTAGTAGAGGAAGCTGCTGATAAAATGACTTCTGGGCTTGTTCTAATTCTCCATTTTTTACATATTCAATAAGCTGTTGAGGTCGTTTACCTAACAGGTTTGGTGCAGCCGTACACCAACCGCTTGCCCCAGCACATAGAGCTTCTAAAGCTAAAGGGTTACAGCCGTTATAAAACGGAAGTTCTCCTTTTGATAATTCATAAATTTTATGCATACGCTGAATATCGCCGCTACTTTCTTTCACCATCGTAATATTTGCAATGTTATTAAACATACGCACGATTAGTTCTGGAGACATATCAACACCACTCGTTGCAGGGTTGTTATAAATCATAATTGGTAAAGTCGTTGCTTGGGCAATCGCTTGGTAATATTCAAAAATTTCTTGATCTGTTAGCTTCCAATAAGATACAGGAATCACCATAAGTGCATCTGCACCATAGCTTTGCGCGATTTGCGCCTTTTTGATGGCTTGATCTGTCGTGAGTTCTGAAATCCCAATAATGACAGGTAAGCGTTTATTAATGCTTTCAATTGAAGTCTTAGCGACTAAACACCACTCATCCCATTCAAGATAAGCGCTTTCGCCAGTACTGCCTAGAGGCGCAATTGCATCGCAACCGTTTTCAATAAGCAAATCCAGCATTTGCTTTAGAACAGGAAGGTTAATGGTGTTGTCATCAGAAAATGGGGTAACCGGGTAGCCAATAATGCCGTTTAGTTTCATGGTCGAAATCTCTTTTTAAATACAGTCAGAATGTTTTTTCAAAGCTTTACGTGCGTAGTAAGCAAAGTTCACTTTGTTACGTTTATCGGTAGATACCCAGTCATGAGCTTCTATTGCTAAATCGTGTGGGATCGGCTGAATTTGCCCAGCAGACATGGCTAGTAGTTGCAGTTGAGCTGCGCGTTCAATTAAAAGAGCCAAGTTGCATGCTTCTTCAATAGTTTTTCCTGTGACTAGTTGACCATGGTGAGATAATAAAACAGCACGGTTTTTACCCAGAGCAGAAGAAATTAAAATGCCTTCTTCGTTACCTACAGGAACACCTGGCCAATGGCCTACAAAAGAGCAATCTTCATAGAGTGCACAAACATCCATTTGAGAAATCATGAGTGGAATCTGAAGCATCGACAGTGCAGCTACATGAGTCGGATGCGTATGGATAATGCAGTTCACCTCTGGGTGCTCTTTATAAATCCATGTGTGAAAACGGTTGGCTGGGTTGGCCATTCCTTCTTGATTGACGGGTTCTAAGTCTTGATTCACCTCAAGTAAGTTTGAAGCAGTAATTTCATCAAAACCTAAACCGAAACGTTGGGTAATAAAGGAATCTTTATTTTCACTACGGCAAGTAATTTGGCCTGCTAAACCAGCATCATGGCCATGGTCAAATAAAATACGACAAGTGAGTGCAAGCTTTTGACGATCAGTTAAGTCTGAGTCGCTAATCCACTTTTGCATGTCTTGTTGTGCGTATTGCATTAAGTCGTGTTTGTTTAAAGAAGCTGTCTTCATCTCTTCTCCAGTCCAGTTGACCAAATTAAGTAAGTGAAGGCAGAATAGAAAACAACTGGATGAATCAATACATCCAGTTTTTATAAGTTATATGGTCCAGATGGGGCAAATATGCTAAGGCCTTGGCAAGTACATCTCCGTATTGATGAAAGAGAAGAAAAGACGGTTTTTCTAAAACTGACCAACTTGATTAGTCAGGAAATTTTAAGTGGTCGTTTAGTGCAGGGGACTATGCTACCCGGGTCTCGTAGCCTTTCAAAAGAATTGGGAATTAATCGAAAAACGGTACAAGCAGTCTATGAAGAATTGGAAGCACAAGGTTGGCTTGTGACTCGGCCTCGAAAAGGCACATTTGTGGCAGATGTTTTACCGGAAAAAAAGCTTCAAATAAAATCAGGATCTGTTCGAAAAGTTAGTGATAAACCAATAATTCAACAAGTTGCCCAGCAGCCCCATAACGATGGTGTGCCAGATCCGAGGCTTATTCCCTATGAGTTATTTTCGAGGGCCTATCGGCACGCACTCATTAAAATTACGCAAAACCAATACATGGGTTATGGTGACCCACGAGGTATGGCTGAGTTAAGGCTGGCGTTACAACAAATGTTGTCGATGGAGCGTTTTATGAATGTTGCCGATGATGAGATTTGTATTGTACGTGGTAGCCAGATGGGAATTTTTCTAGCCTCACGTGCATTACCCAATCGGCAAGGCGTGATTGTTGTTGAAGAGTTATATTATCCATCTGCTTTTAAAGCTTTTCAGTCAAATGGCTTTCAAGTGGTTTCTGTCAAATTAGATGAACAGGGTATTGTCATTGACGATATGGAACGGATTTTACAAGAGCACTCAGTTGCTGCAATTTATACAACTCCGCATCATCAATATCCTACAACCGTTACCATGACAATGAACCGCCGTCTTCAACTCTTAGAGCTTTCAAAAAAATGGGGCTTTTATATTATTGAGGATGACTATGATCATGAATTCCACTATGACAGTCGGCCTATGCCACCCTTAGCGAGTTTGCCTCATTCTGAATTAGTCATTCATATTGGCTCATTGTCTAAAGTTTTTGCACCTGGTATTCGCTTGGGTTACATCGTGGCATCGTCATCAGTAATACAATCGATTACTGAAGATATTTTATTGATTGATCGACAAGGTAATAACATTACTGAACTTGCTTTAGCAGATTTAATGCAACGGGGTGAAATTAAAAGACACATCCGCAAAATGAAAAAGATTTATCAGTTACGCCGTGACCATGCATTAGCTGAGTTTCAAAGAGTTTTTGCTGAGAGTATTCAGATACAACCGCCTGCGGGTGGAATGGCTTTATGGGTAAAATTCCAGAAGCCATTTACTCAGGAACAGCTTATAAAATTAAAAGAACTCAACATTGATACAGAGCATAAGTTTAAACAAATCGAGTCTTCTAATCATTGTATCCGCTTTGGTTTTGCCGCTTTATCAGAGCAGGAAATTACTTCTTTAATCGAGGCCTTAAATGACGCTCTTAATAAAAGAACAGCGGACTTATAATCCGCTGTTTTATTTTTAAGAATGATTTCCTCTATAAGAGAGCGCCTCTGTAAGGTGTGGACTTTGAATGACCTCACTTTGAGCTAAATCTGCAATGGTCCGCGCTACTCGTAAAACACGATGATAAGCACGAGCTGATAGATTTAAACGTTGCTGAGCCATTTCAATCATTCGCTGTGAAGTACTATCGAGAGTCGCGTATTGCTCAAGTTGTTTTGGTGAGAGCGCCTGATTCAAACAATCCTGTCTTTGCATTTGTTGTTTATAAGCATAAATCACACGTTGGCGAACACTGCTTGAGTCTTCAGCAGGGGTTGGATCTTGCAGTTCTTGAGCTTTTAATGGCGGTACATCAATATGTAAATCGATACGGTCGAGTAACGGTCCCGATATACGGTTTTGATAACGTTTAATACTCTCAGGTGAACATTGGCAACGGCTGTCCTGATTAAATGCGTAGCCACATGGGCAGGGGTTCATCGCTGCAATGAGCTGAAAGTTTGCAGGGTAGGTAATTTGCCGAGCTGCTCGTGAAATAATGATTTCTTTTGACTCAAGTGGCTGGCGTAAGACTTCTAGCACTTTTCTGTCAAACTCAGGAAGTTCATCTAAAAACAAAACCCCTAAGTGAGATAAGGTAATTTCACCTGGTTTAGGATGAGATCCGCTGTCATTTACAAAGAACTATGCGACAATTTAAACAAGTGTCAATAACTTAGGCCCCTTTTTACAAAGAAATATGCGACAAATTTTATAAAGAACTATGAGACGGAACTAGGAATGTACAATCAATCATGCGACACAGTTAAGATAATACCTGCTAGAAGAAAGATTGGTAATACACGCATTAGTGTATCTGGCCTTTATCCTTTTAAAAAAGATTCTGCTGTTGCTTTTGAATCTACATTGGAACGAGATTTCCTCATTCGTTTAGAAGTTAACCCTAATGTCCTGGCCGTTGAATCTCAACCATTTACTATTGAATATTTTGAAGATGGGAAAAAACGGGTTTACACCCCTGATTTTCTTGTAACGTATAAACATGATAATTTTCTTCCATTTATTCCTCCAAAATTAGTTGAAGTAAAACCCATAGAAGAATTACGTATTAATTTGCATTTATGGAAAGCAAGATATCGTGCTGCTATGTTGATCTGTAAAGAAGAAGGTTGGAAATTTCATATCGCTCATGAAGGACGTATCCGAGATCAATTGTGGATGAATGCCATGTTTTTGGAAAAGTATCGAAAAATGGAGTTTACTTTAACTGATTCAAAGCACTTACTGGACTATGTACAAGATCGAGGCGCAGTAACTTTTGAGACCTTACTCTCTAGGCATTTTTTTGGTAAATGGGAAAGAGCAAATGGGATTAGTCAAATTTGGTATTTAGTTGCTCATGGCTTTTTAGCATGCGATTTAAGTCTGCCTTTACAGCCTTCTACTGAACTTTGGATAAGTGGGAATTAAGATGAATGATAGACGTGTGAATATCAAGATTGCTGCTGGTGAACCCGTTCAGGTAAAAGGTATTCCACATACAATTATTGAGATTATTGACCTTAAATCTGTCTTTGTTGAAAACAAGAATACGGGTAGAAAAAGTATTGCTGCTATTAGTGAATTACAGGCAGCATTGCCTAATGAAAAGTATGAAGATATAGATCTCATTCCTGATAAAGACTGGGCAGAGGCTGAAAGGCGTTTTAATATAATTCGCCCCTTCATTGAGGATGGCGTGAGTGGACGCAAAGAAGTGGAGCTACGTGCAAAGCAACATGATATAAACCCAGCAACTTTATACAGATGGTTAAAAATCTATAACGCATATGGAACTATTGATGGACTGAGACCTAGAAAAGAGGGATTGCCTCAAGGTCAAAAGATGATTAATAAGCATGCTGAAGCAATTATTGAAAAAGCGATTAAAGATCTATATCTGACTAATCAGAGAATAAGTGTTCAAAAAGTTGTACTTGAAGTAAAACGCTTATGTCATGAATATCATATTCTTGACGTCCCTCATGCAAATACGGTACGAAATCGTATAGCAGCAATTAGTCAAAGAGAAGTTCTTCGTAAAAGAGGACATAAAGAAAAGGCAAATAATAGATTTACTCCTGCTGCTGGAAAATTTCCTCATGCGGATTATCCACTTGCAGTTGTTCAGATTGACCATACTCCAGTGGACTTAATTTTGGTGGATGACTTCAATCGACAGCCTATTGGGCGCCCTTATCTAACCCTCGCAATTGATGTCTTTTCGCGGGTAGTTGTCGGCTATTACCTTTCTTTAGATGCGCCTTCGGTAATGTCTATTGCTATGTGTGTATCTCAAGCAGTATTACCCAAAGAGAAATGGCTGGCCTTACGCAAGATCCAGTCTGAGTGGCCTGTTTGGGGGATTATGAATACGATCCATGTAGATAATGGTCCTGAATTCCATTCAGAAACTTTCAGAAATGCTTGTATGGCACATGATATCCGTCTGGAATATCGACCTGTTAAAAAACCACGCTTTGGTGGGCATATTGAACGTTTGATGGGTACATTTGCTACAGATATTCATGCAGTACCAGGTACTACTTTTTCTAATATTATTCAGCGAAAAGACTATAACTCTGATACAGAAGCCGTTTTTACATTTACAGAGTTTGAGGATTGGCTGGTTGATTTTATTTGTAATGTTTACCATAAACGAAAACATTCAGCTTTAGATACATCACCTCTACATGCTTTTGAACTTGGTATTTTTGGTGATAAGAATAACTTAGGATCTGGGGCAGCTAGATTACCTGCAAACGATCATAATTTCTTTCTTGATTTTTTACCGAGTTTTGAGCGAACAATCCAAACTACAGGTGTAACTATTGATGGGCTTTCATATTATGCGGATGTATTGAGAGGCTGGATCAATTCAATTGAACCTGATAATCATAAAGAGAAGCGCAAGTTCATTTTTAGACGAGATCCAAGGAATATTAGTGAAATATGGTTCTTTGATCCTGAAATCAAAAACTATTTTAAGGTTCCTTTAGCAGATCAAAGTATTCCGTCCTTTAGTATTTGGGAATATAAAAAAATTCAGGAATTGAAAAAAGAAACTGGTGAATATTTAAAAGATCATGAACTTGGACAGGCTTTAGCTCAACTTCGTGAACGAGTACAAGAAGCGAGTATTAAAACTCGCCGTGCTCGCAGAGCATATCAGCGTAGTACTCAACATCAACAGAGAAGTAACCCTGCTTCAATTCAGGACAAAAAATCTCAACAAGAGAGCACAGTTATGGAGCAAAAACTTGAAAGTTTATATGGGTTATTACCTTTAGATGAGTTAGAAAATGATGAGGATATTTCATGAGTAATTATCCACATATTTTTCAAGAATTTCGCCCTATTGTTGATAAACCTAATGAGGAAAGACTCTATTTCCTTGAAGAGGATCGTTGGATCGGCTACCCAGCAGCGAATGATTTACTGGATCAATTAAAGGGCATGCTTACTCTGCCAAAACGAAGTCGTATGCCTAATTTACTGGTGTTAAGTAAACCTAATAATGGTAAGACATCAATCATTAACCAATTTTTTAAGCTCTATGGTGAGGGGTATACCAATGAGTTTAATAATGCAGTTAAGCCTGTGATTGTTGTTCAAGCACCTGTTTCTCCTGATGAGAAAGCTTTATATATGGCGATCTTAGATAGATTTTGGGAACCTTTTAGAGAAAGAGATCCAGTTGCTAAATTAAGGTATCAGGTTGTTCACTGTCTTAAACTTTACGAGGTAAAGTTACTCATTATTGATGAGATGAACTCTTTGTTATGTGGAACTCCTATTAAGCAGAGAACAGTCATGAATGCGATCAAATACTTGTGTAATGAAACTCAGATACCGATTGTTGGTTTTGGTACGGAAGAAGCTGTCCGGGTACTTTATACAGATCCACAGCATGTGAGCCGTTTTCGGGTTGTTAATTTACCGTTATGGCAGCTGGATAAAGACTTTCAAGTAATAGTCAATAAATTTGAAAAAGTTCTTCCTCTTAAACAACCTTCAAGATTAGCCGAACCAGCCACAGTAAAGTATTTGCATGACATTACAGAAGGAAATCTAGGTAATTTACGTAGTCTTTTAAGAGAAGCTGCTAAGAAAGCTATCATCACTGGTCAGGAATATATTGATCATCAGTTATTAGAAAGTTTGAAATAGCTTGTGAGATTCCAATATGGTATCTACCGTAGAGCCTTATTCTTGGGCAATCCGAACACCTTTATTTCAGGATGAGGCTTTATCCTCATGGTTGATTCGGGCTGCCCTCGGTTGCGGTTGTGATCCATTGAGTTTAACCGGAGTACTTTGGCCTGGATGGAGAGTATGGACTGTAGATATTGATAAAGGGCTTCATCAAAAGTATTCAAAAATATTGACCTCTAGGGCTGGTATTAGTCAGGATCAACTAGATGCCGCTACTTTTAAGAATTTATTCCTACAAAATAGTGAAGTAAAACTTAATTCATGGATTCTTGCGTTAGGAACAAGAAATCGTAAACATAAAGGTGGTTGGCAGTATTGTTCTGAATGTTTGCTGGAAGATCCTATCGCTTACTTTCGGTTGAGTTGGCGTTGCGTTTGGCAAGTGGGGTGTATCAAGCACACACAACGTTTACTGGATCAATGTCCTCATTGTTATAGCGCTATACAACCCCGATTATTAGAAGCGCCAGATCGAATAATATCTTGCTGTCCAGTCTGCAAAAAATATCTTTTTAATGTGAAAGTAAATGCCATAGATCAAAGTGCTTTGAAGTTTCAGAAAGATTTTGATCTGTTTTTAGCACAGGGATATGCAATATATGCAGATACTTTTATTTCTTTATCCGAGTGGTTGAACGTGGTTCAACTATTCAATCAATTCATTAGAAAAGTTTTAATAGGATCTCTAGAGAGTAAAGGATGGGCATTTTTGAATACTTTAGATATTCGTGTTCCTCATATTCCTCTCATATCAACCGGTTTAGTCCTTAATCAACTTTCAGTATTGGAAAGAGAACGTATTTTTTCTTGTATCTATCAACTTTTAAAAGTGTCTCGAGAAAAGTTTATTAAAACCGCCAATTCTTTAAATATGAATAGAGCTTCTTTTTGGGATAAGAGATACCAAATACCAAAAATTTTACAGCCTATTGAAAAGCATTTGGATAAAGTTTCTCGAAATTATCCTTTAATAAAAGCATTCCCAGATATTTCTAAACCTAGTAGTAAAGAAGCCGTATTGCGTAGAGTTATGAGATTGAAAAGAAAAATCGCATAGATTCTGGAGAGGTAGAAATGTCTCAATGTGATGAATGTGGTCGAAGCGTTGATAAAATCCATAGAGTTTATAAAAAGAACAACTTTTGCCATACATGCTATATAAGGGTTTTTAAAAAAAGGGAGTGCCCATCATGTGGGAAGTTAGCTCGTTTATATAAATATGATCCTTCGGCAATTTGCCAGAAGTGTGAAAATAACCGACCATGCATACGTTGCCAACGCATTGATTATCCTATAGGTAAAATTACTGAGCATGGGCCAGTTTGTAATAGCTGCTCAGTGTATTTTAGAAAGTTTCAAGCTTGTGAACGTTGTGGAGCTCTCTCCCAAAAACTATCTAGAATCAGTCGTTTTTCCGATAATTTGAAAATATGCCCTAAATGTGCAACCCGGGATCACAGAACTTGTCCGAGTTGTAGACGGTATCGATTACTTGAATTTGAGCCTCTTTCAGGCCAAATGTATTGCAAAAAATGTTTAACTTTTCCACCCCATCCTTGTCTGTCTTGTAAGCAGGAAATCTCTGCGGGACGTGGAAATTATTGTGAAATATGCTCGTGGCATCGGACTTTAGAACGAAAGACTACAAAATTAATGAGTGATTTAGAGGATTTTAATCTTCAGGCACATTTTAAAAAATATACTGAATGGCTAGAACAGAGATTAGGTTCACATAAATCAGCACTACTTATTAGTAAACATATTCATTTTTTTGAAGAAATAAGTGATCTTTTGATAAAACAGGCACTCAGTTATACAGTACTTTTACATAGATTAAGACCAAGTGGGATACGTAAATATCTTTTGCCTATGCAATGGTTGAGTACTGTACATAATCTTCAAATAGATATTCAAGCAAAGGAATATTGTTCTGAGATTGATCAGTTGAATAAACTGGTGAATAGCTGTTCAGAGTCCTTGTTTAGTTCTCAAATTCTTCAAGATTATTATAAGGTGCTCATTAAGAGAGTAGATGGCGGTAAAATAAGTATTCGCTCTGCACGATTAGCAATGAAACCAGCAGCAGCTTTGATGTTTCAAGTAAGTAAGTCAAGATTTGATATGCCACAAGTATGGCATATCAAACATTATTTATCTGAACATCCTGGTCAAGCTACTAGCCTTATTGGATTTATAGTTTTTTTGAAAAAGAGTTATGGTGTTAATTTAAGTTATTCATTTATAAAAAAATCTAATTTTTTAAAGGCAGCAAGAAATCATAAACTAGAAAGAGAGATCTTAAAGTTAATTAGTATCCCTGAGGAGAGTTTCGATTTATTACGATGGGTAAAAGTCTGTTTAAGGTATTTTCATAAATTAAATACAGTTCATTGTATGGAAATACAGCTAAGTATGATTAATGATATTGATGAGGGCTTAGTTATAAACTTCAGAAAAGAGAATTATTGGATACCTAAAAGAAGTATTTTTGTGGTTTATAAGGGATAGAATTCTTCTATCCCTAATCTTAAGACAAATTAGTATCTCCTTTCTAAATTGGAGAGATACTATCGGGACCAATGACATTAATTCAGTTTTTAAATGAAATTTTGTCTATGCCTATTTTTCTTAAAGCATTTAATAAAGTTGATTCACCCTCAGTTAATCCTTTTGTATGTGAATGTCTGAATAAAAATATTTGAGTGACTAATAGGCTTTGAAAAACTTCTTGTGGGTATGAGCCTTCATTGAGAGGGAGCAAATACATCAAATCAGATATGAATTGTTCCAGATTTTTTTCTTGTTTCATACGGAAAATTAAACCTGCATGTCCTCTTTCTTTTGTTAAGGTCTCGCCTTCTACAGTAGAGGTATATATTGCTGGTTGTATATCAAAAATATAAATCGGTTCTAACTGAGATACATTTAATCTGATAATTAATGCTCCTCTTATCTGAGTTTTGAATGAATTTGCATAGCACCACGTTTTGTGTGCCTGAACATCAGATTCTGTAAAAAAACCGATCAGCATGGGAAGTTCAGAAAAGTCAAAACCCTTTTCAAATGTATAATAGTTAACACCTTGTATTATATCGGGACTTATTTCATTTGCTTTAAGGCATGCTTTCCATAGTCCAATAATTCGGCCATCTTCAGGTGACAGGAATTCTTTTGAATCTTTGGTTGAAGGGACTATTTGGCCATTTAATACATCAGGTGAATTATCAGGGGCTCCAGTACTTATCGTTTGTGTTTCTATATATTTCTTTTTCCTTTTGGGGCGTTTAGTCTGTTTTTTACATTTATATTTACTTAACTCACTAGTAGGGCCTCCATCTATCCATTCGAAGTCATCCTCAATTAATTCATGATTAGAAGGTGGACGTCGACCACCTGGATTTGTAGAAACATTAATGTCACCACTACCCAATTGAGGTAAGGGTGGGTTGGGATGGTCGGTGTCTGTGGTGGTATTAATACGTTCAGTTACTTTAGGTATTATTCTAATATGGTCATTCTTTGGGGGTTTTATTCCTCTGATTCTTGTCACAACAAATGTTTTTGTCCCAGCTAAGCGGAATCCTGATACTCTGATTGGTAAGGTCTCATCATGCCAAGGGACAACTTTTGGATAGATATTGGCTTGTTTAAAATTAGAATTTTCTACAATACTACTAAATAAAATGCGTGTAGCATTTTTAGCCATTTCGGTATATTTATAATATGCAACAAAAACATGGTCTGCTCGAGTAATACCATCTCCTAGAAGTACAGTCCAGAGACCTTTCTCACCTATGTGGGGAGTGTATAATCGAGATTCTCTTTCACTTTCATTGTATGTAGTAAGCACTCGAATAAGCTCAGTTGATAAACCATAAGCTCTAGTGAGAAATTCTAGACATGGTATTAAAAGTTCATCGAACTCAGGATGATTCAATTTGAACGATATACAATTTTTTTTTCTTTTCGAATCTACTATTTCGCACCCTTCTCGCTTTTTGAGAAAGTTAATTTTCTTCTTCTCATCCACATTCTCATAGATTTTTAAAAATTTAAATTCGAAATCAGTATGATCGATAACAAATTCATAGATATCTTTGTTTACAAAATCTATTTTTCGTTGCTGATGCCAAATTGAATCAACTCGCCAAGATACAAGATCTGTAATGTTTGTCGTAATCTGAATAAAATTATCAGTGGGAGTGAAATCTTCTAAAACTTCTCTGAATAACACATGGACCTTTGGCTGATCTCTAGGGCTTTTTCCTTTTGCCATCCCTCCATACCACCAAACTTGTAAATATTTATCTTTATAGGGTTTAAGAATTTCCCATAATTTATTTACATTATTCTCATCAGAAGGATTTGTATTTTGATCAGTAGAAGTATTAGTCATAAGGTCTATCCCATTTTTAAAATATTAAAAATAAGTTTGTAAAATAATTATTTATGGAAGTTCTAAGTGATTACCACGGGAATCATTTCTAATGATTAGTTTAGGAAGCATAGTGTCTTGTGCAAAGTCATAGATAATGATATGTGGGTGATGTAAATCAATAGCTTGCCCTAAAGCTATACAGGCTGCATTTGGAGCTGCAATTAAAAGATGCACTCTCTTTACGTCATGTTTATCTTTTAATAGATGAAAAAGTTTCTGAAGTTCAGTAGTGAATTTTGAAATATTATGAGGATGTGGAACAGCTTTACTGCCTAAATATGCTTCAAGTGCATTAATTTCAATAATATCAGCGTTCAATTCAGTTTTTAGCTCAAGAGCTTTATTTTTAATTTTATCAATAATCGCCGTGAAATTTACGCATAAAACTACATCGGGACCTTTTCGAAGAGTTTCAATTCCAATAGTTTCATAAGATTGATCAGCAGCTGAAGCATTTGGCCATCCCCATCGATTCGCTTCTCTATCCCTTAACATTGGGAGAAACTTTCCTTTATTACCTAATAGGGCGCCTAAACCAATAAGTGCCGGCATAGGTCCGAATGCGAAGATTGCAGCACGATGTCCATTTAAACTTGTTTGTTGGATAATTTTGTCAGCTTCATTCTGGATAATCATGACGAGTTGTTGTGAAAACTGGTCAGGATTTTTCATATATACCGTATTACTATCACATAGCCTTTGAAGGTAGCCATCCATTCGATGTTGTAATGGTGATAAACATGAAGCAATCTCTTTAGGTTCTGGATGACCAACAGCATTACTATTCACGGACCATAAAATTGAATATACAGGGATTGGGCTGAATGCTAGGGCATCAAGTAAAGTATTTGCTAAATCACAATACGATTTTCTCATTTCACTTAGTTGCTGTGCTGAGTAATCACTTGCTGCAATTTTATCAATTAATCGGTGATGTTTATCACACAAGAGTAGTACATTTGAGGGGTCATCAGAAAGCAATTCCGAAAGGTACGGAATACCTCTTTCACCTCTTTCTGAAGAGGCTACATTATGAGCCAGATACCCTGTATTACCTTTTATGCCTGTAAGTTGTTCTATATCCAAACGATCTCCACATCCAGTGAACATGCAGCGTCCATGACTATCTTGCATCACTAGACGCTTTGTTTCAGCAGTAAACGGATTACCTCGTCCAGTCTTTTTTATTGGTTTAAAATAGCTTTTTATAAATTTTTTTATATCGTTTACTTTAATAAATTCTGTAGCTTGATAAGCGCTTTTATTATGCCAAATATGCTCAAGTTCTTTTAAATCGCTTAAATGAGAACAATTAATTGTATGACCTTGCCAAGCATGCAGAATAATTTTTTTAGCTTGTCTATTAGATAGCTCTAATATGAATTGAAGTAGATCAGCCTCATTTAAGTTAGCCCGTAGAGAACTAATTACTGCATCATTTTCTAATAATAAAATAACTAAGTTTTTACCACTTTCATCAATAAGTAGACCGACTGAATTCCAGGTAATGAAACCTTGAATTGTAGTTATAAATTCTTGTGCCGTCTTTAATAAGTCAAAGGGAGGATTTACCGTTTGTAAAAGCGTTTCTGTAAAATTAGCTTCAGCCATTCTTATAGTCCTTTAAGTATTTGAAGATCATTGATCTCTGTTTGAACCCAGCCCTGAAGGGGGTGAAAAAAGAAAATGCGTATAACTTTAAAACCTACAATTACAAAGAAAAGCTGCCGATCAGGGTTTCTAGATATACAACTTTCCCAATCTACATAATCAATATTTGATGGGGTTGGAATTGCTTGCGGATGACTATGCCATGTACCCAGATAGATAGAAGTTCCATTTGATTTGGAGAAGGCTAAATCAACTTTTTTCTGATGCCCTGGATCTTTTAATATGAACCTATGCGTAGACCGGCAATCTGTGGGCATAGGTTCAGTCACATCTTCAATCCAATATTGATTAGACACATTTTGATTGCCGATCAGAACACCACATGCCTCTAGATCCTTATGATCAAGTTGTCTATAGGCCATCCAAGTTTGAATAACTTTATATGAAATAAAGAGCTCAAACTGTTTAAGATGAATAGTGTAGTGATCTTCAATCATTGCAGAGGTCACATCCACTATTTAGAAGAGGTAGGACTTCTAAAGATTTTGAAAATGCTGAGTAACGATCAGTTAAATGAAGACCAGCTTGAATTACATCAAAATCACTACCTTTCCAACTCACTTTTGAAGAGCTATGTAATTGACCCATTAAAAATTTAGTAGCTAAACTAGATGCTATGAGAGCTGTTTGTAATGCACTTAAGTTACTATAAGGTAAGAAAGCATTTCCACAACCAGCTAAATTTTTTGTAAGCTTTTGATTTGGTTTTAAAAAGTTTAGATTAGAAGCTAGGCCTCGTGAAAAATTAAGGGGATCAACATAAGCACATCTTAGACATCCCTTTGAATCTGGAATATCTATTACAGCATGTCCTCCAATTCCATAACCTTCTACCCAAGTATTTATAACGGCAGTTTCAATCGAGTTCTTGACACAGTAATCATGGAAAATTCGTTCTTGTGTAGGTGAGCCGATTGCAATAATGATGAGATCAAAAGTATTTAATATATTTTCATATCTCAGACTTAAGAGTTCTGAAAACATAAATTCGACATTTAACCAAGGATATTTCTTGGTCAATTCTGATTTTAGGCCCCAAGTTTTCGGCCAGCTAATATAAGAAGCTGGGAGGCTATGACGATATAAATTATCTAGGGAAAATGAGTCAGAGTCTGAAAGGGTTAAATGACCAATACCTGTTGATGCAAGTTGATTAGCAATTTGGCTACCAACTGAACCGCAACCTATAAGCAAAACTTTTTTGTTTTGTAGTTCTTGAATAGCTCCACTTCTTGGCATTACTCGTTCTTTATTGAATAAACGTACATTCATTGCCTTGAGTTCCCAGAACTCTAAGTGCTTAGAATTAAGAGGTAGACCTTTTTTACTTTTAATACTGTTTTTTAAATGAAAATGAATGCCAAACCAAGTTATACCGGATGGTGTGTCAGCATTAAAAACAAGCCAAAAAGAATGGGCACGGGTTTGTCCGAGAGTACGATTTAAAGAATCGAATACATCGGGAGAAATAAAATTGAGTATTTGAAGATACCAATCTTTTAAATCTGCACTCTGCCATGGAGCAGGGATTAACTGTTGTAAAGGGACAATACAACCATGGCCGTTAGGTTTACCGCGATTAATAATGTGATCATTAATTACGGAAAACTCAGGCTTTTGTTCAAATTCTTGGGGAATACCGAAATGACAAGAGTTGAGTCCATATTTAATATCTTTTTGCGGAGGAAGAATATTAAGAAGTTCAAATTCTCCTTTATCAGATAAGCATAAGAAGTCCTCATATTTTTGGTCTTGAATATGATTCCATCCCGCTAAGAATTCACGTAATAACTCATCTTCATTCCATTTAGGATCAGATAAACAATTTTCTAATAGTGAAATATGTCTTTTTAGTGACTCTTCAAATACAAGTTCGGGTACTTCAAAATTGATTGAGACAGAATCTGGAACATTTACACATATTGAGGCCACATTAAAAGTTTTATCCTCAAGGGTATGGGCGATACGTCCATACTTATTGGGATGTTTTAGAAAAAATGAAGGCATGCCCGTAAGCTCTTCAATTTTTAGGTGGAGTAAGGTGATATCGTGACCTGCAATTGAGCACTCGACACTAATCATAGGAATTAGACAGAATTCAGTTACGGATACTTGGTATCCGCATGATTTCAGGTGGTCAATGATTGATGAGTAGTTCATGCGCCTTGAGAAGTCCCTACAGCACCAGCTGTGGCAAATTGTACTTTTTGGGTGTTCGATGCACTGTTAGTATTCACATTACTTGGGAAGTCATCGCCAAATACTTTGATTAATAATGAACACTGTTCAGTTTCATCTGATGTATCAATTACATCCTGTAATGTTGAGCGCAAATTAGATAATTGATTTCTAAATCTGGTGCCAGTATTTAGACTACTACCATGGAAAATATCTCTAGATGGATAAACGGGGAGTTCTACTTTTACTTTCCATTGATCATCAGAATGCCATTGGAAATATCCAGACCAATCAAGAATCGAATCAATTGTAGCTTTTAGTGCAAGTAAATCATTTGGAAATCCATCCTCATCAATACTTGGCTTAAAGTGTTGTTTGACCATTACTGTTAAGCCTATTGAATAGATCTTTCTACACACATCATTACTAAACTTAATATTTCTCCAGCGCTTGAGATATCGTACCAATCTACGGAACTGGTGTAACTTTTCAGTGGCATATACCCCATATAGAGAAGAGTTATTAACCCAATCTATGAGATCTTTGGGGGAGGATTCCGACCAAGATTTGTGTTCAGTTCCAGAGTCTTTTTTCCCAACGGCTAGTTCATATCCGCCCCAAGAGTTCTTTCTATACACTGGGATATCAATATGTAGATTCTTAAATTTATAATCAGCAGTAACACAGGGTTTTTTGATTTTAGCATTTTGAAATCCACGATCCTCCAAAATTTCTAAAATGACTTTTTTGGGAACCAATGGATCTGATGGAGATTCTTCATAATCAATGACAATGGCGCGGTCGATATCAAAATCTTTACCAGGTTCTTTAATTGTTGTATACGTAGCAAGTGAACCTTGAACAAAGTTATCAATAACTGGATAACCTTTTTCTTTAAACTTAGCCTTGATTGCAGCTGTAATACTATCGTCTTTTTCACGAGCATTTGAATACTCGGCATCATGACGAGTTAAATAGATTCGTTGATTAAACGTATTAAATTTATTTTGCAAACTCATGTGTTGCTCTCTCAAAAAATAAGTTAATTTGGTACCCAGCCCCCCTAAAAAAACTGGGTAGAGAACAATTACTTAAAATTTTAAAAGCCATTAGTTCAGTTAATTCAATCTAAGACTTTGACTTTTTTGAACGTTTCGGAAACTTATATAAACCACCTTTGGGGTGATAAATACGTTTGCCGTTTCTGGTAATGAATCGTGTATACACATATTCAATGCCATCGTCGTTTATAGACATAGGTCTATTCCTCACATAGGGCATAGTAATGTGAGTACGACTTAGGAGTAGACAGGGTTGTCCGTTGCGGAGGAGAGAGCTTTTACGTTAGAATCGAGACACCACATCACGAGGACTAACGTGAAAGACATCTATCCGTAATTATGGATAGCCAAGTCTTTTGTCCTGAAATCGCAGGGGCATATGCCCAAATCTGCCTTTCTCACGTTTACTAGCCGACCTTCGGGTCGGCTAAAATATTAGGAAGCCATAGAAAATCTCTCCATCTCTTCAAGATCAGCTTTATAAAGCTGAGTGAAATCTTCCGGATATAAGTTAAAGAAGGATGATAAATCTGGAATGACTTTTGATTTATCACCTTGGCAAAAATCCATCATTAATTTGGCAAAGCGTTGAGGGTGTTCTCTTTCTAAGGAATAAGGTTCAGTTTTGCGGTAACCATACATACTCATTTGGCGCCATAACGTTGCTGACTGTCTGTCACTTATGTCCCCAATATGTTTTGACTTCACAATTAGAGCAGCCATGGAAACTTTCCAGAACAACTTATGCGTCGCATAAGTCTTAAGATTAGTTGTTTGTAACTGGCCTTGCACAGCCTCAGTGGGAATTAAAAACTCTGCAGCAAATTCATTCGCTTCTTCTTCCATGTCTATTGATGGTGCATATTTATGAAGAATTAAATGTCCTAACTCATGTGCTAAGGTAAAGCGAATTCGGTCATTAGGTTGGTTTGCATTGAGGAAAATACATGGAGGGCTATTTTGAGTTTGTAAAGATACCCCATCAATATGATCTTCTTCAAAATTACAATAGAAAATAAAAACTCCAGCTTTTTCAATGAGTCCAGTTAAATCTTCAATAGGGTTTAGCCCCAAATTCCATTCCTTACGAAGCTTTAATGCAGCTTCAGAGGCAGAACTAACATTTATATGTATTTGATAGCTTGGTAATGATAAAGAGGTTTCTAACTGACAAAACAAATCAAGCTTATCTAGATTTGAAGTTTTAATTGTCATCTCAGCATTGATTTGATTTAGGATTTTAGCTGTAGTTGAAGCTTTTTTTCGGTATGCATGTAAACTAATTGGGGACACTTTAAAGTGGTCATCTTGGTGAAAGAACCTTTCTGGGAAATTAAGGGTCTTTGCAATATTAAACTTTGTTTCATCTGAAGGCTTAATGTCACCTTTCTCAATTTTAGATAAGGCAGCTTGAGTAATATTTCCCATTTTTTGGACAAGCTCAGTTTGGCTCATTCCTCTCAGGTCTCGAGCAATTCTTAACATGTCTGGATTAAATGTAGTCATATATCCTCCCTGAAACAAAAAAATCTTTTTGATTCATGGCTTAAGATAGTTAAAAAAATATGATCTGTCAAATATCATAAAAATTATAACCAATTTTAAAATTACTTCTACATATAGTGCTATGTTACCTTATTTTTTATTAATAGTGCTATATATTGTATTTTTTATGAAATATTTTTTCTTCTGTATGAAAAAGAGCTTGAATTAAATAACCTTTACAATTGAAAATTAATTTAGTATTCTAAATTTAGATACCGCTAAGCCTCTACAAGTATGCACACTAAGCGGTTTTTTTTTGGGGAAAATTTAGATTGCTTACTCCTTATACAAAACAACATCTCTCAACTGATCAACAAGTTGCTAAATTAAAACATTATGGTCTTATTGTTCATAATGAAAATTATGCTAAAAAATGCTTAATTCAATATAACTATTACAGACTTAGTGCCTATTGGCATATTTTTCGTTTACCAGACCCTTTAAATTCGCGTAAAAAGTTAAGTGTTTTTAAGCCTGATTGTACTTTTGAAAAAGTAATTCAATTATATGAGTTTGATAAAAATTTGCGGAATCTAATTTTTAAAGCTATTACAGAAATTGAAACTTTCCTTCGAACTCAAATTGCTTATCATTTGCCGTCAATAGCGAATAATGCATTTGCAGTCTACGATATTTCACTTTTCCAGAATAAGAAGTTCTGTAGACATGTAGATCTTATTAAAAGTATAGATGCTGATGTAGAGCGTGGTAGCAAAGAAGATTTCATTGAACATTATAAAAATACATATTCGGCAACATTGACTGTCAATCGTCAACCGCAGCTTCCATTATGGATGTTAACTGAAATATTAAGTTTCGGCACCTTAAGAAAGATTTATGCTGGTCTAAAACCCCTGCATAAAAAACAGATAGTGTCGTGTTTCAATATAAAAATTAGTACAACTCATAATCCATTGAATATATATCATGCTGTGGATTTTAAAGATCTTGATAGTTATTTATTCTTAATAAATAAATATCGAAATATTTGTGCCCATCATGGACGTTTATGGAATAGAAGAGTGGCAAATGTACTGAAAGCTAATGCAGCAAATAATTTAAATATTGCGGGCCATACACATGGTGGATTATATGCAATTCTTATAGTGATTGCTCGTTTAATGGAACCTACTGGTCATGCTAAAGAATGGAAGGATTCTATTTATACTTTAGTAAAGAATAACTTCCCTCTAGATGACATTTGTAAATATACAACATTACCTAATAATTGGTATGAACATACGATATGGAAATAAGGATCACAATTTAAAGTTTTTTTATGGTTAAGTGTCCTCCAAAAACAGCCCCTGTATCAATGAAAAAACAATTTTGATACTGGACTGGTTCTTTAACTACGGTATGACCGAAATAGATTTCATCAACCCCTGTTACAGTTCTATACTCAGAGTTGTATTTACTAAATCTAACTCGTCCTCGATGCCATAAAGCAACTTGTATGGCTGACTGCTCACCTGCCATGAAATAATCGTCGTTAAGAACTTTTTGCTTGAACTCTTTCCAATCATTAATATTTATATCTGCATGAACAAAACCATAAATCTTATGGTTATGATGAATTTCAAGAATTATGGGTAAATTTCGGCATTGTTCAACAATGCTTTGCTGTTGATGAGCAGGTAAATCGTATAGCCAGGCCCCACCATGATGGGTGTGCATGTCCTTCATTTCTTTATCAATTGTTGCTTCAATACACATCTGTTCATGATTCCCTCGGATTGCCTTAAACCATGGTTCATTAATAAGGTTTAGACATTCAATATTCTCATTGCCACGATCAACTAAGTCTCCAACAGATACTAATAAATCCTGCTGAAAATTGAATTTTATTTCTTTCAATTTATTCATAAGTAGGGTGTAACAACCATGAAGATCACCTACTACATAAAGGCGACCTTGGATAGGCTTGGAATAGTGTTCTATTAAATTATGTCCTAAATCAATTTTTTTCATAATTTTAATTCACTAGTTAAAAATAATGAGTTTACAAAATCAGGGATCATATGAATGATATCAATTTTGATTGCTAATGTAACTTAAGCCAAGATTATCTAATTGGTTAAAGTCAAAATTTTCGTCAAATAAGTGATTTAATTTTTTCTGATTTCTTAAATAAGAAAGTGTTCCTAAAAAGCAGGATTTACATAGGTGAACTTCATATTTATCTTCTTTATCATAGACATTCGAACTCCAATCTGCTTTCAGTACGCTATAATTAGATTGAGTTAGTTGATCACAGATATCGCATCTTATACATCCAATTGCTTCTATTGGTAGATTATTATTTTTGCTCAAATTTAATGCTCCAATATATTGATAATAAAGATATCTTTAGTTGACTAATTCCCATTTTGACACTTAAGAAGAGAACTGAATATTCTCTTGGTAAGTTTATATTTATTTAAACTTTTATTTCATATAAAAGATTTCCGGGATATGAATCTAGCAAATGGCATTACATATAGTTTAAAAAGTTTGTATTAACTCCTCTAATACATTTACTTTAGATTGAAGGGAAAATTGATAATCTTTCTTTTTTTGAATCAATAGTTCAATTTGAAATCTAATACTCGGAAACTCATCAAAACACTCGTTAAGACATTCAATTTCGAGCTCATTTTGCTGTAGTTCTTTATTAAGTTGATGAGTCTTTTCACAAATAGATTCATAAGGTTCTTGTAACTCTATGGGTAAACAAATCTTTTTTATTTGATATACATGGTATTTAGAAGTGTATTTTCGAGGAATACTTATAGTATCCACAATAAAGTACTCCTTTACTAAATGTTGAATAAAAAAGCTATGAACTACTTCAAAGTTTTCATCATTATTTAAATAGCTATTATGCCCTACAAATAAAGACCATATTTCTGTGAACGCCAATTTATGAAAAGAATTTTTCATAAGGAAACGTAAAAACAATCTTTGCAGAATTTGTCTTTTCGTCATGTCTACCATCAATTAACACTTAATATCCTGTTTTGGGATATTTTTTAAAATAGTACACCATCTTTGGTTATGAGCTCAATACATGACCCTAGATATATTGGTCTAATACAATGTTTAATATCTTTACGTGAGGAAAAAAATATAACTCAGGTACAAGTAGCTTCATTTCTAAAAAAACATCAGTCTTATGTTGCTAAAGTAGAAAATTTAGATCGTAGATTGGATGTAATTGAATTACATGATTGGCTAAAAGCTCTTGATATACAACTTTCAGAATTTATTAAAATTTCTAAATTAGAAAAAAATAATTTTAGTTAATAAGTCCTCATTCGCCTTCAAATTTAATATAGATCTCTCAAAATTAAGCTTTAAAGTTCAGGGAAATAGTATTACGGAGTAATTTGTCGCATAGTTGTTTGTAATGTCGCATAGTTGTTTGTAAATCACATCCGCCCCCAACAAGTGCAATCGCTGATGCTGTATGATGGGGCGCTCGAAATGGCCGTTGGCCAAACGTATGCGGTGTATTGGAAATAGAATAAATACTCGCAACTTCAAGTGTTTCTTGATTAGAAAGAGGTGGCAAAATCGAAGGGAGCCTTGAAGCGAGTAAAGTCTTACCTGTGCCTGGTGGTCCTTTAAAGAGCAACGAGTGTCCTCCTGCGGCGGCTATTTCTAGTGCACGACGTGGGCGTAACTGACCTTTTACATCTGCCAGATCAAATTTATAAGGCATTTGGTTTGAGGCAGTTGCAGGTTCAACCGAAGATAGAGATTTCGTGCCCAGAAAATGTTCACAAACTTCTTTTAAGTGACTCACTGGATAACATTCAAGATTCGGTAAATGGTTAATATCCTGACTATTATCGAGGGGTAAAAGCATTTTGTGCTTGGCCTGTTGGCATGCCATGGCCAAAGTTAACGTGCCTGACACTGGTCTTACGTGACCATCCAGCGCTAATTCACCAATTAATTCAAAATCTTCGGCACAGTTCTCTGGGAGCTGACCAGACGCAATTAAAATGCCTACGGCAATTGGTAAATCTAGACGTGAACCATCTTTGGGCAAATCTGCTGGCGCAAGATTAATGGTCAGTCGTTTAGTCGGAAATTGGAATCCACTATTAATAATGGCTGAGCGAACGCGGTCTTTACTTTCTCTTACTGCCGCCTCTGCTAGCCCGACAATGGTAAGAGAAGGTAAGCCTTGACTCACATGTACCTCAACCTCAATGAGAGGTGCATGTAAACCCAAAAGTCCCCGTGTATAAATTTTAGAAAAAGACATCTTATTGTTCCATTATGGTGCTTCATTTTTAATCGTTGTAAAGTATAAGTGCGCTACGGTGGTGCTTATTTTTTATTCTTTAAGGCTTCTTCTAATAGACTGACTTGTTTTTGTAGCTCTTCTAAACGTTGATTAGCCGATTGAAGTGCAGTCTTTTGACGGTCAATCTCTTGTTTAGAAACAAGGTCTAACTTTTCGACCGCTTCATTTAATAATGCACGTAAATTTTTTTCCAAATCTTTTTTAGGCTCATCAATTTGTTCCAAAATGGCCTGTAGTAATGTTTCTAACATAAAATATCCAAAGCTTTGTATTACCTTATAGTTTACAGTTTATCACTGCTTGAAGTCGGGATATAGGTTTCAATTCTTTTAGTGCAAATAGAACATTAAAACAGCACTCAACAATACTGAAAATTCATTTTATTTTTAATAGCTCATCTACATCTTGATCACTAAATAGGTTATAAAGAAAGTTCATGCAATAGATTCATTTCCCTCAACCTTTGAAATATTGGCATGAAAATTGAACATAAAACCTTACTGGTGAAAAGAAGCCGAAGGAAACAAACATGAAGCTTGTAACTGCAATTGTAAAACCGTTTAAATTAGATGATGTGCGTGAAGCGCTCTCTGACATTGGTGTACAAGGGATTACCGTAACTGAAGTTAAAGGTTTTGGTCGTCAAAAAGGACATACAGAACTCTACCGTGGTGCAGAGTATGTGGTTGATTTCTTACCTAAAGTAAAAATCGAGATTGCGATCAGTGATGAAATGGTTGACGCGGTAATTGAATCAATTACTCGTGTAGCGAGCACTGGAAAAATTGGCGATGGTAAGATTTTTGTGACTAACCTGGAACAAGTAATCCGTATCCGTACGGGTGAGACTGGACCGGATGCTGTCTAATTGGCACAAAGCTTGCTGAGTAGAAAATAACTCGCAAATGAGGTTGGGGGACACGAATGAAAAAAATACTTATGGCGCTCAGTCTATCAGGCGCTCTTTTGGGTGGTACTGCCTCTTGGGCAGAAGAAGCTGTAACAACGCCAACATCGGAAGTTGCGGCGGCATCAACATCACAAGCTACTGCAACCGCGGCAGAAGCACCAGTTGCTGAAACTCCGGCAGCTCCAGCACCGACACCCACTCTTGATACGGGTGACACCTCTTGGATTTTAGTTTCAACCGCATTAGTTTTATTAATGACCATTCCGGGATTAGCATTATTCTACGGTGGTATGGTACGTAAAAAAAATGTCTTAAGTACAATGATGTTCAGCCTTTCAGCTGCAATCTTAGTAAGTTTGCTGTGGGTGATTGCTGGGTATTCAATCGCGTTCTCTGGCACAGGGGCATTTTTTGGTGATTTGTCTAAAGCGATGCTCAACGGAGTGGCGTTTGATGCATTGAGTGGGACAATTCCCGAAAGTCTCTTTGTTATTTTCCAAATGACTTTTGCCATTATTACAGTTGCAATTCTTAGCGGTTCTATTGCAGACCGTATGAAGTATTCAGCTTTCATGGCATTTATTGCAATTTGGGTACTTGTTGTTTATGCACCAATTACTCACTGGGTTTGGGCAGCAGATGGCTGGTTATTCAAAGCAGGCGCATTAGATTTTGCTGGTGGTACGGTTGTACATATCAACTCAGGGGTTGCAGGTTTAGTTGCTGCTTATATGCTTGGCAAACGTATTGGCCTTGGCCGTGAATCTATGGCTCCTCATAACTTAACTTTAACTGTTATCGGTGCAAGTTTACTTTGGGTGGGTTGGTTTGGTTTCAACGGTGGTAGTGCGTTAGGCGCTGGTGCTCGTGCAAGTATGGCAATTTTAGTGACTCAAGTTGCTGCTGCCGCTGCTGCATTCTCTTGGTTAGTTGTTGAACGTATGATCCGTGGTAAAGCATCTGTATTAGGTGGTGCTTCTGGTGCGGTAGCCGGGTTGGTAGTGATTACCCCTGCTGCAGGTTTTGTCGGTGTAGGCGGTGCTTTAGTGATGGGCCTTATCGGTGGCGTAGTGTGCTTCTGGGGTATTACTGCACTTAAACGCTTACTTAAAGCCGACGATGCTTTGGATGCGTTTGGTTTACATGCTGTAGGTGGTATTGTCGGTGCGATTTTAACTGGCGTATTCTACAGTGACGAAATTATTAAAGCAGCTAACGTTACCTTAGCTCCAACATTCGCTGGCCAATTATGGGTACAAGTTGAAGGCGTATTGGCAACCATGGTTTACAGTGGTATCGCGACTTTCGTTATTCTTAAAGTGATTGATCTTGTGATTGGTATCCGTGTGAACGCTGATGATGAGCGCATGGGTCTGGATTTAAGCCAACATGGCGAACGTATTGAATAATCATCATTAATATATCTGCTGTCTTAAAAGAACAGTCTTGAGCTGTGATCAAAGCGATACTTTGATCTTGCTCAGGACTGTTTTTTTGTCTTATAGAATGCTGGTTCTGTAAGTGTAGAAATTTTGCTACACTAGGTCAAAGTAATCGACCCTATAAATCCGCTATGCATTGTCCATTTTGCAACGCCGCAGATAGTAAAGTCATCGATTCACGTTTAGCCGCCGAAGGCTGTCAGATTCGTCGACGTCGTGAGTGTGTAAGTTGCGGTGAACGTTTTACCACTTTTGAAAGCTATGAAGTGGTAATGCCCCGTGTGATCAAATCGAATGGAAAAAATGAACCTTTCGATGAGGCCAAATTACGTCGTTCGTTAATGCATGCTCTGCAAAAACGTCCGGTCACACAAGAGCAGATCGAAACAGTTTTAAGTGATATTCAGTTGCAGATTCGCCGTTTAGGTGAGCGTGACGTAAAATCTAGAACAATTGGTGAAATCGTCATGCAATCTCTATTTGCCCTTGACCATGTCGCTTATGTCCGATTTGCTTCTGTATATCAAGATTTTCAGGATGTTGAGGCGTTTCGTCGTCAAATTGAGCAAATGCAACAACGTGAACAATAACTATTTGAGATTTTTATGTCTGAGTTGAAACAAGATCAATATTGGATGCAGCAAGCCATTGAACTTGCCAAACGAGGTCTATATTCGACTAAGCCTAATCCAAATGTTGGTTGTGTCATTGTCAAAGATGATCAGTTAATTGGTGAAGGCTTCCATCCTAAAGCGGGTCAACCACACGCAGAGGTCTTTGCTTTACGTCAGGCAGCTGAACAAGCACAAGGTGCAACAGCCTATGTCACGCTTGAGCCATGTGCGCATTATGGAAGAACTCCTCCTTGTGCTGAAGCACTGGTTAAGGCTCAGGTTAAAAGGGTGGTTGTGGCATGTCCTGATCCAAATCCGCTCGTTGCGGGTAAGGGCGTTCAGATTTTGAAAAATGCCGGAATTGAAGTAGAAGTTGGCATTTGTGAAGATTTAGCAGAAAAATTAAATCAAGGTTTCTTAAAGGCAATGTCTACGGGCATGCCTTATGTACGCTTAAAAGTAGCTTCAAGTCTAGATGGACGTACGGCAATGGCATCTGGTGAATCGAAGTGGATTACGGGTTCTGCTGCCCGTCAAGATGTCCAGCATTGGCGTGCTATTTCAGGAGCGGTGATTACAGGTATTGAAACTGTGATTGCAGATGATTGTCAGCTTAATGTGCGTTCACTCGGTCATATTGATATTGAGACAGTTGCTCAACCAAAACGGGTTGTTTTAGATCGTCAGGGGCGTTTGCTACTTAATGCTAAAATTTTAGAAAACCCTGAAACTGTGATGGTCATGGGACCATATCGTGAAGAACTTGCCGATTTAGGCGTGATACAATTAGAAATTCAGCCTTTAAAAATGCTGTTACAGACCCTATCTAAGCAACATCAAATTTATGATGTATTGGTGGAAGCCGGTGCGACATTATCTACAGCCTTTTTACAAGAAGGTTTGGTAGATGAGTTGATCAGTTATATTGCTCCAACATTTTTGGGGAAAAGTGCAAGAGCCATGTTCAATGCAGAGTTTGAATATATGGCACAACAACTTCGTTTTACACTTCTTGATGTGACACAACTTGATCAAGATATACGCTTAAGGTTAATCCCTACGCAAGAGAAAGTATGAATTCAGAGCCTTCGGTTTATCACAAACGTCGTCATGCAGCCCGTACGACAGACGAATATCTTTTCCATCAGCTTGTGCCGTACTTGGGTAACAAGCGCCGATTGCTCCATCTAATTTTAGAAGCCCTTGAAATTACAGGGACGCTGAATAGTAAGAAAAAGAATCCACCGATTTTTGCCGATTTCTTTGCCGGCAGTGGCGTTGTATCTCGTTTAGCCCGTCAAAATGGTTACCGTGTGATTGCGAATGACTGGGAACCTTATAGCCATGCTTTAAATCATGCGATTTTAGCCTGTGTAGATGCGCCTGCTTTTAAAGAACTGGGCGGCTATCAAAAGGCAATCGATTATTTAAATCGCTTACCTGAAGTTAAAGGTTGGGTAACGCATAACCTTTGTCCACGTAACGATGATGTATACGATCCAACTCGTGACCGTTTATTCTTTAAACGTCGTAACGGTATGCGTATCGATGCAATTCGTCAGCAGATTGCAACATGGCAGGCACAAGGTGCAATTAATGATGTAGAGATGAGTGCTTTGCTTGCACCATTGCTCTATTCAGCCAGTTTTGTCAGTAATACGAGTGGCGTATTTAAAAGTTTCCATCAAGGGTGGGGCGGACGTACTCAAACTGCGTTAGAACGAATTGAGTCATTACTTTGGTTAACACCGAGCCGTTTTTGTGAGATTGGTGATCGTAAACGTCCGGCTGCTGAAATGTGGTGTGTAGATTCACAACATCTAGCAAATCAAATGAGTGGTTTTGAAGTCGATGTTGCTTATCTTGATCCACCCTATAACCAACATGCATATAGTAGTAATTATCACGTTTTAAATGCATTAACTTTATGGGATCAGGTCGATTTACCTTCACCGGATACCAAAGGTTATAAGAGTGGTATTGATAGAGCTTGGCGTAAAGAGCGTCCAAGTCCATATAACTCGTCTAAACATGCAAAAGATGCATATGAGAAATTACTTTCAACCATCAATGCGCGCTATATTCTGACCAGCTATTCAACTGATGGTAATATCGAGCCGAAAGATTTGCTTATGGCTAATCTAGAGCGGGGCAAAGTCACCTTGTTAACACAAGATGTTCCGCGTTATCGAGTGAGTAAACAACGACAGTCTGAACGTGCACGCGTGCTTGAGTTTATTGTGATTACTGATACTCATGCCAAGTCAGGACCACCATTACGTCAGTTATTAGGCCAGCTTTACCACTTCGCCGAGCTAGGTGGTGTAGATACCTCAGGTAATAGTACACAGCTCGCACTTTGGTAAGCGCTGCAACTTAAGCAGTGTAAAAAGATTTGGAGATTGAGCCATGTTTACAGGCATCATTGAAAGTTTAGGAAAAGTTGAAAGCCTGCAAAGTGTAGGTGGCGATGTACGTTTACGTATTCAGACTGATCTGGATATGTCAGATGTACATTTGGGTGACTCAATTGCAACCAACGGTATTTGTCTCACAGTGATTGAGTGGGGTGACAACTGGTACGCAGCTGATGTTTCTCGTGAAAGTTTAAACCGTACGACTTTGGGTAACTGGAAAGTTGGGCAACGTGTCAATGTTGAAAAGGCAATGTTACCGACAACGCGCTTTGGCGGGCATATTGTAAGTGGTCACGTTGATGGCGTAGGTGAAATTACTGTAGTACGTGAAGACGCTCGTTCCATTTATTATGAAGTGACAGCGCCGACAGAACTTGCTAAATATTTAGCGGAAAAAGGTTCTGTAACCGTTGACGGAATTAGCCTAACGATTAACCACTTACGTGGAAATATTTTAAGCTTGAATTTAATTCCACACACTGCGGAGCGTACTAATATTGGAACGTGGCAAGTAGGCAGTAAGGTCAACCTTGAAGTTGATGTTTTAGCACGTTATATCGAGCGTTTATTGCTGGGCGATAAAGCTGCTGAGCAAAAAACCGAGTCAAATATTAGTATGGCTTTTTTAGCTGAGAATGGCTTTTTAAAATAAAAGCTAGCTCATTAAAATAAAAACCGGACATATGTTCCGGTTTTTTATTTTTGAAACATTAATGCTTGGTTAGCGTGACCGAATCTGTACCCACCCAAGTTTTATGATGTTGGGTACGAGTAATCGTAAACTTACCTTTTTCAGACTCTCGTGTAAGTAAGATAGATAAAGAATTAAAGTCGTTATGACTCATATAAAATTCTTGTGCTGAAAATGTCCATTGTTCACCCTGATTAAGCTGATCAACTTGCTTTGAAATCTGATGCAGAATGTCCATTTCTTACCCTCATTAATTAGCTTAAAAACACTACTTTTTATTCATATAATCAATTGATCTATAAGAATAATATTTATGTCTATTTTGTGACATATAAGTGTCATTTTTATGACAGAGGAGGCTTTTAAAACTTCATTTTTCTATTTTTTCATCAGAAAACTTAGAATTTTTTAAAATGTATTCAATTTCTTCTTGAGCTGCTGAATTTAGCTTGGCTCGGAAAGCCGTTACAGACTGTTCAATTAAGCTCTCAGCTTCAAGTTCTAAACGAATGCGTAAACTTTCAAGCTCAGATAAGATTTGATCATCGGTAATACTAAGTTTTACGCCAGAAGAGTAATTGACTGCTGGCGTTTCAGGGTTTTTCTGATAACGAGCAGTTTGCTCTGCAACTTCTTGTTCTAACTGACTGCGGATGGCTTGAAGTGCTTCAGTCTGTTCACTAAATTTACGAACTTCATCGGCTTGCAATTCAGCCGCATAGGCCGCTTCTAACGCTCGTTTATCAGCAAGTGCTTTCTCTAAAGCAAGCTGACGACGAATACGTGCTTGCTCAATCAGCTCTGCCTTGAGGTCCGCGTAAGCTTTTTCAATTTTTTGCTGTGATTCTAGCTGTGCTTTTTCATCATTTAAAACCCAAAGCTGAATCGGAGTTTGAGGTTCTAATAAGTCGCATATACGTGCCAGATCTTGTTGATAGGCATGACGGACAGCTTCAGGCGCATTTAACCATCTTTTTTTAAAATCTTGCCCGACATTTAATGCCACCATGCTTCTCCTTTGTTTAACAGTATTTACATTTTAGCGCGTTATAATTTAAAGGTCCGCGGTTCTATACCCAAACGGCGATACATTTTAAATTTTTCTCGCCCAATTTGCTTGGCTGTTTCATTATTTTCAACAATTTCTATAATGTGGCTAAAATGCTCAACTTGTTCAAGTGCATGATTGTTAAAATTAAATACTAACCAGCCTTGTTCAAGTGGTTGTTTAGCCGAAATACATACAGCAGCCTCAGCTTGATCAACCCCATGTGTAATAAAGCTGACAGGGTCAAAATCCCATAATCTTTCATCAAGAGTCTGTTGTAGCTGCACATCTGGGCAATACCACCAGATTTTAGAATGCTTCTGTAAAATCTTTCGGCATAAACGGCAAGCACTATCGACTTGCCGTTCTTCACTGGTTTCAAACAGATAAAAACTAACTTTAGCCATTCGTATTTACACGATTCGCTAAAAATTGCATGAGTAATGGTACTGGACGCCCTGTTGCGCCCTTAGCTGGGCCAGATAACCATGCTGTTCCTGCTACATCTAAATGAGCCCAACGATACTCACGTGTAAAGCGTTCAAGGAAACATGCTGCCGTAATGGCACCGCCATATGGACCGCCAATATTTGCAATATCCGCAAATGGTGAATCAAGTAATTCTTGATAATCTTCAATGACTGGCATACGCCATACACGGTCAAATGATTGCTCACCCGCTTGTCGGAGTTCATCTGCTAAAGCATCATCTGGTGAGAACAAACCACTGAGCACTTTACCTAAAGCGACTACACATGCACCTGTTAAGGTTGCAATATCGACCACCACTGCTGGATTGAAGCGTTTGATATAGGTCAATGTGTCACACAGTACCAGACGGCCTTCCGCATCGGTATTTAAGATTTCAACAGTTTGACCGCTCATGGTTGTCACGATATCGCCCGGACGAGTTGCTTTGCCAGAAGGCATATTTTCTGCGGCTGCAATCGCTCCAACGACATGAATCGGAAGTTTTGCTTCGCATAGGGCACGAATAGTACCTAGTACAGAGGCTGCACCACACATATCGAACTTCATTTCATCCATGCCGAGGCCCGGTTTTAATGAAATGCCGCCTGTATCAAAAGTAACGCCTTTACCAACAAGTACAACAGGAGCTTGGTCGATTCCAGCTTGGTATTCGAGAGTTACAATACGGCCCGGACGTTCAGAACCTTTGCTGACTGCAAGAAAAGCATACATGCCTAAATCAGCCATTTGTTGCTCATTTAAGACAGTTACTTTGAGTAAATCAGGGAATTCTGCAGCTAAAGCTAACGCTTGTTCTGCCAAATATTCAGGGAAACAAATGTTACCTGGACGGTTTCCAAGGTCACGTGCATAAGACTGACCAGACTGTACTGCATGCACTAAAGCCAGTTGCTTTTCATCAAGGCTAGTCGTTGAACTAATTAAATCAACCTGTTGTAACACAAATTCATTTTTTTTCGATTTAAACTCATCATAACCATAAGCTGCTTGAGTTAAGCTTAAAGCGAATAAATAATGGTATTCGACAGGTAACGCAGCAATATCAATTGCGATATGCTTAAATTTATTTTGTGTCGATTTGATAATAGTTTGAGCAAGTTTAGCGAGCTTAACTGCCTGAAGTTCAGCTGTTTTTCCTAAGCCAAGTAATTGGCTATGAGGTTGATTTGAAACCTGGCCAAATAAAGGCAGAGTTTCGTTGAAGTTGCCTTTAAATTGGGTGGCAGTAAGAACGCTTTCTAGGTTATTGATTTGATATGTGTTGATATTGCTTTGTAGCTGTTCTGAATCAACTAAAACCCACAAAGATTCATTAGATGTCTGTTCGGGAAAAGTTGTATAAGTTGTAAATTTCATGGCTGCCGTGATTGCCTATAGAAAGTTATGATGGATTAAAACATTGAAACACTTTCAAGCATAGCGTTGCAATGTGCGGTTTTATATTTTTAACATTCGGGTAAACTAGCACTCGTCCCGATTAGCCTTTTGGAAGTATTACTTTGATTATTCGGCGTTATCTCGTCAAGCAAGTTGTCTCTACCTCATTGGTGGTCATTTCCTTATTGACCTTAATCATGATGGGTGGTCGTCTGATCAAATACTTTGGTGTGGCGGCGCAGGGGCGTTTAGATGCCAGTATCTTGTTTAGCATCATTGGATATCGATTACCTGAGTTTCTTACACTCATTTTACCACTAGGTTTTTTCATTGGTTTAATGTTGGTGTTTGGTCGTTTATATGTTGACCATGAAATGGCTGTATTAAATGGTAGTGGTGTAAGTCGTCATCAATTAGCGCGCTTACTCATTCCAATGACACTTGTTTATATGGTGTTTCAGTCTGTGCTTATGCTCTGGATGACGCCGTGGGGACTACGTGAATTTGAAAAGCTAACAACCACACAAGCTGTTCGGACAGGTTTCGATTTGGTTCGACCAAGAGAATTTATTTCTTCTGGGCCATATACGATCTATGCAGGTTCATTGTCAGAAGATCGAAAGAATTTGAAGGACATTTTCTTTTATCAGCGCGCTGCTAAAGAAGATAAGCCAGATGTCATGATTTTGGCAAAAGAAGCGACTCGTGTAGAAGTTGCAAATGACACTGCCAATGTCGTCGATCTGGTACAAGGTCGTCGCTATGAAATATTCCCGGGACAACCAAAATATACACAAGCAGAGTTTCAGTCTTATCGTCTACGTTTAGAAAATGACAAAGATGTTAAGTTTGAGAGTGGCGATGTAGAAGCCCTATCAACAACAAAACTGTTTTCAAAAACGAATGATCCAGTCATTAGAAGTGAGTTGGGATGGCGTTTATTTGGGCCATTTACCATTGTTATTGCGTTAATGTTATCAGTGGCATTGTCTGAGGTGAGTCCACGACAAGGCCGTTATTACCGTCTTATTCCGGCGATTTTTATTTTTTCCAGTCTGATCGTATTAATGATTGCAATCAAGACTCGTATCAGTAAAGAAGAACTCGATATTTGGGCTTATCCTGCCGTATTAGTTGTTTATGGCGTTGCAGCTGCCTTATTCTCACGTAAGCAGAAGTTGGGACCAAAAATCAAGAAACAGATCAAGCGAGTGAAATTATAATGTTAGCACGTCGAATAGTCGCCAAATATGTGACGAAAACCACTGCGCTTGCGATGTTTGGCACCACAGTTGTTTTGTCCATTCTACAAGTCTTATTTACATATCTTGGCGAGTTGGGTGAGCTCAAACCAGGCTATAACGCATGGCAAGCTCTCGTCTATGTCTTGTGGGGCGCTCCTCGTTATCTATATGAAATTTTACCTATTTCTGCCTTGATTGGTGCCGTGATTGGTCTGGGTTCATTGGCAACGAGTAGTGAACTCATCGTCATGCGTTCAGTGGGCATTAGTTTGTGGCGTATTGTCGGTTGGGTGATGCGCTCAGCTTTACTGCTTATTATTTTGTCATTTGCTTTGAGTGAATGGGTTATTCCTTATACCAATGAAAAAGCACAAAGTGTTAAAAGCCATCGCTCTGTAGCTGCATTAGGTGAAGTTAAAGGTTATTGGTCACGTGAAGGGCAGCGATTTATCTATATCGACTATGCTAACTCTCAGGGTAATTTAAGAGATATTCAAGTGGTCGACTTTGACCAGAACTATTACTTGCAATCATTAATTAATGCTCAGCAAGGACAGTTTATTAAAAATGGTCAATGGGCTTTGAAAAAAGCTGAACAAATGGACATTTTGGCGGCAGGAAATGCCATCAAAACTGATCATGAAGAGCAATCGCTTTCGTTAGCATTACAGCCTAAATATGTGCACATGGTGACTTTAGATCCTGAAGATTTATCACCAAGCCAACTGATTAGTTTTATGCGTTATATGGATGAATATAGTCAGGTACCAAAGACTTATCAATTGGCTTTCTGGCAAAAAGTTGCTTCGCCATTTTCACTCATCGCATTAGTACTCGTAGCGTGTTCTTTTATTTTTGGACCATTACGCCAACAATCGATGGGTTTCCGTTTGGTGATCGCATTATTTATTGGTTTGAGTTTCTATTATTTACAGGACTTCTTGGGCTATGCGAGCTTGGTTTATTCTCCATCTCCAGCATGGTTTGTACTTGTACCTATCTTATTAATGTTTGGTGCCGGAAGTTATTTGCTTTACCGCGCTCGCTAGTAATAATTGAGATTTATGGTTTTCATCAATGACGGATATTGGTGAAAGCCATAGGAATAAATAGAGTCTTGACCGAAAATTCGGTAAGATATTGTGACGAAATTCTAGACAAAAGAGAAATTGATTATGACGGATGCAACTGCTGGCAAGATCCCTCACGTTCTGGTCATTATGGATGGTGTTGGACACCGTGAAGCGATTGAAGATAATGCTTTTCTTGCAGCAAAAACACCAAATTTGGCGGCAATGAAAGCCAAGCATCCGAATAGTCTAATTTCTGGTTCAGGTGAAGATGTTGGATTACCTGATGGTCAAATGGGGAACTCTGAAGTTGGCCACATGAATCTTGGTGCTGGCCGTGTGTTATATCAAGACTTTACCCGCATTACTAAAGATATCCGTACTGGCGACTTCTTTAAACATGAAGTGTTGATCGATGCTGTTGAAAAAGCCAAAGCTGCTGGTGGTGCTGTCCATATTATGGGACTACTTTCAGAAGGTGGCGTCCATTCCCATGAAGATCATATTGTGGCGATGTGTGAACTTGCATTAAAACGCGGTGCAAAAGTTTACTTACACGCTTTTCTAGATGGTCGTGATACACCTCCACGCAGTGCTCAACCATCTTTAGAAAAATTAGATGCGTTATTTGCTCAATATCCAGGCCAAGGCCGTATTGCAACCATGATTGGTCGCTACTTTGCAATGGACCGTGACAACCGTTGGGATCGCGTTGAGCAAGCTTATCGCTTATTAACCGAAGGTGAAGCACTTCGTACTGCACAAACCGCAGTTGAAGGGTTAGAGCTAGCTTATGCAGCCAATGAAAATGATGAGTTTGTAAAAGCGACTCGTATTGGTGATATCGCTAAAGTTCAAGACGGTGATAGCGTTGTATTTATGAATTTCCGTGCTGACCGAGCTCGTGAAATTACTCGCGCATTTGTAGAAAAAGACTTTGCTGGTTTTGAACGTAAAGTTGTACCAAACCTTTCTAAATTTGTGATGTTAACGCGTTATCAGGCAAGCATTGATGCACCAGTTGCATACATGCCAGAAGCCCTCAAAAATTCATTGGGTGAGTATTTATCTTCTTTAGGTAAAACCCAGTTACGTATTGCCGAAACTGAAAAGTATGCGCATGTAACATTCTTCTTTAGTGGTGGCCGTGAAGATGAATATCCAGGTGAAAAACGGATTTTAATTCCATCTCCAAACGTTGCGACATATGACCTTAAGCCTGAAATGAGTGCTTACGAAGTCACTGATGAGTTGGTTAAAGCGATTAATTCGGGTGAATACGACTTATTGGTTGTGAACTATGCAAATGGTGACATGGTCGGTCATACAGGTGTGTTCGACGCTGCGGTTAAAGCAGTTGAAGCGGTAGATACTTGTTTAGGTCGTGTCTATGAAGCAGTTATGGCGAAAAAAGGCCATATGCTCATTACTGCTGACCATGGTAACGTTGAACAAATGCAAGATTACGAAAGTGGGCAAGTGCATACTCAACATACAACCGAGCTTGTGCCGTTTATCTATGTTGGCCCAACACAAGCAACAATTGCAGAAGGTGGTGTGCTTGCAGACGTAGCACCAACAATTCTCAATTTAATGCAGATTCCTGTTCCTGCTGAAATGCAAGGGCGTAATCTGATTACACTATCTGCATAAGTTATAGGTGATTGGATGCTGCAACACATTAAATATAAAAAACTTATTTTAAGTATGTTGCTGTGTTGCAGCCAATTTGCTTTTGCAGCGCCAGTTGTAAAAGAAAAATTGTCACCTTTACACTCTGATTCGGAAGAGCCAGAGCATAGCTATGCAGAGGTGCCGATTGAGTCGATTCAACAGTTTGTACAAATCTATGGAATTGTTCGAGATAACTATGTTGATGTGAAGTCCGATGACGCCTTATTTCAGCAAGCCATAAAAGGGTTGGTGAGTGGGTTAGATCGTTATTCGCGTTATTTGTCGGCAGAAGAATATCGTCAATTGATTCAATACACTGAAGGTGATCTTGCGTCAGTTGATTTTGCATTAAGCCCTGAATCTCATGTTCGTAAATGGATAATTCGTGATCTTAAAACAGGTTCAGACTCCTATAAATTAGGGTTGAGAAATGGTCAGACGATTCTCAAGATTGATAACCAAGATTTAAAAAATTTAAACCAAGATCAGGTGCTCGGTCTACTTTATGGCTCTATTGGAAGTACACTTCAAGTACAAGCAGAAGAGTTAAATGGAAACATTAACTTAGTCCGTAATAAAAAAATAGAAACCGATATAGAACCTGTAATGTTACATAATCAGGTACTCGTACTCAAAATTAGAGTATTCCAGCAAGACACTGCTAATGAAATTAAAAGATTAATTGAAGAAAATAACTCCCCACGTTTAAAGGCTGTTTTAATCGATTTGCGAAACAATCCGGGTGGGTTGTTATCGGCAGCAGTTGAGTCGGCAGATTTATTTTTAAATAACGGAATTATTGTTTCAACCAAAAGTCGTTCGGAAGGTAACCAGCAATTTCAGGCACTACCTGGCAATGAATTTCAGAATATAAAACTAGGTATATTAATTAATCACCGCTCTGCATCGGCAGCAGAAGTTTTTACTGCGGCCATGAAAGAACACCAGCGTGCTTGGGTGATGGGTGAAAAAAGTTATGGAAAAGGTGTAGTGCAAAAGCTATTTCCTTTGCCAAGTGGAGCAGCTCTACAGATGACTGTCTCACACTACTACACGCCCAATGGCAATATGATTGAAGGGCAGGGTATTCAGCCTAACCAGACCTATCCATTGCCCGCAGAAATGAAAGAAGACGTATATTTAGAGCGCGTTGCAGATTTATTCTTAAAGAGGAAGTAACTTTTATACTTCCTCTCCCATTTCGGTATCTAAGCCAAACTTTTTGAGTCGGTAGCGCAAAGAGCGGAAAGTCATTCCTAACTTTTTAGCCGCCAAAGTTCGATTCCAATGCGTCATGTTTAGCGCATTCAATAAAATATCTTTTTCGATATTTTCTAAATAACGTTCTAAACCTTCTATTGGAAATTTTGGATGAGTCGTCTGAACAGTCGATGTTTGATCTAGTTGTTGCATTACGATTTGCGGACTCACACTACTGCCTCTAAGAGGAGGTGCTAAGTGTGTCAAATCAATGCACTCATCATCACTTAAAGTAATAGCTCGTTCCATCATATTTCTTAATTCACGAACATTACCCGGGAAGTCTTGCTGCAATAAGTAGGTTTCAGCACTCGCCGTTAATTGTTTGCTTGGAATTTCCCATTCCGTACAAACCTTTTGAATAAAATGAGTGGCCAAGAGCAGAATGTCTCCACCACGTTCACGTAATGGCGGCAACATAATATCCATAACATGGATACGGAAGAATAAGTCCTGCCGGAATTTACCTTGTTGAACCAATAAATCCAAGTCTTGATGGCTGGCGCTAATCACTCGAAAATCAACATCAATTTCCTGATCGGAACCTACAGGACGTATCTTTTTCTCTTGCACAGCCCGCAGCAATTTAACCTGCATAGTTAACGGCAATTCGGCAATTTCATCTAAAAATAAACTGCCGCCGTGTGCCGATAAAATCAGTCCTTGTTTGTCTTGAGTCGCACCAGTAAAACTACCTTTTTTATGCCCGAAAAGTTCACTTTCCATGAGCTCGGTTGGGATAGCTCCACAGTTAATCGCAATAAACGGACCTTCGCTGCGATTACTCAAGCGGTGAATAAGATTAGCAACCACCTCTTTACCTGTACCAGACTCACCTGTAACAAACACAGGAGCTTGGGAGCGGGCTATTTTTTTTATAGCTGTCCGTAAGTTTTCTATAGGGGGTGAACGCCCGATTAGTAGGTCATTTTCTAAAGTTGTTTCACTAAACTCATGCTCTGGTTTTGGTTGGTTAAGCGCTTTTTTTAATAGCTGATCTAAATGAATTTGGTTAATCGGTTTACTAACAAAATCAAAAGCTCCCGCTTTTAATGCAGCAATTGCAATATCCATATTGCCGTATGCGGTTAAAACTGCGATGGGTGTGTGCGGGTAAGTTTGAGAAACATGTTTAACCAATTCTAATCCACTACCGTCGGGTAGATTTAAATCGGTCAAGCATGCATCGTAATGAAACTGAGTAAAGAGTTGTTTGGCCTGTTCAACCCGATAAGCAAGATGTGTCTTAATCCCCATTCGTGCAAGAGTCATTTGCATTAAAAGGCACAAATCTTCCTCATCGTCTACAAGCAAAACGAGTGGTTGCTGTTCTGCCATTTCCCCAAAAACCTAATAAAAAAATCAATATATTATTGGGCACGCTATTCGGAAGCATGCCCCTTGTTTTTGCTCTATATAAGTGAGCTTTGCATGGTTTGCCTCACAAAAACTATGAGACAAATATAATCCTAAACCAGTTCCATTAATTTCGGTACTAAAAAATGGTTTAAATAATTGAGATATATCACGTTTTGAAACCCCTTCACCGTAATCGATCACATCAATATAAATTTTATTTGTCTGTGAATGAATATTGATCAAGATATGTGGTGAGTCGGGTGCATTATGTCGTAAAGCATTCCTAACAAGATTAATCAGCACTTGTCTGAGCTGTTTTTCATCAAATAAGAGTTTTAAGGATGAGTCAGAAATTTTAAGCTGGATGGTATGTTTAATATCAGATAAATCTTCATCTAATAACGTTTTTATGAAGTCGTTTAATTTAATCTGGATTGGGTAGGTTCTTTCACCACGGGCAAGTCCTAATGTATCTTGAACAATACTATCGATGCGTTTGGTTTGCTTGCCAATCATATTGCGTAAAGTATTTTGCTGTTCAATATCACTATCTTTAAGCAGTTCATTTGCTTGCACAATTGCTGCAAGAGGATTACGGATTTCATGTGCAATACTTGCTGAGAGTTGCCCTAAAGCGGCAAGTTTGAGTTGTTGAGCTTGCTGATTAATCTGCTGTGCATCTTGTAAGATAAGTAGCGTCAATGCTTGTTGTGGTACTAAAAGATGCTGCACTTTAATATTAATAGAGTAGGCCGAAAGCCGAGACTCAAAAATAAACCGATCACCTTCTTTTAGGTTATCAAACTTAAGAATTTCAAATAAGTCAGCATGCCATTTAGCTAGGGGGTGTTTTTCACTGGCAAATTGAGGTGGAATCCCTAAAAGTGAACATGCTGCTGGGTTACTTAAAACGATGTCGTAGTTTTCATCTAGAACTAAATAACCTTCTTCAATTTGTTCCAAAATATAGCGGTTAATATTTTGTAGTTGATAGAGTTCTATTGATTGGTGGAAAGTCAGTGCTTCAAGTAGTTTAAAGCGTTGTACCGCAATTTGCCCAATACCATGCACCACAAAAAATAAGAAGGCTAATAAGGCACTATTACCAATCGTATTTAGATTATTGTAGTCAAATAAACTACCAACAAAACGTTGGTAAATCACGGCAATGACAGCAAGTAATGTAATGAGTAAAGACATTCTTGCGCTGAGTAAAATTGCCGAGGTAAATATAGCAATAACATACAGCAAGCTGAGTTGTAGATTTGGTTCGCCTACAGAAAATGTAAGTAAACTCAGGCAGATAATATCAACTACAAAAAATAAAATAAGCTGCTTGGTTGCCTGAGTTGCAACAAACTTAAAACACAAAAGCTGAAGAAGGCTTAATATTGAATAGCCGAGTAGTGTGTAAGAATATAAAGCGGGTTGTTGTAGACTAGTGTCGATTTGAGCATCGGTTAAAACCAAAATAATATTCAGGCTAACCGCAATAATAAGGCGATATAAACCATACCACGTGCCCAAACGAAAAATCGTATGGGACAAGGATGAGTTTATGGGAAATTGCATGTATGTCTGATTAAGGTTTGATCAGACCGTAACGAATCGCAAGGTGAGTTAATTTAACATCACTATCAATGGCTAGCTTTTCAAAAATACGGTAACGGTAAGTGTTTACTGTTTTGACACTTACAAAAAGTTTGTCAGCAATTTCTTGAGCGCTAATACAATTTACAACCATCATTGCAACTTGCATTTCTCGTTCAGAGAGAGAATCGAAAGGTGATTGCTGTGTATCGGATAAATATGAGCTCGCTAACTGCTCAGCAATATCGGCACTAAAGTATTTGCCACCTTGCATCACTTTATTAATTGCGCGAACCATTTCTGTAATTGGAGCACCTTTGGTGATGTAGCCTTTCGCTCCTGCTTTAAGCAAAAGAGAAGGGTAAGGTTCTTCTGCTAAACCACTGACTGCAATCACTTTTGTATCTGGTGCAGTTTGCAGTAAACGGCGAGTTGTTTCTACGCCCCCGATGCCAGGCATATTGACATCAAGTAGCACAACTTGAGGATGTTTCTGACGAACAATAGCAATTGCTTCTTCACCCGATTCGGCTTGTCCAATGACCTCTACATCGGCATGATCTTCTAACATACGGCAAATGCCCGTACGTACAAGTTCATGGTCATCCACAACTAAAACTGTAATCAAGAAGACCTCCTTTCTTTCAAAAAACAAGTTTTTTGTTACATAAAGCAAAATTAGCTTGCAATGGAATGACAAAATTAGCAATCCTATTCTTATATAGTGAGCGAATAGTTGTGCACAATTGTGTCGGTAAAAGCGTTATACCTTATACCTCAAATGTAAGGCATAATTATAGTAAGCGCAAATGTGTATCACCCTGAGTCGAGTATTGTGCCGTGAAAAATTCTAAAAAGTCTTTAATGCATGTGCTAAGCATGTCTATTTTGCTTGGTTTGAGTTCAACAAGCTTTGCAGAACTCGTCAATAACCCGTCCTCAGGGAGTAGTGGTACTGCAAGCTTAAATTGGTCTTCAGCCGATGCTAGCCAATTTTTAAATGATGAAGATGATGAACCTACTCCGCAAGGTTCAACATCGGTAACCACAACATTGCGTGGTGGTAGTGCACCGAAAATTGTAGCATCTGCACCGAAGATTGCTCCAATCCGTGATACGACAGGTTACAATGCCCAGCCGAGTGTAAGCGCTCGAGCTGCACTTGTGATGGACGCGCAAACTGGTGAAGTGCTCTACAGTAAAAATACGAATGCTTCAGTGCCAATTGCATCTATTACTAAATTGATGACAGCAGTTGTAACGGCAGATGCTCGTTTAAACATGTCAGAAGAAATTACACTTGAGCAAATTGATTTTGCTGGTGCAAACGGTAAAAACTCAAGTTCAACACTCCGTGTTGGTGACAAGATGAACCGTGCAGAAGTTCTTCTATTTGCTCTAATGAAATCTGAAAACCCAGCAGCGGCAGCTTTAGCACGTACTTATCCGGGTGGTCGTCCAGCATTCGTAGCTGCAATGAACTCTAAAGCACGTGCTTTAGGCATGAACGCAACTCACTACTATGAGTCAACTGGTTTAGATCCGCGTAATGTATCTTCTGCGCGTGACTTAGGGATTTTGGCAAGTACAGCTTCTCAATATGGTTTGATCCGTCAATTCTCAACTACACCGACTTATGACTTTAACTTGGGTTATCGTGTGTTGAAATCTAACAATACTAATGCGCTAGTGCGTAATGGTGGTTGGAATATCAACTTGTCTAAAACTGGTTATATTAATGAAGCAGGTCGCTGTGTTGTGATGCATACCACTGTAAATTCACGTCCGGCAGTGATTGTATTACTGGGTGAACCAAGTACACAGGCACGTAATAACGATGCAACTAACTTGCTTGGCTGGTTGAGCAATTTACCAAAACGTATTTAATTTAAATATTCAAGAAAACGCTTCTATCAAGAAGCGTTTTTTTATGGCTATAAAAAAGACATAAAAAAACGGCTGTGTTGAACAGCCGTTTTTGAAAAATCAGATCTTACATATTAGATAAAATCGAATCTTTTACTTGATCCATTGTTGCATCAATTGACAACATAACTGCATCAGCACATTGTTTGATTGCAGTATCAGGATCTTTCAAGCCATTACCTGTTACTGTACATACAATGACAGAACCTTCGGTAATCTTACCAGCTTTAATATCGCGAATCGCACCACCAATAGAAGCAGCAGATGCAGGCTCAACAAATACGCCTTCATACATAGAAAGTAAGCGTTGAGCTTCTAAAATTTCGCTGTCTTGAAGTTCATCAAACCAGCCCTTAGAGTCGCGTACTACAGCTTTTGCATGGTTCCAGCTTTGTGGGTTACCAATACGGATTGCAGTTGCAACAGTTTCAGGGTTCTCAACTGGAGCACCACGTAAGAATGGAGCAGCACCAGAAGCTTGATAACCTACCATTGTTGGTAAACCTTCAGGTTTTGGACCAGTGAATTGATCAGTAGAAGCATCGTAAACAACTTGTTCAAACTGATCAGCAGGTTGGTTTGCCACTGCTTCGGTATAACCCATCCAGTGAGCTGTAATGTTGCCTGCGTTACCTACAGGTAAGCAGTGATAATCAGGTGCACGGCCTAGAGCTTCAACGATTTCATAAGCAATGGTTTTTTGACCTTGCAAACGGTAAGGGTTGATTGAGTTTACAATCGTTACAGGCGCTTGGTCAGCGACTTCTTTTACAAGACGCATACCATCATCGAAGTTGCCACGAATTTGCATCGTGATCGCACCATACATCATCGCTTGTGCCATTTTACCCATCGCAATTTTGCCTTCTGGAATCAAAACAAATGCTTTGATACCTGCACGTGCAGCATAGGCAGCAGCAGCAGCAGAAGTGTTACCAGTAGAGGCACAGATAATCGCTTTAGAGCCTTCTTCAACCGCTTTGGTTACAGCCATGGTCATACCACGGTCTTTAAATGAACCAGTTGGGTTTAAACCCTCATATTTCACATAAATTTCAACATCTTTGCCAATAATGCGTGGAATATTCTCAAGTTTAATGAGTGGGGTGTTGCCTTCACCCAAAGAGATAGCACGAGTAGTTGCCGAAACTGGCAAACGGTCACGATAACGATCTACAAGACCAGTATAACGATTGGCATTAGACATGATGGTGTTCCAATTAGAGGTGAAGCGGGAGAGGGAATCTTTCCCTCAACCTGATTAACTATCGAGCGATTCTAAACGAATTCTTACGATTTCGCCACGAATTGCAGGTAATGCTTGGATTTGTGCAAGAGCATCATCCATTTTAGATTCAACGATTGGATCGGTCAGAATCACGATTGGAATAAGGTCTTTTAAACGAGATTGTTGCATGATCGCATCAATACTAATTCCAGCGCGACTTAAGATGGTCGTCACATCTGCAAGTACGCCAGTTTGGTCTTCTGCATTTAAGCGGATGTAATAACCTGTAGTCATTTCTTCACGGCTTAAAATTGGCACGTTTGTTAATGCTTCAAAAGCCAACTGAGGAATTGTTCCTGCACCATCTTCGGTATAAGAGATGTCACGAACAATATCAATAACGTCGGCAACAACCGCAGAAGCTGTTGGACCTGCACCTGCACCCGCGCCGTAATAGAGTGTTGGACCTACGGCATTGGCTTGAACTAAAACAGCATTTTTAACGCCGTTTACATTCGCAATAAGTTGTTCATCTGGAATAAGTGTTGGGTGAACACGTAACTCAATACCTTTTTCAGCACGACGTGCAATACCAAGATGTTTAATGCGGAAACCAAGATCTTCGGCATATTTCACATCTTGGGCAGTGATTTTGCTGATACCTTCGGTATAAACCTTATCAAACTGAAGAGGAATACCAAACGCACAAGACGCTAAAATTGTAAGTTTATGCGCAGCATCAATACCTTCAACGTCAAAAGTTGGGTCTGCTTCTGCATACCCGAGTTCTTGAGCTTCTTTTAATACATCATCAAATGCACGACCTTTCTCACGCATTTCAGTCAGAATAAAGTTACCTGTACCATTAATAATGCCAGCCAACCATTCGATATGGTTTGCAGCAAGGCCTTCACGAATCACTTTAATAATTGGAATACCGCCAGCAACCGCTGCTTCATAAGCAATTTGTACAGCATTGTCTTCGGCAGCTTTAAATAATTCATTGCCATGTTCAGCGAGTAAAGCTTTATTGGCAGTCACGACTTGTTTGCCGTGTTTGATCGCTTCCATGATAATTTCGTAAGCAGGGTGGATCCCACCCATGACTTCTACAACGACATCTACATCGGGTTGACGAACGATATCAAGTAAATCTGCGCTTTGTTTAATCCCTTCCAGTTCGAGATCTGGACGAGGGCGACGTGTTCCAACGTGGGTAATTTGAATTTCTCGACCGGTGCGACGTTTAATTTCAGCGGCATTTTCTTGTAGTAGTTTAAGGGCTCCTCCACCTACGGTTCCTAAACCGAGTATTGCCAGGCGAACTGGTTTCACGTCACACTCCATATCATCATTTAATCATTTAGTTGAAGCTAGATCATAGCTAAAAAAAACGCCAGACTCTAGCGCTTTTAGTGCTTGTTCAATGAATTAGATTGCGATGTTTGGAAAAGAAGAGTAGATCAGTCTTTAAACAGAGGTCGATTAAACATTAATTATTTAAAAAACAAAGCGCTGCAATAATAGCAGCGCTTTTCTTAATAGATAGATGATTAATCATTCATCAACTTAAAGGGGGTTATTTATCCAGACGTTTAATTAATTCATCCGGTGTTAGGTATCCACCTAAGTACTCACCATCCACATTGTAAATTGCCGGTGTTCCATTTACACCCATGTTTAAACCAAGTTGATATTGTTCTCGAACAGGGTTTTTACATTGTGCAGGCGGAATAGCAATGCCTTGTACGGCTTGGTTGAAGGCAGCTTTACGGTCTGTACTACACCATACCGCTTCCATGGTTGGCATAAATTGCTCACCACGTGGCCAAGCGATATAGCGTACTTCAATACCCTTTTCATTAATTTCAGGAATGTGCTCATGTAGTTTATGGCAATAAGGACAACTTGCATCGGTAAACACATAAATCACATGTTTAGCCTTACCTTTTGCAGGGTAGACGATGAGATCTTCATTTTTTAACGCAGCAAGATGCTTTTTATTTTCTGAAGCTTGAAGATTATCTCCAATATTATGAAGCTCTTTGCCTCCTAATCGGATGACATCACCCTGAATTAAATATTTTCCATCACTGGTGGTATAAATTGATGTCATCCCTTCGAGATTTACCCAATACAAATTAGGAACTTCTGTCGGTTTGATATCTAAAATTTTGGCGTTGATATTTGCATTCTTAAATTGTTTCTGCAAAGTTTCGATCAAACGCTGCTTATCATTACGTTCGATAATGGTTGAAGCTTCCCCAGTAGCAGGTGCAGTCGCTGTGAGCGCATCTTCTTTTTGTGGTTTGTTTTCTTTAGAACAAGCACTGAACAAAAGGCTAGATGCCAGAGCGCAGGCAAGAAAAATTTGAGAGCGGGTAAAAGACATAGATAACCCTTATTTCATCAGTATTTATAGTCAGAAGCTGCTAAGCATAACAAAAAATCTAATGTGTATTGTTAAAACTTTCTTAACCTTTGTGAACGAAATCAAACGATTGATATGAAATATTTACTTTGAGCTTCACAGCTTTATCATCCTCTAGGGTGATGTTTTTCATGTAATTGTTGCATTCGTACTTGTGCAACATGTGTATAGATTTGTGTTGTAGATAAATCGCTATGACCCAGTAACATTTGTACTACGCGTAAATCAGCGCCGTGATTGAGCAAGTGTGTCGCAAAGGCGTGACGTAAGGTGTGAGGTGAGAGTTCAGCTTGAATATTGGCTTGAAGCGCGTAGCGTTTAATAGCATACCAAAAGTTCTGCCGGCTCATAATTCCGCCATGTTGGGTCAAAAAAAGATAGTCAGTCGAGCTTTTGTAGAGCTGAGGCCGAGCATTACTCAAATAGCGTTCTACCCATTCACAAGCGAATTGTCCTAACGGAACCAAACGTTCTTTATTGCCTTTGCCTGTAACACGTAAATAGCCTTGTTTTAAATTAATAAGCTCTAATCGCAAGTTAAGTAATTCTGAAACACGTAAACCACAAGCGTAAAGGACTTCAAACATTGCGCGGTCACGTAAGCCAAGTGCTGTATTGATATCGGGTGCTTGAATCAGTGCTTCAACATCTTCTTCAGATAGATCTTTGGGTAAGGCTCGTCCAATTTTTGGAGAATGATGAGTTGCTACAGGATTATCGCTTCGTAATTTCTGTTCACGTAAAAATTTGTAAAACTGGCGTAGAGCAGATAAGCAGCGAGCAATCGAGCGGGGGCTTTTCCCGACTTTGGTCAACTCAATCAGAACATCAGCAATATCATCACTTGTCCACTCTGGAAGAGCTGATTTTTTATGAAGTTCACTGCATTGAATGAGGTCAGATAAATAAGCATTTCGTGTATGAGGACTCACTGTCTGTGCAACTAAATAGTCTCGAAAACCTTGTAAAAAGCTTAAATGTTCAGGAATTTGAACTGGGCTTGGAATACGCGGTTTTTTATTCAACATACACTAGATCCTCTAAACCTCTGTACTTTAAAAGAAACTTTAAGATTTGTCGATTAAACTGAATAAGAAGTGAAATTTAACCTTATTTGGTAATTATTCTCATTTATATGTATACTAGAAAAAAAGGTTTAGGATCGGATGCGGTGCGTTTATCAGCTTTAAAAGTGAAGCAAGCGGCGACCATCACCAAAGTGAATCGGATAGAAGTAGAGTCCGAGCAGCAAGATTTGGTCGCAATTCGTTTGGAAAGTCTGGGCTTTGTACCGGGCACACGAGTGGAAGTGATTACCAAGGGTGTTTTTGGTGGTGATCCGATCTTGATCCAAATTGGCTTTACTCGCTTCGCTTTACGTAAAGCAGAAGCGGAAAAAATTGAAATTCAAGTAGAAGAAGGAGTACCCGCATGAGTGATGCGTTACGTATTGCCCTTGTGGGAAACCCAAACTGTGGTAAAACCTCTCTCTTTAACCATTTAACTGGAACTCGACAAAAAGTTGCGAACTATGCGGGCGTAACGGTCGAGCGTAAGGTTGGTCATTTTCAGTTGCCTTCAGGTCGAGCAGTACGTGTACTCGATTTGCCAGGGACCTATAGTCTTAATGCGACCAGTCCTGATGAAGCCATTACCCGTGACGTTTGCTTGGGTAAAATTGCCGAAGAAGGTCAGCAAGATGCCTTTTTATGTGTAGTTGATGCCACTAACTTAAAATTGCATTTAGGCCTCGTGCTCGAAATGATCGAGCTAGGTCGTCCGATTTTACTAGTACTGAATATGATGGATGAAGCGCGTCGTCGTGGCATCCAAATTAATACTCAAAAGCTGTCCCAGCGTTTGGGCGTACCCGTTGTTGAAACAGTTGCTGTCCGTAATGCAGGTATTGAAAATTTATTACATGCCCTTGATCAAGAAAAATACAGTGTCCCACAAACTGAACTTAGTGGTTTAACTGGGACGCATCATCAAAAAATCGATATGATTTTTAAAGATGTGGTTCATTATGTTGATCAGGAAGATAAGCGTACTGATTTTCTAGATCGCATTTTCTTACATCCAGTTTTAGGCCTACTTAGCCTTGCTCTCATGATGTTTATTGTATTCCAAGCAGTTTTTGCTTGGGCAGCTCCATTCATGGATGGCATTGAAGGCTTCTTTGGTTGGCTAGGTGAAATCATAGGAAGTGTGATTACCCAGCCGCTACTGCATAGTTTGGTGGTTGACGGTATTATCGCGGGTGCTGGTGGTGTAGTGGTGTTCTTGCCACAAATTTTGATCTTATTCTTCTTCATTTTAGTATTAGAAGAATCAGGTTATTTACCTCGCGCAGCATTTTTGCTTGATAAATTAATGTTTCAAGCTGGTTTAAGCGGCCGTGCCTTCATTCCTTTACTTTCAAGCTTCGCCTGTGCAGTACCGGGAATTATGGCAACGCGTAGTATTAGTGACCCTCGTGATCGCTTTACGACCATTATGGTTGCGCCGTTAATGACCTGTTCAGCACGTTTACCTGTATATGCCTTGCTGATTGCTGCATTTATTCCAGAGAAAATGGTCTGGGGTATTTTCAACCTCCAAGGTCTGGTACTTTTCGGCCTGTATATGGCTGGTATTGTAAGTGCACTTTGTGTTTCATTTTTAATGAAATTCTTCCAAAAAGATAAGTCTCAACATGCTTTATTGCTAGAGCTGCCAAGTTATCGTTTCCCTGATTTAAAAAGTGTGGGAATCGGTTTGTTGGATCGTGCAAAGATCTTCTTGAAGCGTGTCGGTGGAATTATTTTTGCGCTCTCTATTTTGCTATGGTTTTTGTGTACTTTCCCACAACCACCAGAAGGAGCGACATTACCTGCTATAGATTATAGTTTTGCGGGTATGCTTGGGCATCTTATCCAGCCTTTATTTGCTCCAATTGGTTTTAACTGGCAAATCTGTATTGCGTTAATTCCAGCTATGGCAGCTCGTGAAGTTGTGGTGGCTGCCTTAGGTACGGTGTATGCATTATCTGCAACAAGTGATGATGCAGTGGCGCAAGGTTTGTCACACCTGATTAGTGCAGATGGAACAGGTTGGTCTTTGGCAACAGGTTTATCGCTTTTAGTGTGGTTCATTTATGCTCCACATTGTTTGGCAACATTAGCAACGGTACGCCGTGAAACAGGTTCATGGAAACATGTTGCAGCTATGACTGCATATCTGTTTGGTTTAGCTTATTTGGCATCGTTTGTTACCTATCAAATTGCTTCCCATTATTGGGGGTAAGGCAAGAAAGGAGGTTGTATATGGTTCAATATCTGATCATTGCGATATTAGTGATTTGGAGTGCTGTCGTTGTTTTTAAGAAAGTATTTCCAAAAACAGCAAATTCAGTATTTTCTTCACTCTCTATATTTTGCGAAAAGCAGGGTTGGACAACTTTGGCAAAATGGCTTAAACCAAAAATGACCTTTGGTTGTGCTGGTGGCTGTGGCTGTTCAAGTGAAGATAAACCTACCAATCCCGTTCAAGAAATTAAGCCGATTAAATGGCAGTAAATTCACTATTTCTTGTTTCGTTTAAAAAGCCATCATATTGATGGCTTTTTTACGCACTGACACAAAAAAAGATGAATAAAGTTCAAACTGAAAAAGCATTCAAAACAGCAAAGTGCTAACATTTTTGCCATTCTGTCGATTGATAAATTGTGGGGCAAAAATGTTAATACAACGTGGTGGGTTAAAAGTTGTCGCAGGCTTGGGAATCTCAGGCGTTTCGGCTGTAAATTTCCTGCATGAACAAGGCTACCAAGTTGCAGTAACAGACTCTCGCCCCACGCCGCCGGGGCATGATCAGATTCCGGCAGGAGTAAAGACAAGTTTTGGTCAACTTGATCAAGAATTATTATTACAAGCAGAAGAAATTATTTTAAGCCCAGGCCTTGCACCACAATTACCAGAAATTCAGGCAGCTATTGCTCAGGGGATATCGGTAGTAGGGGATATTCAATTATTACGCCGTGCAACTGATGTGCCTATTGTTGCGATCACTGGCTCTAATGCGAAAAGTACAGTAACGACCTTAATTGGCTTAATGGCTAAAGATGCAGGTAAGAAAGTTGCTGTGGGTGGCAATCTTGGACGCCCGGCTCTAGATTTATTAAAAGATCAACCTGAACTGCTTGTGCTTGAATTATCAAGTTTTCAGTTGGAAACCACATCTCATTTAAATGCTGAAGTTGCTGTGGTTCTGAATATGAGTGAAGACCACTTAGATCGCCACGGCAATATGTTAGGTTACCATCAAGCAAAACACCGTATTTTCCAAGGTGTTAAAAAAGTAGTATTTAACCGTGATGATGCTTTAAGCCGTCCTCTTGTTCCAGATACAACACCAATGCAAAGCTTTGGTTTAAATGCGCCTGATTTAAATCAATATGGTGTTTTAAGAGATGGTGATGGTTCGCTTTGGCTTGCGCGTGGTTTGCAGCGTTTAATTAAAAGCTCGGATTTATATATTCAAGGCATGCACAACGTAGCCAATGCTTTAGCTTGTTTAGCTTTAGGTGAAGCAATTGGTCTGCCTATGGAATCGATGCTTGAGACTTTAAAACAATTTAAAGGATTAGAGCACCGCTGTGAATATGTAAAGACTGTGCATGATGTACGCTATTACAATGACTCTAAAGGCACCAACGTGGGTGCTACGCTTGCAGCGATTGATGGTTTAGGCGCTGCAATTGAGGTTAAAAAAGGTAAGGTTGCCTTGATTTTAGGTGGACAAGGTAAAGGTCAAGATTTTGCTCCATTACGTTCTTCTATCGAAAAATATGCCAAAGTTGTGGTATTGATTGGTGAGGATGCACCTGTCATCGAACAGGCTATTCAAGGCGCAACTAAAATTTTACATGCAGCAACGCTTAAAGAAGCTGTAGAGCTGTGTCAACGTGAAACGCAAGCTGAAGATGTGGTGTTGTTATCACCAGCATGTGCAAGTTTTGATATGTTTAAAAGTTATAATGATCGTGGTCAGCAGTTTGTTGCCTGCGTCAATGCGTTGGTTTAAAGAAAACATGATTAGGAATGTAGTATGGCAGGCTTAGCTCAGACCACAATCCAGAAAATCAATCATTGGTATGAACGGATATTGCCTAAATGGCCAGCGGAAGTGACGCCACGTAATATCCTGATTTTCTGTGTCGTTGCATTATTGTGTATCGGTTCAGTGATGGTTGCATCTGCTTCGATGCCCTATGCTGAATATATGCATGAAAACCCGTTTCACTATGTGATTCGTCATGGTATTTCGATTGTCGCTGCGGGTGTGGTGGCTTATTTGACCTATCGGATATCACTTAATACGTGGTTTAAAAATACCTTTCCGCTGTGGCTATTAACCATGGTTCTGTTGCTTGCTGCTTTGGTGGTGGGTTCGGAAGTCAACGGTTCTACACGTTGGATTAAAATTGGTGGCTTTACCTTGCAGCCAACCGAAGTTGCCAAAGTCATGATGGCAATTTTTACCGCAGACTACGTTGTACGCCGTGCCAAAGAGGTTCGTACTCATTGGAAAGGCTTGCTACGTTTAAGTGGGGTAATGGCAATCACAGTCGGTTTGATTATTGCTGAGCCTGACTTAGGGGCAACGGTCGTTATTGTCATGATGATGGTCGGGGTGTTCTTTTTGGCTGGTGCGCCGCCAACACAGTTCTTAATCATGCTTGGTGCGATTGTCACAGGTATTGTGTTTTTGATCTTATTTGAACCCTACCGTTTCCAACGTTTGATTTCATTTACCGACCCATGGGCAGACCCGTTGGGCGTGGGGTATCAGTTATCAAACGCATTAATGGCTTTTGGTCGTGGTGAGTGGTTTGGTACAGGCTTAGGGCACAGTGTACAAAAACTGTCTTATTTACCTGAAGCACATACTGACTTTATGTTGGCAGTGCTAGGTGAAGAATTTGGCTTCGTGGGTATTTCGATTGTTATTGGCTTGTCTTTCTTGATGCTCGCATGCTGTATCAAAATCGGTCACCGTGCTTTGAAACATCATTACCTGCGTGCTGGCTATTTAGCTTACGGTATTAGCATTATTTTCTTGCTTCAGATTTTGGTAAATGCGGGCATGAATATGGGCTTGATGCCAACCAAAGGTTTGACTTTGCCATTCATTAGTTATGGTGGTACATCTTTAATGATGTGTGCTGCGATGATTAGCTTGATCTTAAAGATTGATGCTTCAACACAAGAAGTAAACCCAGAACGAGAAGAGTCAAACTTCTAATTGAGTATTTAGAACTTTAGAAAAGCCCGATTTGATATCGGGCTTTTTTATTATTTAGAGATATGTTCCGCTGAGCTCTTGTCCATGGGGTATTAAATCGACATTCCACTGCGCTACAGCCTGCCTTAGCATTACTCTAGGCTGATCTAAATCAACCTTAGGTTGACCTAAGGCTTGGATTGCTTTTTGGAGTAATTCAGGAGCTTTTGATAAATCGAGTGCTTGAGCAAGATTTTGTTTAGAGAGCTTTTGTCCTTGGTCATTCATGGCAAGGGGAAGGTGCATATAGCTCAATTTAGGATAACCTAGAAGCTGTCCCAGCCAGATCTGACGTTCAGTGTTATCTAGTAGATCTGCGCCTCGAACGACATGAGTAATACCCTGTAGATAATCATCTACGACGACAGCAAGTTGATAGTTAATAATCCCATCACGGCGCTTAAGGACGAAGTCCCCGAGATCCTGTTGTAGATTGGAGCAATGACGTCCTTGAAGCCGGTCATCGAAACAGATCTGCTGATCTTGAACTTTTACCCGTATCGCTTGACCTTGAAAATCAAGATTGAGATCACGGCAAGTACCCGCATAGATTGCATTTGAACCCAACATTTTACGCGTACATTGACATGCATAAATAAGACCTTCTGTCTTAAGTTGGTCTAATACGCTTTCATAAATGTCTAAACGGTTTTTTTGAAAGATGATTTCGGCATCGGGTTCAAACTGGAAGGCTTCCAGTGAGGTGAGAATATGCTCTTCACTACCGGGATAAATACGAGGGATATCTGTGTCTTCGACACGAACCAACCATTTGCCTTGATGGGCTTTTGCATCGCAATAGCTGGCAACGGCAGTAATGAGTGATCCAAAATGCAAAGGGCCGGTTGGCGAGGGCGCAAACCGGCCTGAGTATGAAAAGCTAGGCTTCTCTTGAGTAGCTACAGCGGTCATATTAACCGTTATTTTGCTTCTCTTTAATTTCTGCCAAAGTTTTGCAATCAATACATAAAGTTGCAGTTGGACGCGCTTCTAAACGACGTAAGCCGATTTCAATACCACAAGTTTCACAGAAACCGTAGTCTTCATTCTTAATTGCTTCCATAGATTGTTCGATTTTACGAATTAACTTACGTTCACGGTCACGTGTACGTAATTCAATTGCAAATTCTTCTTCTTGGGTAGCACGGTCGTTTACATCTGGCAGTGCAGTTGATTCGTCTTGCATCGTATTTAAAGTACGATCAACTTCAGACATTAATTCAGCTTTCCATGCTTGCAGAATTTGTCGGAAATGCTCGAGCTGTCCTTCAGACATGTACTCTTCATTTTTCTTAGGTTGATAAGGTGCAATACCAAATAAACTTGCAGTTGTGCCTATGTCAGAAGTTTTAGGTTTCACTTTACGTGCACGTTTTGCAGAAGCTTTGTCACCTTCCACTACAACTTCTGTATGTTCATCCAAAACTTGGTTGTGGTTGTCATTCGCCATAATAGGGCATTCCTCATCATACACGTATTATCTATACGCAAAAAATATGGTGATATGCAAGTGTTTTTATAGAAAACCATCGATGGGATTTTCCCATCGGGTCGTCATCATATAGATTTTTCCTGCAAGATGATAGTCATTCCGACCCGTAAATATTTTCAAAACGTGTTTACCCCAGTCATAATTATATATAAGCATATAAGAAATAGGGCTAATAGCCTGAAATATCAGTGTTTATATGTCCTTGAAAATTTTCAAGACGGAAGACTTCTGTTTCAAAACTACCGTCGTTTTTTAGACGAATGTAACGGTAGCCAGGAGCATTTTGATCTAAAGCAAAATCATTACTAAATGGTTTAAACTGAACACTTGTCGATGGAGTCGAGAAAAATTCGACCCCTTGCCAAATGTTTATGGAGTCCTGATGGACATGGCCACAGACTAATGCTTTTACATTTTTAAACGGCGTTAATGCTGTAAGCAAAGCATTAGAATTTTGTAGTTTGTGATGATCAATCCATTTCGATTTCATGGCAAAAGGATGGTGATGACAAGCTAGCAAAATCGGGTTGTCTGCAAACTCTTTGAGTAAAGCCGTTAAGTTCTCTAGCTGTTCTTCTGATAGATGCCCATCAATATGACCTTTTACCGCACTATTTAATAAAATAACGCGCCAGTTTCCTAAGCCAATCACCACCGGTTCCTGATGGTTCTCTTTATGCAATGGAAAATGGTCAACATTGTCATGATTACCTAAGGTCTGAAAAAAAGGTAGACCAAGCGTTTGCATATATTGAATATAGCGTTTGTAGGTAATAGGTGTTGGTGCCTGAGCCAGATCACCCGTATGGACGATAGCATCAATTTCAGGATGTTTATTTCGTATTTGCTGAATAATGGCATGAAAACTTTCTTCAGGATTCATACCCACAAATTCTAAATGTGGATACTCCAATAGGTGGGTATCGGTAATTTGTATAATGACATGGTCTTTTTGTGAAAGTGTTGAGACTTGAAAAGTCACCGTCCTACCTCGTCGGATTTTATTATCGTTGTGATGTGTTGAGATAACCATTGTAACGCCATAATGACAGGAGCATTTCTTAAACGTCCACTGTCGAGTAGGGGCTGGATGTCACTATAATTAAATAAATGGAGTTGAATATTTTCACCCTCATCATCTACGCCAAATATTCCACCTTCAGTGGGTAATTCAGTTTCGGCAGCATACAAATGAAAAAATTCGGAACACGCCCCGGCAGAGGGATAAAAACTAAATAGATGCTTTAAGTCCTGAATTTCACATCCAGACTCTTCGAGACTCTCTCGTCGAATACAAGTTTCGGGAGATTCGTCTCCATCTAATACGCCTGCAATTATTTCCAGCTGCCATGGAGATTGAGAGTCGTCTAAAGCCCCAACACGAAACTGTTCAATCAATGCAAACTGTTGCTTTTGATCGTTATAAAGTAGAACGCCAGCCGCTTCAGGCCGATGAACGAGTTCACGTTGCAATACATGAGTATATTTAGTTTGATTAAATAGACGATGTCGAAGGCTGACTTTTTCAACTTGAATAAAACCCCGGAATAGAGATTCACGTGATGTTACTTCGACATCTTTAGATGTATAACTTGGACGTTCAACAATACTCATGATTCGGTCAGGACGAAATCTATTTATTTCATCCTAACCGAGAATCATGGCTAGGCAAGTGTTTTTTTTGAATATTTACACTTTATGATACAGTTTTTGTCCTTGTTCTTGATAAACCTCTTTCATCGCTTTGAGGCCTTCTTCAACCTCTGAATCACTATTGGTGAGATTGTTGGCATAGTCACGGACATTCTGAGTGATTTTCATCGAACAGAACTTTGGACCACACATTGAGCAGAAGTGAGCAGATTTATGCGCCTCTTTTGGTAAGGTTTCATCGTGCATGCTACGTGCTGTATCAGGGTCCAGACTTAGGTTGAACTGATCATCCCAACGGAATTCAAAACGTGCTTTTGATAAGGCATTATCGCGTACCTGTGCACCCGGATGTCCTTTAGCAAGATCGGCAGCATGTGCCGCAAGCTTGTAGGTAATAATGCCGTCTTTAACATCTTTTTTGTTTGGTAAACCCAAATGCTCTTTTGGTGTCACATAACAAAGCATCGCTGTACCGTACCAGCCAATCATGGCAGCGCCAATTGCAGAGGTAATGTGGTCATAACCCGGAGCGATATCTGTCGTTAATGGTCCAAGTGTATAGAATGGTGCTTCTTTACACACTTCTAGCTGAAGGTCCATGTTTTCTTTAATCATGTGCATTGGTACATGACCAGGGCCTTCAATCATGACTTGAACATCGTGTTCCCATGCACGGTGAGTCAGTTCACCTAATGTTTTAAGTTCGCTGAACTGTGCTTCGTCATTTGCATCTTGAATACAGCCCGGACGTAAGCCATCACCTAAGCTAAATGAAACGTCATAGGCTTTCATGATTTCACAGATTTCATCGAAATGAGTGTATAGGAAGTTTTCTTCATGATGTGCTAGACACCACTGCGCCATGATGGAACCGCCACGCGACACAATACCTGTTAAACGGTTTGCGGTAAGTGGTACATAGCGAAGTAGTACACCTGCGTGAATTGTGAAGTAGTCAACGCCTTGTTCGGCTTGTTCAATCAGTGTGTCTTTAAAGATTTCCCAAGTCAGGTCTTCTGCAACACCATCAACTTTTTCAAGTGCTTGATAAATTGGTACAGTGCCGATTGGAACAGGTGAGTTACGAATAATCCATTCACGTGTTTCATGAATGTTTTTACCTGTCGATAAGTCCATAATGGTGTCGGCACCCCAACGGGTTGCCCAAGTCATTTTGGCAACTTCCTCATCAATTGAAGAGCCAAGCGCTGAGTTACCAATGTTGGCATTAATTTTAACCAAAAAGTTACGACCAATAATCATTGGTTCAAGTTCTGGATGGTTAATGTTGGCAGGAATGATCGCACGACCTTCAGCAACTTCTTGACGAACAAATTCAGGTGTAATTTCTTTTAAATTTTTTGCACCAAAGTTCTGTCCAGCATGCTGACGCATATCAACGCCTTCACGTTGGCGCTGATTTTCACGAATTGCAATATATTCCATTTCAGGTGTGATAATACCTTGCTTGGCATAGTGCATTTGAGTGACATTTTTGCCCGCTTTAGCACGGCGCGGATTTTGAATATGAGCAAAACGAATGTCAGCGGTGCGAATGTCTTTTAAACGTTCCTGACCAAATTTTGAGGTCAAGCCAGATAGTACGTCGGTATCGTTACGTTCTTCAATCCAGTTTTGGCGAACTGAAGGTAAACCTTTGTCTAAATCAATTTGAATATTTGGGTCGGTATAAACACCTGAAGTGTCATAAACCATAATAGGAGGATTATGTTCACCACCAAGACCGGTAGGGGTGTCGGTTAAAGAAATTTCTCGCATTGGAACCTGAATATCAGGGCGAGAGCCTTCAATATAAACTTTTTTAGAAGCGGGTAAGATGCGAGTTAAATCTTTAGCATCTTGTTCATGTTGTGCTGAAATTTCAGCAGAAGAGAGATTCGTTAACTGGTTCATCACATGATCCTTATGAATAACATCAACGAATCAAGCACGACCAAAAACGATGGCGGATTTATCTTTATGAGATAAATTTAAGGCTTTAAGTTTTCAGATGGCTTGATTCCTACGCAGGTCTTAACCTGATCAGGTTCAACGGTACTTGTGATCAAACTGGTGTTGCGATAACACGGAATTTACACAATCTCAGCGAGCTATTACTCGCGCTCCGTCAAGCGATTTAAAGACTAACATGTTTTAGGTTGGCTGGCATTGTCAATTTGTATCTATACAAACCGCATCCATATGGCAGTCACGATAGACTTCAGTGTTCCATGGCGAATCAAATTTCAATAACTGCTCAAGTTGTTCATGCGTAATCTGATAATTTGATTTTTTATCGCCATTCTTATCAGTTAAATCTATTTTAAATTGTTTATTGCGTTCCTCTACAGGCGTGGCAATAAACTTAAGAAACAGTTGAGCAGGTTTGGCTAAACTCGATTCATTTTGTGTAGAGAGAAACCGAATTTGCTGAAGCGCATCTTTATCAAACCATGTGTTCGGCGCATATTCATCTGACACAGGGGTGTTATCTAAGCCAAAGAAAATAAAATAGCGATATTCGTTAAAGAGTAATTTGGCATCACCAATAAAGTGGCTTTTTGGATACTTTTGAATAAATTTTTCCCAAAACAATGCACGTTCATTGAGCTCTTTCCAAGAAATAGCCAACGCACCGTCATTATAGAAAATATTTTGATTGTCTTTCGCCATACGAGTTAAGAACTCTTTTTGATCAACGGGTAAGGCTTTAGAAAAAATATCAACTAAATAGTTTGGCTGACGTCGATAGGTAAACATGCCTTCACCTTGATAAAGCAGCTCAATATAGGCTTGGCCTTCATGTTGAAGTAAATATTGATCACGCGGGCTCAGTTGAGCGAAGAGCTTTTTCTGAGTTTGGATGACCTTTTTAAGGTCTTGTTGTTTATGTTCTAAAACAGCATAGCCAAAAGCTTCAAACGCTCGGCCTGTTTTTTCAGTGTAGTCTTGTTTAAGAAAACGTTGATACATAGTTGTTGATGCATCAATTAGCTTAAGCTGTTCCTCATTTTTTAACGAAGGAATACAGATTTTAAGCTTTTCATTAATTTGATTTAAATCTTCTATTTTACTGTTCTGATTAATCGTGTGCATGGCTACCATAATTTGTAAGCAACCGCTGTCTTGTTTTTGAGAAGCCTTTTGTTCAGTTGGTTTTTGCTCTTTAGATATGACCTGATCTTGCTCTGATGTTTTACTACATCCAGCTAAAAGTAGTGCACTGCACATACTCATCAATAGAACTTTTTTCATCATTGTACTTTTATAAAAATTAATATTGCTCAAATTATAACGCTTAAAAAGATTGCATCATTGTTAGAAATCTTTATTATTAGGTAGGTCGGTCTACTTAATTGAAAGCTATGAATGATAAAACAGCAAGACAGAAAATTCTCGATGCCGCGGCAACCTTGTTTTATAACGATGGCATTACTGCAACAGGCATTAACTCGGTTACGGCTAAAGCGGATGTTGCGAAGATGTCGCTTTATAATAATTTTTCTTCAAAAGGAGATCTTGTTGATGCCTACATTGCTGCACGACATCAAGAATGGCTCGACCTCTATCAAACACGTTTAGAAAAAACAGAAACAGCGAAACAAGCGATTTTAGCTGTATTTGATGCCTATCAAGACCATGCGGAATTTGCCTATGAAAAAGGCTTTCGTGGTTGTGGATTATTGAATGCTGCGGCTGAGTTTCCGGCAAATAGTGCAGGGCGAAGCTCGGTAAGGCAGCATAAAGAAGAAGTTGAGGCTATTGTTGCTGAGCATTTAAAGAAATTAATACCCGACTCACAGCGTATTAGCTATGTGGCTACACAGCTTTCTTTTCTTTTAGAAGGTTCTATGGCGCGAGCAGGGTTGGAAGGTAACAGTCGTCAACTCCTCTTGGCAAAACAAATGGCAGAAGACATTTTAAATAGAGAATGCCCACATGATTAGCCTCATTAAAAATAGTAGCTATGGAGGCACAATCGCAATTTTAGTTGCCTCTGTTCTGTGGGGAACAACAGGTACTGCGGCCGCATTTGCTCCGACACTTGGCCCACTTGCTATTGGCGCTGTAGCGATGGGTGGAGGAGGTCTTTTACAGGCTTTGGTCGCTTCACGAGCCATTCGGGAAAACCGACAATTCATAAGAGAAAATCTTTCAATACTTCTTTTAGGCGTAGCGGCAGTTGGTATTTATCCTTTGGCCTTTTATTCCTCAATGCATTATGCGGGCATTACGATTGGTACTGTGGTTTCAATTGGTACTGCTCCATTGATCGCAGCAATTTTAGAACGATTTTTTGACCGCAAAGCTTTATCGGCTATCTGGTTTCTAAGTTTTGTGTGCGGTGTGCTTGGTGTAAGTATGTTGTCGATGGGCGAAAGTCATGTGGTTCAAGAGAGTACAAATCAATGGAATAAATTCTTCGGTATTTTCCTTGGGCTGGTCGCTGCTACAACTTATTCGCTTTATTCATGGGCTGCAAAAAGATTAATAGATCGGGGCGTTGCTGCTAAAGCTGCAATGGGCATGATTATGGGTGGTGGAGCAGTTATTTTATTGCCTACTTTATTGATTACAGGTGGAGGGTTACTGCAAAGCTCAACCAATCTACTTGTGGCTGGCTATATGATGCTGATTCCTATGTTTTTGGGTTATTTACTTTTCGGTTTTGGTCTAAAAACAGTAAATGCTAGCAAAGCGACCACCCTAACTTTATTCGAACCTTTAGTTGCTGCGATTTTTGCGATTGTCTTGGTTGGTGAGCATATTTCATGGGTCGGTTGGATAGGCATGTTTTTGATTTTTATTTGTATTTTAATCTTGTCAAAAACTAAGGACGCTTAAAAAACTAAAACTTTTAATGGCTTGAGTTTGATTAGAATTTTTCTTAGTCTTAAGAGCAAGTTTTATCGTTGATTTGAACAATGAAAATAAAATTAATGGTCGCTGTGGGCCTTTGGAGTTTTGCATCTTCGAGCTTTGCTCTAGATTTGGTTGAAGCTTATGAGCGCGCAAAACAAAATGATCCGACATGGCAAGCCAATCAACAACAATATGAAGCAGATCAACTTAATTTAGGCTTGGCAACGGGGGCGTTATTACCGACCGTCACATTGTCTGGGAACATTACTCGTAATCGACAAACTGTAAAACGTTCAAACTTTCCGGGTGTTGACCAAGAAGGCCTGTCAGATGCTTTGGTAAGTAACACGTCAACGACTCGACAAGCGACTCTCACCGCACGTCAGCCATTATTTCGAATGGATGCCTGGGAAGGTTATAAGCAAGTTAAAACTTCGGTTGCCTTAAGTGAAATTACTTTAAGACTGCAAAAACAAGATCATGTTTTAAATGTAGCAGAAGCCTATTTTAATGTGTTGCGTCAGCAGGCGTTGAGTGTTGCATACTTACAAGAAGAAAAGGCTTTGCTTGAACAGCTCAATATGATGAATGCTAAACTCAAAGAAGGGTTGGTGGCGCGTAGTGATGTGAGTGAAGCAAATGCCCAATATCAAAATGCCAGAGCCAATCGTATTTCAACCAATGTTCAATTACTTTTAGCCCAAGAGCAGCTTTCTGAATATATTGGTTCTTATCAAGATAAACTCGCTGTACTGCGAAATGATTTTAATTTTCAAAAGCCTTATCCAGCAGAGCTTAATAACTGGCTTTCTTTGGCGCAGCAAAAAAACTTAAAAATTCAGCAAGCCCGCTTACAGCAAAAATATAGTGAGGACCAGCGCCGTGTAGAAAAGGCAGCGCTTTATCCCCAAATAGATGCTGTGGCAAGCTATGGCTATACCAAACAAACACCAGAGACGCTCATTTCGACTGACGGAAAATTTGATCAGGTTGGGGTAGAAATGAACTGGAATTTATTTAATGGCGGACGGACCCGAACATCAATTAAAAAGGCGACTGTAGAAGCCAGTAAAGCGCAGGCGCAACTTGATGCAGCGATTCGCCGTGCCAATGTCGATGTGAAAAGTGCCTTTATGCAGGTCGATACCGATCAAGCCAAACTTGAAGCAAGAAAGGCCGCAATGGATTCATCTTCTTTGGTTTCTCAAGCCTCGAAAGCAAGTTATAACGAAGGCCTAAAAAGTATGGTTGATGTTTTATTAGCGCAGCGTAATGCTTTTTCTGCAAAACAGGATTATCTTAATGCTCAGTATGACTATTTATTGAATGTACTTCGTTTAAAAGCTGCGGTAGGCCAATTAGGTGAAAAAGATCTGGTTGAGCTCAATAGCTGGTTAACGTATCAGTAATAAAATGCTTTTATCTGAAATTTAATTTTGTCATAAAAACTTAATGATTGCTGTGTTTTAATGCTCAATCATTTTATTCCTGCGCCATCATGTTGGAGGCTTCCCTTGAGTCCGAGTAATCCGGTGTTAAGCCATCATATTTCTTCTCAATTTAATGAAGATTTGCAAGATGTAAACACAAAGTTTATGACCATGGGGGGCTTGGTCGAACAACAGGTTGCCAATGCAATTCATGCTTTACTTGATACAGATGCAAATTTAGCGATTGATGTTCAATTTAAAGATAATGCCGTTAACCAATATGAACGTGATATTGATGAAGGTCTGACGTTGATTTTGGCACGACGTCATCCAGCAGCGATTGACTTGCGTATGGTTATTGCCATGAGCAAAGCCAATACTGACCTTGAGCGCATTGGTGATGAGGCTGCAAAAATTGCCCGTATTGCACAAAACCTCTGTGAAGAGGGGGGATCACCTCGTGGCTACATGGAAACACGTCATATTGGTAACCAAGTTCGTGTCATGATTCATGATGCCCTTGATGCTTTTGCGCGTTTAGATGCAGATCAAGCTTTACGTGTACTTTTAGCCGATGCTGACATCGACCGTGAATATCAATCGGCAACGCGCACATTAATGACTTATATGATTGAAGATCCGCGACATATTGCTCGTGTGATTAATGTCATGTGGGTTTTACGTTCATTAGAGCGTATTGGCGATCATGCTCGTAACATTGCTGAGCAAGTTATTTATATGGCGAAAGGCTTTGATGCTCGTCATACTAAAATTGAAGAAATTGAAGCCAAAGTTCACGAAAAGTAATCTTGAGCTGAAATATTTAAAGGCCTTGTTTCAAGCAAGGCTTTTTTTATTTTTTAAAAATAATAGATAAAAAAATGTCCCGAACTTTGGGGGGAAGTTCAGGACAGAAAATCAAGTGCATAAACACGACAGGGATCGTGTTCTTCCTGCTATAGAGTAATATTAAGTTCTTCGCTTTTTGATGTCATGTAGAGTCCTGTGCTCTCTATGTAAGGCTTTTTATGTTTGTGTAAGTTTCACGTAAAAAAAGGCGGATCTATGTATATAGATCCGCCTTTTTAATGATGAAAAAGCTAAAAGGAACCGATTATTCTGGTTTCCAGCCCTCAGCTTTTTCTACGCTTTCATCATTATTGAAGAATTTTTCACGTTGTTCTTCAAGAAACTTTTTCGCTTCTGGTTCAAACACGTTTAAACGCTTTTCATTAATGAGTGTAGTTTGATGCTGTAACCATTCTTGCCATGCTTGCTTAGAAACATTTTCAAAAAAATCTTGGCCTTTAGCACCTGGGAAAGGAGCGAAGTCTAAACCTTCCATTTCCTTTTGATATTTACGGCAAAATACTTGGCGACTCATGTTTTATCCTTAAGCGTATAACTGTTCTAAACGTGTATGGGCACGCGCAATCGCAGCTTCAACCTGTTTTGGTGAAGTTCCACCAATATGATCACGTGCATTTACAGAAGCTTCTAGTGTTAAGGCTTTATCAAACACATCTGCTGTAATTAAGTCAGAGAATTGTTGTAATTGCTCAAGTGTGAGCTCAGATAAATCTTTTTCTTCAGCAACACCTAATGCGACTGCTTTACCTACAATTTCATGCGCATCACGGAAAGCAACGCCTTTTTTCACTAAATAGTCAGCAAGATCGGTTGCAGTCGAGAAACCACGAAGTGCAGCTTCACGCATGATTTCAATATTTGGAACCAATGCAGGAATCATGTCTGCGAAAGCCATAAGAGAACCACGAACCGTATCGATTGCATCAAATAATGGTTCTTTGTCTTCTTGGTTGTCTTTGTTATATGCCAATGGTTGACCTTTCATGAGCGTAAGTAAGCTAATTAAGTCACCAAATACACGGCCAGATTTACCACGAATAAGTTCTGGAACATCCGGGTTTTTCTTCTGTGGCATGATTGATGAGCCAGTACAGAAACGGTCAGGAATATTCACAAATTTGAACTGTGCAGAAGTCCAAAGAATCAGTTCTTCTGACATACGTGATAAATGCATCATGATCAGTGCAGCAGCAGCATTAAATTCGATGGCAAAGTCACGGTCAGATACAGCATCAAGAGAGTTTTCAGATACAGCTTCAAAACCTAAAAGTTCTGCTGTATAAGCACGGTCAATCGGATAAGTTGTACCAGCAAGAGCAGCTGAACCAAGTGGCATGCGGTTAACGCGCTTACGACAATCTTGAAGACGTTCGGTATCACGCACTAACATTTCAAACCATGCTAACAAGTGATGACCAAAAGTCACAGGCTGAGCAGTTTGTAGGTGTGTAAAGCCCGGCATAATTGTATTTACATTTTTGGCAGCCAAGCCTAATAAGCCTTTTTGTAAACGTTCTAATAATTTTAAAATATCATCAATTTCGTCGCGCAGGTAAAGACGAATATCAGTTGCAACCTGATCGTTACGGCTACGGCCAGTGTGTAATTTTTTACCTGTAATACCAATACGTTGAGTCAAACGTGATTCAATGTTCATGTGAACATCTTCAAGATCGATGCGCCACTCAAAGTTTCCAGCCTCAATTTCTGAGCGAATGGTGCTTAAACCTTCAATAATGTCATCGCGTTCTGCTTCTGTGAGTACGCCAACTTTCGCAAGCATGGTAGCATGCGCAATCGAACCAGCGATGTCTTGTTTATAAAAACGTTGGTCAAACTGAACAGAGGCGGTAAATTCGGCTACAAAAGCGTCCGTCGCTTCAGAAAAACGACCACCCCACATACCTGAGGTTTGGTCTGGGGTTACTGAATTAGGGGGATTTGAAGATGTGGTCATGGTGGCTCAGTAAAATAAAAAAGAGTATATCACTTGCCGAAGCTCAACAAACAAAGTTGTTTCCTACAGCATACCGAAATCAAAATTCTTCCTATTTTTTTACGAAAAATGGGCGTTGGCAACACTTATTCGAATTAATTATCGCAAGTAATGTTTTGGCACTGGTCTTGGCATTGGCTGAAGCGCAGTCTTGGCAAGCCTTGAGCGGGGGGAGACTTTTACAATACATCGTTTTTATTAATTGGGTAATTTTATCCTTTTTTGCTTTAGTTGAACGCTTTCAAGGTTTTTTTAGCAGCTTACGTCAAGAGTTTGCTTTAGCTATTGGCTTTGTCATGCTGCAAGTTATTGTTGTCTTGACCACCTTAATAAGTAATTTTTTTCAGTTTGGTCTTTTCAATAAACATGCTTATCTAACACAGGGCTGGAGCATTTATTTTACCAATGTACCTCTATATCTAAGCTATGGAATATTGTTGGGAGCTTTCTGCTTACGTTATTTATATGTCAGGGAGCAGTGGCTGCATCAACAATATGCAGAATTAAATGCTCGTATTCAGGCCATGCAAGCGAGAATTCACCCTCACTTTTTATTTAATAGTCTGAATAATGTGGTGAGTTTAATTGCGATAGATCCAGATAAAGCAGAAAGTATGCTCATTAGCCTATCGCGTTTATTTCGAGCGAGTTTCCAAGAATTAAAGTTGGTGAGTCTGCATGAAGAAATTGAGCTCAGTAAACAATATTTAATGATTGAGCAGGTGCGGTTGGGGGAGCGTTTAAAAGTAGATTGGAAAATTGAGCTTTCACCTGTGCAATTAAAACAGATCACTATTCCTTTATTGACATTACAGCCTTTGTTAGAGAATAGTATTTTTCATGGGGTAGAACCAATGATGGGTAAAGCAACCATAGGGGTATTGGTTGAAATATTGCAAAATCAAGTCAGTATAGTCATTACCAACCCATATACAGACGATACAATAAATTCACGGAAAGGGCATGGAATCGCCCTTGAAAATGTAAAACAACGCCTGAAAGCATATTACGGGAACACTGTTAGATTTCAGGTTTATAAAGGTGAAGCCTTATATACCACTATTATGAGCTATCAATATCAAACAAAATAATAAGTCAGTCAGAGTTAACCATAAAAAAATGGATCAAGTTAACGGTGACAAGGAGGATGAATGAAGGTGCTAATTTGTGATGACGAACCACTTGCAGTGGAACGATTGTCACGTTTAGTTTCAAAGATGGGACATGAAGTTGTATCAACGGCTCATCATGGACAAGAGGCCTTGGAACAGGCACGGCTTCATCAACCGGATGTAATTTTACTTGATATTCAAATGCCAGGTATGAATGGTCTTGTCTGTGCAGAACAGTTAAGCCAGTTCAATCCTCGACCTGCGATTGTGTTTTGTACCGCCTACGATCAGCATGCATTGGAAGCTTTTAAATCTCAAGCTCAGGCATATCTTCTTAAGCCGATTGACCCAATAGAGCTTGAGCAAGCTTTAGGTCAATTGACACAGCTTACACAAGCACAGCTCAACGCTTTGCCACAACATGAATTTTTACAGGATCTAAAAACACAGCGTCATCAAATTGCCGCAAAAACCTACCGTGGCGTTGAACTGATTCCTGTTGAAAATATCTATTATTTTTTAGCTGATCAGAAATACGTTACGGTGCGTCATAAAAATGGCAGTGTATTAATAGATGAAACATTAAAAGAACTTGAAACCGAATTTGCAGATCAATTTATTCGTATTCATCGAAATGCGTTGGTGGCAGTTGCATATTTAGATGGGCTGGAGCTGGTTAGTTCGGGGCAATATCAAGTTAGGCTGCGAGGTCTTGATGAAAGACTTTCAGTGAGCCGTCGACATTTGTCTACACTTAGAGAGCGAATTCATCAGCTCTAAATTTAAAAGAGTGATCTTGGACTTGCGAGATTTTACTTGCAATTTTAAGGGATCAAGTTAAGTTTAGGGTGTATTGTTTGACCAGCCCATGCTTGAATTTATGAAAACCTTGAAAATTGCTACACGACAAAGCCCACTTGCTCTTTGGCAGGCAGAACATATTCGTGCCCGTTTACAGGAGCTTCACCCTGATTTAACAGTGGAATTGGTTAAATTTGTCACGCAGGGCGATAAAATTTTAGATACACCTTTAGCAAAAATTGGGGGCAAAGGGCTGTTTGTTAAAGAGTTAGAAGCAGCACTTTTAGATGGGCGTGCAGACTTAGCTGTACATTCAATGAAAGATGTACCAATGGCTTTGCCGGAGGGATTAACTTTGGCAGTGATTTGTGAGCGAGAAGACCCATTCGATGCTTTCGTTTCAAATCAATTTGAAAAATTTGCTGACTTGCCGCAAGGTGCAAAAGTTGGTACTTCAAGTTTACGTCGTAAATCTCAAATTTTAAAACAACGCCCAGATCTACAAATTATTGACTTACGTGGAAATGTGGGGACACGTTTAGCTAAATTAGATGAAGGTCAATATGATGCGATTATTCTAGCCAGTGCTGGTTTAAAACGTTTAGGGTTGTCAGAACGTATTCGTCATTGCTTAACACCAGATATTAGTTTGCCTGCGGTGGGTCAAGGTGCATTGGGTTTAGAATGCCGTGCAGCTGACCAAGATGTACTAGCTTTAATTCAACCGCTATTACACCAAGAAACAGATGTTTGTGTTCGTGCTGAGCGTGCTTTTAATGCTTACCTTGAAGGCGGTTGTCAGGTCCCAATTGCAGGTTATGCCACACTTCAAAATGGACAAATTCATATTGAAGGTCGTGTAGGAAGCGCTGATGGGCAAACATTATTGCGTGCTGAGCTTACAGACGAAGCCAATAATGCTCAGCAATTGGGTGAAAACCTTGCTCGAAACTTACTTGATCAAGGTGCTGGCGAGTTATTGAAGGCTCTCTATTAAAACTATGTTGTTTATTAATACTCGACCTGATTCGCGTGCAACTGAATTAACAGAAGCTTTGCAAAATAAGGGATATCAGGTTGAGTCTTTACCTCTTTTAGAACTTGTTGCCAAACCCTTTTCGGAACAATTACTTGAGCTTTACCAGCAATTAAGTAAAGCGCAAGCGATTGTTGTGGTCAGCCCAACTGCTGTTGAGGTGGGCATGAAGTATTTAGAAAAAAGCGGTCTAAAGCTCAGTGATTTAAAACATATTCAGTGGATTGCGGTAGGACAGGCAACAGCCAATCGTCTAAATGAATATGGAATAGAAGCACATATTCCCGATGTCGAAACTTCTGAAGGGATGCTCAATCTGCCTATTCTGCATAATATGCAACAGACGGAGAGTGTGGCTTTCTGGCGGGGAGAGGGCGGACGCCAATTTATGATGGAGACCTTGCAACAACAAGGAATTCAGATCTTAAATTTCGTTTTATATCATCGGCAGTGTCCAGAAGCTTCATATTCGACATTCAAACATCTGACACAGAATTCAAATTATAATTTAAATAAATGGCTCGTCTTAATTACCAGTGAAGCGAGCTGGAAGTATTGGTTAGAACTTTGTTCAAAAAATAATGCACAACCTGATTGTGTATATCTAGTTTTAGGACCTCGTCTTTTTCAAATTGTTAAAGAGTATCGTGATCAGCAACTGGCTCATTTTCACATTATTCAACTTGAAAATTTATCGCCTTCGGGGATGATTCATCACATTCAGGCATTATAAGGATTCATATGAGAAAACTTGTTTCTATCATCATTTTGCTGGGCATAGCTTGGTTGGCTAAGCTCAGCTACGATATGTGGCAAATTTCTCGTACTGTTCCCGAGCTTAAACAAAGCCTGCTGCAATCAGAACAGCACTATGCCAGTTTAAATGATCAATTGGTTGCTTTACAGCGGCAGTTGCAGAGCCAGCCTGTAAATACAGGAAATAAACTCAGTTCAGTGGCTCAACCAGATGATTCTCCGACAGGTATTGCGCCTACAGTTTTAATTAAACAAAAGTTGGATTTAATTCAATTTGCAATTGATCAGCAGCAATTGATTTATGCAGTTGATCAATTAAATCAGTTACAACAATCTCTTGTGCACTATGAAATTGCCCCTGCATTACAACATAGCTTGAATCAATCACTTGAGCAGGATAAGCAGGCAGTTCAACAATTCACTTTGGCTCAAAATCAACGTCATCAACTAATCGACGACTTATTGCAGAGTATTGATAAAAATATTCAACAAGCCTTAGCTCAACCTAAACTTGAAATGGATCAATCCGAGAGTGTGTCTTGGTGGAAAAAATGGTTCCGTATAGAAAAAGTAGAAACCCCTTCTATTAATTTAATGAATCGAAGTGTCGTGCTCAAAGAAGTGCAATTAAGATTGTTAATTGCCGAACAGGCACTTAATCAAGGGAAAATGACTGAGTATCAAAATGAGTTGCAATCTGTGATGCAAAAGTTAGATGAGATGCCTGATGCAGCAAGTCAGCAGTTAAAAAAACGTATTGCTAAAGTGGCGCATTTATCTGTTGTGCCGGTTCCGAAACTCTCTACACTTGGGCTCATTGGCTCATAAGGAGGATATATGAAACACCTCCTGTGGGTTTATTTCGTCATCAGCTTAATACTTTTCGCAGCCTTAGCTTTATTGAGTTACGGTTATGGAATGGGATACGTCTATATTTACTGGCGACAATTGCAGTTGCAAACAAATGTCTGGGGGTTAACCCTTACTTTTGTGGTAATGAGCTTTATTGCTCAACTTATATGGCTGTGGGTTAAGCGTTATTCATCTCGTGAGCAAAGAAAAAGTGAAAACATCTTTCAGTTTAAAAACCTTCATCCCTATGAACAATTAGGTATTGTCTGGTTATTAGAGGCTGCCGAAGATCAACGAGTATTTATTGAGCGCGTTTTTACTCAATCAGGGCTTTTAAAAAATATTATTGATGCCAAGTTTCTGGTTTTAAATGGTGACTATCCAAAAGCCCTGGCTGCTCTTGATCAATCACCACCTATGGCATTTGAATTGGCTGAGTTACAGCGAATTGAAATCTTTTTAGCCGAAAATGAAGCCGACCGCGCATTAACTCATCTTGAATTCTTATATCAACATCAATTATCGCCTTGGCTTGAAGAAATAGAAACTGCCTATCAGCAAAAATTAACTGCATTATGGGGGCAATTAGCGCTGCAACATCCATGGGTATATTTACGATCCATGAAATATGGCTTATTAGATGCAGAGCATCGTGATTTATGGCTGCAACAACTTCTTCAGCAATTCGATCAGGCTTCTGTTGATGACTTACATGCCTTACAGCAACGTTATTTAGATTTAGAGTCTGAAATTCAAACTCGACCTTATAGCAGTAAGTTGTTATGGCTAAAACTATTAGCACGTATGCCTGATATGAGCATGCAACATGCGGATTTAACCCTTCACTTGTTAAAAGAGCAGTTTGATCCAGAAGTATTTTATTTATGGTTTCAGCAACAGTTACTTAAACAGGTTCCTGACTATGCTGATGTCGAAGAAAAAATCATTCAGTTCGAAAATCAATATATGAATTTGCCTGTTTTAACCTTTGCAAAATGGCATGTCTATATGGCAACTGGACGTCAAGCAGAAGCTGAAACATTATTATCATTATATCCAGATAATATTTTAATGAGCTATTTACGTATTAAGTCTACACTTAAAGAAGATGAAGTGTTAATCAAACAGTTAAATCTAATCTTTGAAAATGATGCAAATTTTTTAAAGTTTAAAATATGAGGTAAAAATGAAAGAACTGTCTGTCTACCCGATAATATATGAACAGAAAGTTGCATGGGGAGATATGGACGCTTTTGGTCATGTCAATAATGTACAATATTATCGATATATTGAAAGCTCACGTATTTTATATATGGAAGCAATAAATATATTAACCCCTCAAATATATCCCGTTGTAGCTTCAAGTCAGTGTAAATATTTAAGACCTGTTTTTTATCCCGATGTATTGAAAGTAGGGGTTCGCGTGGAAGAGATTCGTAATAGCGCATTCCGTATGGCTTATATATTGTGGAGTGAAACCCAACAACAAATCGTGGCGACTGCTGAGGCTGTTCTGGTATGTATGGATAAATTAACAGAACGAAAATGTGAAATACCTCAGGAGATAAAACAAAAAATGATTGAACTAGAAAAATCAGTAGGACATGACTTAATACATTTATCTTAAATAAATATTAATAAAATATATTTCATTTATAATTGATAATGTAATTAAAAGGTAATTTTTTTGGTTATTCTGATGAACACGGCTTTCAAACTATTGCTTATTGAATAGATTATAAATAATATTGGTCTTGATTTTATGTTTTTAAATTTTGTCTGTATTATTTTGAATTGTCTGTAAGACTGGAGTATTTATTAATGAAGCCGGATATCAGTGAATTATCTGTTGAAGAGTTAAAACGCTTACAAGAAGAAGCAGAAGCTTTAATTGCAAGTAAAAAAGATCAAGCAATCGAAGATGCTTATAATCAAATTATCGAGATTGCTGAAAATGTAGGTTTCAGTGTTGAACAACTTCTTGAGTTTGGTGCTCAAAAACGTAAGAAAACAACTCGTAAATCTGTTGAGCCTCGTTACCGTAACAAAAACAATGCTGAAGAGACTTGGACTGGTCGCGGTAAACAACCACGCTGGTTAGTTGCTGAAATTGAAAAAGGCGCAAAACTAGAAGATTTCTTAATCTAATCGTAGTGCCGATTTAAAAAGCCAAGCAAATTTGCTTGGCTTTTTTATTTATAAAAATATCTCAAAATTTTGCTGTAAATATTATTTTAAAATGAGTGCTTAAATTCTTCTTTAAATGAATTGTTGAGATCAAATGTGCATTTAGTTCATTGAGTGTCAAGTTTTCATGATTTTGTCATACGTTCAACTTATAGTCTTAATATCGAAGCCAAGCCTGATTGCTTGGTTTTTTTATATGAAGTGAATTGGCGATGTTGAAAAAGTATGCATAATGTCAGACTAGGGAGCTACTCTCAAAATAAGGACGATAATTTGCATGTTGGTAAGGCTGAATGAAGAAAAAGTCTAAGCAATGGAAGTGGTGGTTTTTTGCCCTCATTGCATTTTTAATTTTTATAATTTTACAGATCCCAGCGACGTGGCTTATTTCTAAATTTTCAAAGAATAATCAAACTCTACACAATGTAAGCGGAAATATCTGGCAAGGCCAAGCAGATTGGCGGCGTGGTACGTTGAGAGGCTCGATTCATTGGAAAACTAGACCTCTAGACCTATTTTTATTACGGTTCGCTGCTGACGTAGATATCCATAGTGGAAATACCCAATTATCTGGGGTAATGGGTTATGGTGTGGGGAAAAAAGTAATTGTAAAGACTATGAATGGTCAGGTTGCGCCTGAAACATTAAAACAAATTGTAAATTGGCAATGGCCTACGAACAGTATTCAGCTTAAAGATATTGAGTTTAATTATAAAAAAGAGCAGGGTTTTGCCGCAGTTGATGGCCAATTGCATTGGGGTGGTGGTGCTTTAATTTATAATATTGGTGATCGTCAAGACCGTATGAATATGCCTTCTTTAAATGGGCAATTAACGGATCAAAATGGACAGTTGCAAGTTGATATACGTGATCAACGCAGTCAAAAAATGGCAAATCTTTTATTAGATGCCAACATGATGCTTGATGTGCAACTCACGCAAAGATTATTACTTAATATTCCATCTTATGATGGAAAAGCTGGTTTAGATACATTTGTCATTAGTTCTCGTCAACCCTTAATACAAGGGGGTAGCTAATGAAAGTATGGATTGAGAAATTACAGCAACTACAATGGCAAAAATTAGACCGGTTAAGTGTGGTTGTATTTGCCTTTTTGATTTTATGGTTGTGTTGGAAGTTAGCTTCATTATTTTGGTGGGTGATTGCACCTCCTCAAATGATGCAGTTTGATAGAGTGGAGTTGGGGTCACAGCAACCGCAAATTCCTAACATTAGTACTTTTTCGCTTTTTAATGAACCTTCAGCCAATGCAGCTCAGGAAAATATCAACCTAGAATTGCAAGGTGTGATGCTCGGTTATCCGAACCGTTTTTCCTCGGCTGTTATTAAGCTGGATAATACTGCTGACCGGTATCGGGTGGGAGAAACAATAGGCTCTACATCTTATCAGTTGGCAGAAGTTTATTGGGATCACGTGATATTGCGTCAAGGTAATGGAAGCACGCGTGAACTCCAATTTAAAGGTTTGCCAAATGGTTTGTATCAGCCTATGACACCAGATGCTTCACAATCTGCTGCTACTGCGCCTCAGCCCTCAACACCTGTTAATACGGCTCAAGAGGCATTAGGGCAGGTTATTCAGCAAATGCAAGGCAACCGTGAACAATATCTGCGTGACATGGGGGTTAGTGGGAACTCCAGTGAAGGTTTTGAAGTTACAGAACGTACACCCACTGCGCTTCGAAATAAGTTAGGTTTAAGGCCGGGTGATCGGATTGTTTCTTTAAACGGTCAAACGATTGGGCAGGGACAAACGGATGTGCAGTTACTTGAGCAGGCTCGTCGAGCTGGACAAGTGAAAATAGAAATAAAACGTGGTGATCAAGTGATGACCATACAACAAAATTTTTAGTGATAACACGTCACCATAAGAGTTAGGAATTATCGCAAGTTATGGCTTTATTGAATCATCAACGTCCACTTTGGGCATTACTTGCAGCAGCCCCATTGATTGCGACAGTGAGCAGCAGTGTCTATGCCCAAACATGGAAGATCAATTTACGTGATGCTGACTTAACTGCATTTATTAATGAAGTAGCGGACATCACGGGTAAAAACTTTGCAGTAGATCCACGAGTGCGTGGCAACGTCACAGTAATATCGAATAAGCCCCTCAATAAAAATGAAGTTTACGATCTGTTTCTTGGGGTCTTAAACGTAAATGGAGTGGTGGCAATTCCTTCAGGTAACACCATTAAATTAGTACCTGATAGCAATGTTAAGAACTCGGGAATTCCTTACGACTCCCGAAATAAATTGCGTGGGGATCAGATTGTTACCCGCGTTATTTGGCTTGAAAATACTAATCCGAACGACTTAATTCCAGCACTTCGCCCTTTAATGCCACAATTTGCGCATATGGCTGCGATTGCAGGGACTAATGCGCTGATTGTTTCGGACCGTGCAGCAAATATTTATCAACTTGAAAATATTATTCGTAATCTGGATGGCACTGGACAGAATGATATTGAGGCAATAGGCCTTCAATCGAGCCAAGCTGAAGAAATCATTACCCAGCTGGAGGCAATGAGTGCTACGGGAGCATCTAAAGATTTTAATGGTGCACGTATCCGTATTATTGCAGACAACCGTACCAATCGTATTTTAGTAAAGGGCGATCCTGAAACGCGTAAGCGCATTCGCCATATGATTGAAATGCTGGATGTACCTTCGGCAGACCGTTTAGGTGGTTTAAAAGTTTTTCGCTTGAAATATGCAAGTGCAAAAAATTTATCTGAAATTTTACAAGGTCTTGTGACGGGGCAGGCTGTTTCTTCATCAAATAGTAATAACAGTTCCTCTAATACATCGAATCCGATCAATAATTTGATGGGTAATAACCAGAATTCCAGTTCAAATACCTCTGGTTCAAATGGTAGCTCAATTTCTACGCCATCTATTAATCTAAATGGTAATTCAAATAATAGTAATCAAAACAGTATCTCTAGCTTTAGCCAAAATGGTGTGAGCATTATTGCGGATAATGCCCAAAACTCGTTAGTGGTTAAGGCAGACCCTCAATTAATGCGTGAAATTGAATCTGCTATTCAGCAGCTCGATGTTCGCCGTCAGCAAGTCCTTATTGAAGCTGCAATTATTGAAGTCTCAGGTAAAGATGCTGATCAATTAGGGGTGCAATGGGCACTCGGTGATATTAATAGTGGCATAGGACTAATTAACTTTACTAATGCAGGTTCTAGCTTGGCTTCACTGGCAGCTGGTTATCTAACAGGTGGCGCAGCTGGTCTGGGCAGTGCAATTGGGGCTGGTAGTTCAATAGCATTAGGAAAATATAAAGAAGGTGCAGACGGTTCTCGCCAGCTTTATGGAGCTTTGATTCAAGCTCTAAAAGAGAATACAGCTTCTAATTTATTATCTACACCCTCTATTGTGACGATGGATAATGAAGAAGCATATATTGTTGTCGGCCAGAATGTTCCATTTGTAACAGGATCAGTTACTACAAACAGTACTGGGATCAATCCATACACAACAGTTGAGCGAAAAGATGTCGGTGTAACATTAAAAGTTATACCTCACATTGGTGAAAATGGCACAGTTCGACTTGAGATTGAACAAGAAGTTTCAAATGTTCAGGCAAGTAAAGGCCAGGCTGCCGACTTAATTACCAACAAACGTGCTATTAAAACGGCTGTATTAGCAGAACATGGACAGACAGTTGTTTTAGGTGGTTTGGTATCTGATGATGTTGAGTTTAACCGTCAAGGTATTCCTGGGTTGAGCAGTATCCCCTATGTGGGGCGATTGTTCCGATCAGATAATAGAAGCAATGTAAAACGTAACCTTCTTGTTTTTATCCACCCAACAATTGTGGGTGATGCAAATGATGTGCGTCGCTTGTCTCAGCAGCGCTATAGTCAACTTTATAGCTTGCAATTAGCTATGGATAAAAATGGCAATTTTGCAAAACTGCCTGAACAGGTTGATGATGTCTATAATCAAAAAATGACACCGCCTAGTATTGCTTCTCAACCGAAAAACTATCAACAGGTTCCGTCGGGTGGAAAAACTTCGACAGTAACCACACCTGTGGCAGTAGAGCCAGCGGTTCAAAAGCAAACCTTGCAGTTGCCTGACCCTGAAATTAATCGTACTAAAAATACAGTAACAACAACGACACTGCGCCCAAGCACAGCACAGTAGTAGCATGTTATGATTAATAAAAAATGAATGGGACATACGTATGACTTGGAAACTACAAGCAATTACTGGTGAAATTACAGGCCAAGAAATTAGTGTTGATCGTGATATGTTAGTAGGGCGTCATCAAGATGCCGATGTGTTATTACAAGCTGCTGAGATTTCACGTCGCCACGCGGCATTGCTTTTAAAAGATCAGGCGCTATGGGTGCAAGACCTTAATTCATCGAATGGCACATTTGTAAACGATATTCGTATTGAGCAAGAAAAGCAGCTACATGATGGTGATATTGTTCAGTTCGCTAGTTTTAAATTTTCTGTATTAGCACCTGCACAGACAATCACGGAATTACCTGAAATTGAAGCCGAGCCTGTAAATACAACATCATCTCCAGATTTAAGCGATCAAGGAATGCCAAGCCTTGCAGAGCGCGCTGCAGAAGTCGAAGTTCGTCGCGATGGTATGCCGCAGAATATTTCTATTCCAAAGCCTGCACCTATTCCAGAAGGTGTGGATATCAATGCACAACAGCAAACGCCTATTGCTTTTGATGAGCCAGTTTCTCGTGTTGCAGAAGAAAAAGAGCAACAGAAGAATGCATCCGTTGGTTTAATCACAATTATTATTTTAGTAATTTTAGCTGTATTAGCATGGTTGTTCTTTAAATAATCCATTGCTGCTTTTACAATCAAGGCATGCTAAACGCATGCCTTTTTAATTTTGAGTAGAAAAAGATGTCTGTTGCACAACTAAGTAAGCGCGATTTAATTTTATTTGATCTAGATGGAACGCTAGTTGATTCTGCTGCTGATTTGTATCGGGCGATGAATTTAAGTTTAGAGGCGCTAAGTTGGCCAAAGGTAACAGAAGCCCAAATACGAGAATGGGTAGGCAAAGGAGCTTCAAAACTCTGTGAAAGCGTTCTAATTCATATTTTTGGAAAATTAGATCCTGAACAACATAAAGTTTTATTACAGAAGTTTATTGATATATATAGTGTAGAGCTTTGTGTAAATACTCAAATTTATCCTGGGGTAACCGAGTTTTTAAAATATTGTAAAACTTTAAATATACAAATGGCATGCGTGACCAATAAGCCTGTACAACTTGCCCAAGGGTTGCTTGATGCTTTGGAGCTCTCTCCATATTTCCAAGTCGTACTTGGTGGGGATAGCTTACCTGAGAGAAAGCCCCATCCATTGCCATTATTACATTGTATGCAAAGCTTAAAAATATCGGCTTCACAATCATTAATGATTGGTGATTCAAGTAATGATATTGAGGCTGCACGTCGCGCGGGAATTGATTGTATTGTAGTTAGCTATGGCTATAATCATGGAGAAAATATCTATGATTGCCAACCTCAGCAAGTTGTTGATAGTTTGGCTGAGTTAATTATCTAATGAATGAAATGGAGATCAGCATGAATAAGCGTATGGTTTTTCGATGGCGTGTCTAAATCGAATCTAGAAAAACACCCTTTTAAATCGAAACCATATTAGAGAAGAATTCATGACTACATTAGCGCAATTTGAACAACTTAAGGCTTCAGGCTACAACACGATTCCAGTCTATCGCCAACGCTTAGCAGACACAGAAACCCCTTTATCTGTTTTTGCTCGTTTTAAAGACCAGACACAGGCTTATTTATTTGAGTCCGTCGAAGGCGGTGAAAATTGGGCGCGCTATTCTATGATTGGATTAGGCGAGTCGACGGTATTCTCATGTAATGCTGGTATTCTATCTATACAGCACGCTGATGGTTCGGTCACACAACAAGATTGCCAAGATCCATTTCAATATATTCGTGAATTCCAGAAGCAGTTTAAAGTGCCTTCTGCTGAACTGTTGCCAAACTTACCGAGCTTTACGGGCGGATTAGTGGGGTATTTGGGCTATGATGCGGTTCGCTACATAGAACCACGTTTAAAAAATGTCCCAGCGGCTGATCCAATTACATTGCCAGATTTATGGTTGATGCTATCGAAGACGGTTGTTGTCTTTGACAATCTTAAAGATACTTTATTCTTAATTGTTCATGCCGACACTACCCAGCCAAATGCCTATGAAGATGCTCAAGAAAAGTTAGATCAGTTAGAGCAATTGTTGGCTACACCAGTAAGTTTGCAAGCTAAGCCACATACACCTCCACATTTTGAATCAATTACCGGCAAAGAAAAATTCCTTGAGACCATAGAAAAGGTTAAAGAATACATCCGTGCGGGGGATGTGATGCAGGTTGTTCCGGGCCAGCGTATGGTTTCTGATTTTGATGGTGAAGCTTTACAGGTCTATCGTGCTTTGCGTCATTTAAATCCTTCTCCTTATTTATTTTTGGTACAAGGACAAACTATTACAGATAAAAAGCCATTTCATATTGTAGGGTCATCACCAGAAATTCTTTCTCGCCTCGAAAATGGTATTGCGACAGTACGTCCGCTTGCAGGTACCAGACCTCGTGGAAAAACTAAAGAAGAAGATATTGCTTTAGAAAAAGACTTACTTTCTGATGAAAAAGAAATCGCAGAGCATTTAATGCTGATTGACCTTGGTCGAAATGATGTCGGGCGAGTGTCCAAAATTGGAAAGGTCCAAGTGACTGATCAAATGGTGATTGAGCGCTATTCGCATGTCATGCACATTGTTTCAAATGTACAAGGCGAAGTTCGTGATGATATCGATGCGCTAGATGTATTTAAGGCGACTTTCCCTGCAGGTACTTTGTCAGGTGCACCAAAAATTCGTGCAATGGAAATTATTGATGAAGTTGAGCCTGTAAAAAGAGGTGTCTTTGGTGGGGCAGTAGGTTATTTAGGATGGCATGGTGAAATGGATATGTCGATTGCAATCCGTACTTGTGTTATCCGAGATAAAAAAGTCTATGTACAGGCTGGAGCAGGTCTGGTTGCGGACTCAAATCCTGAATCTGAATGGAATGAAACGCAAATAAAAGCTCGCGCAGTGATCAAAGCGGTTGAATTATCATCAAACGGATTGATTTTATGAGTTTTTAGCGGTTTTTTTTAAAAAATCGCTTGCATCGTTTGGAAGTTTTGCTAAACTGCACACCGTTCCGATACGAAACGTACGAAACACTAAGAAGAGCCGGCATAGCTCAGTTGGTAGAGCAACTGACTTGTAATCAGTAGGTCCACAGTTCGAATCCGTGTGCCGGCACCATCTTAAAGGTGTGTAGTTGTGAAGTAAAGAACAACACTGAAATAAGTGTGATATGGTGAGATTCCCGAGCGGTCAAAGGGGGCGGACTGTAACTCCGCTACGAAAGTTTCGAAGGTTCGAATCCTTCTCTCACCACCATTAACTTCGATTGAAGTGGTATATATACCAACACAGTGCGGGAGTAGCTCAGTTGGTAGAGCGGCAGCCTTCCAAGCTGCATGTCGCGAGTTCGATCCTCGTCTCCCGCTCCATCGAAGGATAATCGCTCTTATAGCTCAGTGGTAGAGCACTCCCTTGGTAAGGGAGAGGTCTCGAGTTCAAATCTCGATAAGAGCTCCAGATACAGTTTAGTAGATTTTCTACAAAGATTTAAAAAGCAGGCTTATTAGTCTGCTTTTCAAGTATTGGGTGTTTGATTTTTTTGGCGATATGTCGATGCTGGGTGTTTGCTCAGAATTGTGTTCGACGTAAACGAGGACTATAAACATGGCTAAGGCTAAGTTTGAACGTAATAAGCCACACGTAAACGTGGGCACAATCGGTCACGTTGACCATGGTAAAACAACTTTAACTGC